>CAMWJL010000005.1 GCA_947174565.1 uncultured Prevotellaceae bacterium | reverse complement strand
CCTCTTGGCTGCCTTGCTGCTATCGCTGCCGCTATCATTGTCAGCGCAGACAATGACAGAAGAGAATGAGACGCTCGCCAACTATGAAGATGGCTATCGTCTTGAGAAAGACGTGAACTTTGTTGAAGCAACTGTCAATGGCGTAGCGATTGAACCTGCTTATTCGCTTGAGTACGGTGCAGAAGTTTCAGGTGTGAAAATCAATGGTTATGTGCCAAAGTATTTGACGAACTCTGGTCTTGAGTTCATGTCTATAGAGTTGCCAGGAGATGGTATTGATTGGCCCGCTAATAAAGAACTTCGTTCCACAAAAAATGAACGTTGGATTGGTCTTCATGGTTTGCGTGAAGGACAGATTGTTGTCTTCGATGTGTCGAACAAGGATGCCGCTTCGTTTGTGGTGAACTCTGTTGCATGTAATTCTAAGACAGGTTGGGCGGATACTCCACAGGAGCCTCTGGTGCTTGAAGAGATTTCGCAAGCAATTCACGATATTCAAGATTTGGCAACTCCAGAACCCGAGGAAGGAGAAGAGCCTCAGAGCGTTGCAGATGCTTTCCGCTACTTTAAGGTCATCAACAGCGGTGCTTGTTTCATTAAGTTCAATGGCAAGAGTGCCAACTATTTGTCTCATTTCCAAATTTGGTCTCCAGCAGGTGAGGCAGAAGTCGTTTCTACTCCATCGCTGAAGGTTGTAGGTGTGGATGGTGAAGCTCGTCAATTGGAGTTCAAGCCGGGCGAATCTACTTTCGGAAGCAAGGTGGTGACATATTACTCAACGGATGGTGAGGATCCTGTGTTCTTGAAAGAGTCAGAGGAAATTGACCACTATGACTATGTTTATGAGACAGATGAAGACGGTAATACCGTGCTTGACGAAGAGGGTAAGCCTGTTGTTGTGGAAGAGATTCCTGTTTACAAGAAGGTGCTTGACGAGAGCCAGTTCGTGACTGATGACGAAACGGGTCAGGTGTTCTTCGGTCCTAACGCGCCATTCAATGTTGAAGATGGATATATCTCAGTTGACGCAAGCGACGACGAGGAAGATGGCAACCCTGATGGCAAAGTGACTGTGAAGGCTGTTTCTGTATCAGAATCAACACGCGTAATCTCTGACATTCAGGTGATTGAGGTGTCTGTGGGTGAGATTCAGCTGAATGCTCCAACACTGACGTTGGTTGGCATCAACGGTAAGGAGCGCACTTACAAGATGGCTTGGAACAACAATACGCTTTGCGGAGAACGTTATAAGTTCACTTATGAGAATGGTGAAGGTGTGGTTATTGAGCATGAATGGGACGAAGAGACCAACAGCAATCCTGCCTTCAATGAGACACTCTCTTCTGAGTCTTCTGTCAAGGTGACAGTGGAAGTGGATGGTTATCTGCCCGGCGTGGTTGAGATGGACGTATTCGAGCCTGGTGAAAACTACGCTCGTGTGGACGAGGAGGCTGAGCATAACTGGGAGTTCCAAAACCTGACAGATGAGCAGTTGGCACTGATTAACCAAGAGGTTATCGACCACTACTATATTGAAGATGAGGATGGTAACGTGAAAGCCACTTATACCATTGACGAATTTGAGCAAGGCATTGGTGAAGATGGTACTGATTTGACGGGTGATGATGTGTTGACCGCTTACGTTGCTTGTGGTTGGGATGGCTCGGATAGCCGTAATGCCGCCCGTCACTGGAGAACTTGGATTCCTACCTACGAATTGGATGAGAACGACGAACCAACAACCACAATCGCCAGCAGCGTTTATGCCGAAGACGGAACGGGTCTCTTTGAAGGTCTGACAGTGGACAATTCTCACCCATCATACAGCACAATGGCTATCTTTACTGATAAGTCAGGTCTGTTCTTCATGTCAAAAGGCACATTGAAGGTTGACAATGTAAAATATGGTGAGATTGTCGTTCTTACCACAAATACTGGTGTAACCGTGGTCAAGGTGACAGAAGCTCCTGAGGGTTATGAGTTTAGCATTGGTGCGAATGTTTATGTTTACAACATTGACATCTTCACGCCAGACGTGCTTCCCGAAGTGCCTGAAGAAATCGTTGGCGTAGAGGACATCAAGACTCCTGTTGCCAAGACAGGTGTACGCTACAACCTTGCGGGTCAGAAGGTTGATGCAAGCTATAAGGGCATCGTCATCATCGACGGCAAGGCTGTTCTGGTGAAGTAAGTCCGCAGCATACACATCTTATTATTAAATACAAAAAAGTGATGGGCTCTCCGCACGGAGTGCCCATCACTTTTTACTCATCTCTTGTTTATTACAGAAAAAATTTGTTACTTTGCAGTGCAAATAGCAAAGAAGGAGACGATGAAGGAGGTCTATGATTGGTTGTTGCTTATGGCTCGTCGTATAGTTCGGGGTCTCCTTCGGAATCAATAAATTCCTCATCGTATTCCTCGCCTGGGAATAGGTCGTCGAAATCAGGATTGTCGTAAGGGTCATCGTATAGTTCATCATCGTCCTCCTCCTCATTGTCCTTACTTGTTTCTGCTTGATAGAATTTGCCTGTGTTGGTCTTTGTTCTTTGTTTTGTGGTGTCGGAACTGAATGGTATGGAGGTGGATTCCCTGTTTGCTGCGTCTTCTTTGTCGTTCTTCGTATTTAGAAGACAAGCCAGTACGAAGAAGAATAGGGCGGCTACGAGCAAACACCCGACACCTGCTTTCTTTTGGCTCTGTTCGTTGTCGTTGTCATTGTTATCGTAATAGAGCACAAATGCAGAGAGGATACATAACATGGCAAAGATGGTGTAGTATGTAGAACTTTCGTTCATACCTAAGACTTTGAAGCAGATGGCGGCGGTCAGCGTTTCTACGACGATGATGAGTAGTAACCTTGTCAAGCATCCAGTTAGTCCTAATAAGCATCCTTTCTTTCCTCGCTTCATCGTTTGCTTTGCCATATCTGTGAAGAAAAAGTAGGAAATAAAGCAGCTTGTTAGATAGCGTCTTCACGAGGATCAACGGTCAAACCGTCGCTGAGAGGACCTGTTTCGAGGTTCTCGGCTTTCTTCAACGAGTAACTGCCATCGGTGCTGACTTTCAGTTCAAGGGGATAGACCATGTCAGAAGTTACATCAGGGTCTCCCACGGTGATGATGAAGTAGAATGCGGAGCGGTCTTCGTCACGTTTGTTGAAGTTGTAGTTTACGCCCACCATCGTGGAAGTCTTCAGGAACGTATCAGGCACATACTCGCGGAAGTTGTTCTTTTGGAATGTCTTTTTGAACACGTTGGTGCTGTCGCGACGGATGGTGATGCTGACCAAACTCTCGTGGTATTCAATTCCTTGTGGGTTGATGAAGCTGGGTTGTGATTCATCGTGAGTGAGGGCACAGGTGTAGTTGTACAAACGTCCGCCGATAGTGATGGTGTCTTGAAGCGTGTAGTCGCGCAGGGATTGGATGCTTGCCTCAACATAGCCTCCTTGTGTCGTGGTTTGTTCTGTATGCTTTTGTTGAATGCCGTCGCAAGCCATGGTCATCAGTGTTAACAGGACGGCAACGCTTGTTTTTAATGTTTTCATTGGTATGTTGTTTTTAGCATTTTCTTTGTGCAAAGATAGAGAAAAAAGTTGTACCTTTGCAACTAAATCAGAGAAAAGAAACATAAGCAATGGGATTGTTGAAGAAAAATCCAAGAAACTGGCATGTGAAGAGCGGACAGCCGCTGACGGAGCTGGACAAGAAGATTCTGTATTTCCAGAACAAGGGTCATCTTGTGCCTACACGCGAACTGATTAAAACCCCTGAACAGATAGAGGGCATCCGCAAGGCTGGAGTGCTTAATACGGCGGTGCTTGACCTTGTGCAAGAGAAGATTCGAGAGGGCATGTCAACATTGGAGATTGACCAGCTTGTGTATGACTTCACCACTAAGCATGGTGGCATTCCTGCACCGCTCAATTATGAAGGTTTTCCAAAAAGTTGTTGCACCAGCATCAACGAGGTTGTGTGTCACGGCATTCCTGATGCCGAGGAAATCTTGGAGGAGGGCGATATTATCAATGTGGATTGCACGACGATTGTGGATGGCTATTTCGCCGATGCCAGCCGTATGTTCATCATAGGCAAGACTACACCTGAACGTGAGCGTTTGGTGCAGGTGGCCAAGGAGTGCATGGAGATTGGTGCTGAAGCTTGCAAACCCTTTACTTTTGTGGGTGACCAAGCGGCTGCTGTGACGAAGCATGCCCATAAGAATGGTTACACTGTGGTGCGTGACCTGTGTGGTCATGGTGTGGGCAATGCGTTTCACGAAGATCCTGATATGGAGCATTGGGGCAAGAAGGGCACGGGTATGTTGCTGGTGCCAGGCATGGTGTTCACCATCGAACCGATGATCAATGCTGGTGGTTGGCAGGTGTTTGTGGATAGCGAGGATGAATGGACGGTGGTGACGGAAGATGAAAGCGACTCGGCGCAGTGGGAACACACTTATCTGATGACCGAGGAGGGATTGGAAATACTGACTTATTAGCGACATTAAGGAAGTAGAGGGATGTATATACTTGCGATAGAAAGTTCGTGCGATGATACGAGTGCAGCAGTGTTGCGAGACGGCATCTTGCTGAGTAATGTAACTGCTTCACAGGCTGTGCATGAGGAGTATGGGGGCGTGGTGCCAGAGTTGGCAAGTCGTGCCCATCAGCAGAACATTGTACCTGTGGTGGATGCTGCCATCAAGCGGGCTGGCATCACGAAGGAGAACCTTGATGCTGTGGCATTCACACGAGGACCTGGTTTGATGGGCAGCCTCTTGGTGGGTGTCTGTTTCGCCAAAGGCTTTGCGCGGAGTTTGGGCATTCCGATGATAGATGTGAACCACTTGCAGGGGCATGTGTTGGCGCATTTTATCAGAGAGAATGAAGATGACCACGACCTGCCTACATTCCCGTATCTGTGCTTGCTTGTCAGTGGTGGCAACAGCCAAATCGTGAAGGTCAATTCTTATAAGGACATGGAGATTTTGGGACAGACTATTGATGATGCTGCAGGTGAAGCGATTGACAAGTGCTCGAAAGTGATGGGGCTTGGCTATCCTGGTGGTCCTATCATTGACAAACTGGCGCGTCAAGGAAATCCAGAGGCGTTTGAGTTCTCAAAACCCGATATTGCTGGTTACGACTACAGTTTCTCGGGGTTGAAGACTTCGTTTCTCTATCGTTTGCGGGATTGGATGAAGGATGACCCTGATTTCATCGAACATCATAAAGAGGACTTGGCGGCTTCGTTGGAGAAGACTATTGTGGATATTCTGATGAAGAAACTGCGTAAGGCAGTGAAAGACACGGGCATCAAACAGGTGGCGGTGGCTGGTGGCGTAAGTGCCAACAACGGACTCCGCAATGCGTTCCGTGACCATGCCAAGCGTTATCATTGGAAAATCTTCATCCCGAAGTTTTCTTACACCACCGACAATGCTGCTATGATTGGCATCACGGGCTACTTCAAGTACCTCGACAAGGATTTTGCTTCCATTGACCTGCCTGCATACGCAAGAGTAACCAACTTGCATGTTGGGTGATGGTCTCCATCCGAAGGTCTAACTCGTTATTGCTCAATGAAAGAGATTCGTTTCTTCTATGTTCCCGACGCATCCAGCGTGTGTGAGCTTCCCGAGGAGGAGGTGCAACATGCTGTCCGTGTTTTACGCATGGAAATGGGCGATGAGATGATGTTGATGGATGGGGAAGGGACGTTCTATCGTGCGGTTGTGGCCGAGGCGACGAAAAAACGTTGTCTGTATCGAATAGAGGAGACGTTGCCCCAAGAGCGACAATGGCAACCATTGTTGCATTTGGCAATGGCACCGACGAAGAACATGGACAGAACGGAGTGGCTTGCCGAGAAAGCCACTGAGATAGGTTTTGACGAACTGACTTTCTTGAAGTGTCGGTGGTCGGAAAGAACTGTCATCAAGACGGAACGCATAGAGAAAATTTTGGTGTCTGCCATGAAGCAGAGTCACAAGGCATGGAAGCCTGTATTGAATGAAATGCAGGATTTTAAGGCTTTCTTGCTGGAGATGGAGAAACGGGAGAAGACGAATGGCAAGTCAATGCAGAAGTTCATTTGCCATTGTTACGAAGAGGAAGAGATTGGCGAGAAGGTGGCATTGAAGGATGCCATTAAGCATGGGGAAGATGCGTTGGTGTTGGTAGGACCTGAGGGTGACTTTTCCATGGAAGAGGTGAAACTTGCGGAGTCCATGGGATTCCAGAGTGTCACATTGGGAAAGAGCCGTTTGCGAACGGAGACGGCGGCGTTAGTGGCTGTACATATCATGAACTTGGTCAATCAATAATAAACCTAATCAATCACAAAAGCATGAAAAAGATTCGTTTTGTTTTTATGTTGTTATTGGTGGTGGCTGTCCTGTGTTCCTGTACCAATATGGATTATCAGAAGGTCATTCCTGCCAATGCGTCGCTGGTGATGAAAGTGGATTTGGGCAGCATGTTCAAGAAGGCTGATTTCCAGCATTCGGAGACGATGAAGACGCTGGAACAGGCTCTGTCGATTGCTGTGAAGAAGGAAGACACGAAGAAGATGAAAGCATATATGGAAGACCCTTCTGCCATGGGACTGGACTTTGGAATGCCTGCTTACATCTTCTTGGTAAACAATGAACTGGGTGGAATCACAATAAAAGTCAGCAATAAAAATGACTTGGGTAAATTCTTCCAAAGCTTGCAGAAGCAAGGCATTGCTACGAAGCCAGTGGAGAAAGATGGGATGATGTGTGGAACTTTGTTTAATGAAATCTCTTATTCCTATGATGGTACGGCATGTCTGCTCATGGCATCGCTAAAGGGACGTAGTGGGACAACCGTCAGTCGTTTGGCGCGTGATTTGATGAACCAAAAGGAGGACGACAGTTTCGTCAATACAGAGGCGTATAGTCGTTTGAACGATGTGAATGGCGATGTGGCTCTCTATTTGAATGTTGCTTCGTTGCCCCAAGAAGTTATGACTCCTCTTATGTTGGTGTTACCTGAGAAACTGAATCCCACAGAGGTGGATGTCGTAGTTGGTTTGACTTTTGAGGATGACGGCAAGGCTTTACTCAAAGCCCGTGTGATGGGAAAGACTGATGAAGCCAATGAAATCATTGATGGCGCAGATGATAATTGGGATGAGATAGATGGCGAGTTCATCAATAAGGTATCAGACAAGATGTTGATGTGGTTTTGTGCCAATGTGAAAGGTGAGTGGTTGCTCGAACGTCTGAAAGGAATCCCAACTTGCAAGGAGATGCTTTTCATGATGGAACGTGCCATTGACATTGAGCAGATGCTGAAAGCTGTGGATGGTGACATCGCTGTGGAACTTCAGAAGGATTGTCGCCAACCCGAATGTGTGGCTTATGCAGAACTGAAGAACACAGACTTCCTTGAAGACGTTGATTATTGGAGGAGTAGCATGAAGGACTATGGCATTACCATGACGACACTGTCTAAGGATATGTATCAGCTCAACATAGAGGAAAAGTCCTATGTGTGGGGTGTGGAGAAACAGAACCTTTTCATGGCGACAGCCGCGGCTGAGCGTCAATATACGGAGAAGGAAAATCTCCTTAAACCATACGCCAAACAGATGAAGGAGAGCAAGTTCTTTGGATACATTAACTTGGCATCTATGGTGAAAGAGGGACTGAAATGTCATAGTGGTGGGATGATAATGGAGGAAAAGTTGATGAAGGTCATGAAGACTCTTGTGGTGACGGTTTCTTCTGCCAACGAGATGACGTTGACGTTGGAACTACAGAATGACAACGAGAATTTCTTGAAACAATTGTTCTAAGCTTTGTATGAAGAAGATACAACTGAGCCATACGTTACCTTGTGTGTTTCAGGGGCGAACCGACATCGTGAGCGACATCTGGAATCGGGAGGTTACGTTTGAAAGGGAGAAACTCTATTTGGTGGAAGCCAATTCGGGCACGGGAAAATCGTCCTTGTGCAGCTATATTTATGGCTATCGACATGACTATCAGGGACAGATTCTGTTTGATGGTGAAGATGTCAGCCAGTATTCAGTGGCGCAATGGACGGATATTCGTCAACATCACTTTGCTTTGCTGTGGCAGGAACTGCGCATGTTTCCCGAACTCACAGCTTGGGAGAATGTGGAAATTAAGAACAAACTGACAGGACAGCAGACAAAGGAACAAATTCAAACATGGTTTGAAATGTTGGGCATTACGGACAAACTCAATGCCAAATTGGGGCGTATGTCGTTCGGGCAACAGCAGCGTGTAGCACTCATCCGTGCATTGTGTCAACCATTCGATTTCCTTTTTGTGGATGAGCCTATTAGTCATCTTGACGACACCAATGCGGTCATCATGGGGCAAATCATGACAGCTGAGGCAAAGAAGCAGGGGGCGAGCATCATTGCCACCAGCATCGGCAAACATATCGAATTGGCGTATGATCAAGTGTTTAACTTATAAAAACAGGTCGTGAGTGATAAGAGGAAACTTCACCTTACGACCAGGCTTTCTCTTACTTCTCATTCAAACTCTTAACGTACAATGAAACTGGTTTGGAAACTATTACGTCAGCATATTAGCATTCCGCAATTTGTAGGCTTCTTCTTTGCGAACCTTGTAGGTGTGGTCATCATCTTGTTGGGTGTACAGTTCTACAAGGATTATCAAGCAATCGATCAAGAGGACAGCTTCATGAAGGCTGACTATCTGATTGTCAATAAAAAGATTGGTGCGTTGTCTGGATTGACAGGGGCGCAACAGACGTTCACGGCTGAAGATGTTGAAGACTTGAAGGCAGCAGGTTTTGCGGAGCGAGTAGGGGCGTTCACGTCCAGTTCGTTCAATGTGCGGGCACGATTTGATGTGGAGGGATTTGTAAGTTTCTCCACAGACATGTTCTTTGAGAGTGTGCCTGACGAGTTTGTTGACGTGAAAAGTGAGGCTTGGGAGTATAGTGCTGGCGAGGATGAGATTCCGATTATCTTGCCCAAGAACTACCTCGACCTATATAACTTTGGGTATGCACAAGGCAAAGGGCTTCCTAAACTCAGTGAAGGCATTTTGGGGGCGATGAATTTGAAGGTTATTATCGGAGGCAACGGGCAAAACGATGAGTTTGAAGGTCGCATCGTGGGTTTCTCTTCGCGCTTGAACACCATCCTTGTGCCTGAGGCGTTTATGCGGTGGGCTAATGAACGGTATGCCAGTCAGGCGGCAGTGAAAGAACCTACACGCCTCATCATGGAGGTGGAAAATCCTACAGATGAACGCATTACGTCCTATTTGCAAGACCACGACTATGAGACCGATGAAGAGAAACTGGACGCTTCGAAGACCACTTTTATGTTGCGTGTCATCGTCAGCATCGTCATGGTGGTAGGTGTGGTCATCAGCATCCTTTCCTTCTACATCCTGATGCTCAGCGTGTTCCTCCTCGTGCAGAAGAATAGCTCGAAGCTCGAGAATTTGTTGCTTATTGGTTATTCACCGACTAAAGTTTCGTTCCCGTATCAGGCATTGGCAGTAGGTCTGAACGTCTTGGTGTTGCTGCTGGCGGTGGTCATCATGCTGATGGTTAGGAGGGTCTATCTTGATATGTTCGAGAACTTCTTCCCCGACTTTGAGGCTCCGAACATTCTGCTTACCTTGTGCGTCGGGGTTGGATTGCTCATTCTTGTCAGTGTCTTCAATGTTCTTGCTGTTTATAGCAAGGTTATGAGTATCTGGAATAGAAAAGAATAGATAGAATAAAAGGATGGAAAGAATCGTGCAACTATATCAGAGGTTGACAGATTGTGAACCTCAAGACATCGTTCCTTTGGCTGGTGCAGGCAGCAATCGTAGGTATTTTCGGGTGAAAGGCGAAGGCGAAAGCCTCATAGCAGTCATTGGTACGAACAAAGAGGAAAACGAGGCGTTTATAGACTTGGCGCAACGTTTCAGGGATGGCGACTTGCCTGTTCCTGCTGTGTTGGCTGTTTCAGAGGATAGAATGGTGTATCTGCAAGAGGATTGCGGTGATGTATCTTTGTACTCATTTATGGCGCAGCATCGTCAGGCGGACGGAACATTGGATGCGATGGCATTAGATGTTTTGAAGGCAATCATACGTGAATTGCCACGATTCCAGTTCCAACCCATCGTCAGTCAGACAGCGGACAAGTTCTTCAACCATTGTTTCCCTCAGCGTGAAATGGATAGGATGAGCGTCATGTTCGACCTCAACTATTTTAAGTATTGTTTCCTTAAACTGAAAGGTGTGGAGTTCAACGAGTTCAGATTGCAACAGGACTTTGAACGGTTGGCTGACGACCTGATGATGGAACAAGAAGACACCTTTCTCTATCGTGACTTCCAGTCGCGCAATGTGATGTTGAAAAATGGATGTCCTTACTTCATAGACTTTCAAGGAGGTCGTAGAGGACCTATCTACTACGATGTGGCTTCCTTCCTTTGGCAGTCATCTGCAAAGTTCTCCGATGCAGTGCGTGAACAGCTGATAGATGAGTATTTAGCAGCTTTGCAGCCTTTCAAACCCATGTCGAAGTCGGACTTCCTCCACAAATTTCGTCTGTTTGTTCTTTTCCGTATTCTGCAAGTGCTTGGCGCGTATGGCTATCGTGGCTTATGGGAGGAAAAAGAATACTTCACCAATAGTATTCCTCTCGCCATCAGCAATTTGCAAAAGGAACTATCCTTGGGTACTTGCAAATCGTATCCTTACCTTGCCGAGGTGGCTCGTTCGCTCATTGCCCTAAATGCGGAAGAGGAGAAGAGTAGGGTTGAGGAGGCAGAGAAGAAAGCCAAAGTTGCTACTTATTTACAAAACGATGCGACTTACATCTCTCATGGCATACTTGCTGTGGAAGGGGAAATATCTAAAAGTCCGAAGGCGGCTTCCCTCGTCGTCAATGTATTCTCTTTCTCTTTCAAGAAAGGCATTCCTGCTGACGAAAGTGGCAACGGAGGAGGCTATGTGTTCGACTGTCGCAGCACCCACAACCCAGGTCGTTATGACGAATACAAACCTCTCACGGGGCTTGACCAACCTGTCATTGACTTCCTCGAAGCTGATGGCGAAATCCTCACATTCCTCGAAAGTGTTGACAGGCTTGTCGATTTCCATGTGGCACGTTTTCAGGAACGTGGCTTCACCCATTTGCAGATCTCATTTGGTTGCACAGGCGGTCGTCATCGTTCTGTCTATTGTGCCCAACATGTTGCTGAACACATCCATCAGAAGTTTGATGTGGAAGTTCACCTCTGCCACCGCGAACAAAATATTACACAGGTCTTGAAATGAACGCGATCATCTTTGCAGCCGGTCTCGGCACTCGCCTCAAGCCCCTCACTGACACCATGCCCAAAGCAATGGTGTCCATCCATGGCAAACCTCTTGTACAGATTCTCATTGAGAAACTGAAAAGCATTGGTGTGAACGAAATCGTCATCAATGTCCATCACTTCGCCCAGCAAATCATCGACTTCGTGGAAGCCAACGACTATTTCGGCATCGACATTAAGTTTAGCGATGAAACCGATATGCTCCTCGAGACGGGGGGAGGGTTAAAGAAGGCGGCACGCCTCTTCTCTAATGATGACCCAATCCTTGTTCACAATGTTGATATACTCTCCAATGCCGACCTCCTTTCTCTGTACAACGAAGCCACCTCCACCACGCTTCTTGTCTCTCAGCGCAATACTCAGCGTTACCTTCTCTTCGACGATACTGACCGTCTTGTTGGCTGGACGAACATCGCCACAAGGGAGGTGAAGTCACCATATCATCACATCAAAACCTTTGAGAATTTATCTCATCTGAAAAAGTTTGCCTTCTCTGGCATCCAAGTTTTCCATCCCTCTCTTCTTCCCCTTATGGATACATGGCAAGGTAAGTTCTCCATCATCGATTTTTATCTTTCCATTTGTGACAAGGTGGAAATCAAATGCCACTTTGTCCCAACGCTTCAACTGCTTGATGTAGGAAAACTTGACACCATCGCCCAAGCGGAAGTCTTTTTGAACCCTTTGTAGAAAGACTTGTAATTCATTTGTTCTTCCTGATAGTTGATGATGTGTATATAAAGAACTTTGCGGAAAAATAGATTTAAATGCTCTATTGCCATTGGCAATAGAGCATTTTTTGTTGGTCGATAAAACAGGTCAACATCCCGAGAAAAATCGGAGTCCCCGACATCGGTCGGTCGGAGTCGGGGACATCGGTCGGTCGGAGTCGGGGACTCCGATTTTAGGGAGCTTTCAGAGGGATGTTTTCCGCAGCCTCAATATGTTCACTTGACATCCCCGTTTGTGTGTATTTTTCTGTCATGGCATCAAAAAAGCTGCAAAAGTCATCTGCAATACAAAATAATTCTTTAACTTTGTCCTCGGTGAGCATAGCGGTCACCCAATTTGTAGATGATTATCATTCGTTAAACTCACGTTAAATTCAGATAGCATGAATATCAGGAAGTGTCTTACAGTACTTATTTTTTCCTTGCTATTGCTTTGTGGAAAGGCAGTGGCAGGAGAACCGTTCGAGTCCTTGCGTTCGCGTCAGCTTTGGGGATTCAAGGTGGATGTCCCACGTGATTCCATTCGCCTTAGCGATCCGTGTATTCTTGCTGACAAAGAATCTGGACTGTATTACATGACCGGAACTTCAGGAAAGTTGTGGATAAGTCGCGACCTTGACAAGTGGACTGGCCCATATCGTCTGATTGAGCCTGACACCACCTCGTGGATGGGGCGCAATCCCGAAATATGGGCTGCGGAACTGCACCTCTATAACGGTAAGTATTATTGCTTTGCCACTTTTACAAACAAAGAAGTGAATATCGGTTCATTCAAAGGAATGAATCTCCCTCGCAGAGCAACTCATGTTATGGTTAGCGATGTACCATGGGGACCTTACCGTCCTATTTCGGATGAAAACTATTTGCCGGAAGATCGTCCTACGCTTGATGGAACATTTTGGGTGGACAGTGACGGTAAGCCTTATATGGTGTATTGCGGAGAATGGATTTCCAACTGGGACGGTACAATGGAAAGAGTTCGGCTTAAAGATGATTTAAGTGGAACTATCGGAAACGGTAAACTGCTTTTCAAGGCAAGTGCGTCTCCTTGGAGCCGGGAAAAACTCGACGGCAAAATTGTGCCTAACAGAGTGACAGACGGTCCTTGGTTGTTCCGTACAGACACCGGTCGACTCGGCATGATATGGACAAGTTGGATATATGGAATTTACACGCAAGGGGTGGCTTATTCAGAAAGTGGCAATATCGATGGTCCGTGGGTACAGGAAGAGAAACCTATTACACCGCCTGACCATGGTCATGGAATGTTGTTCAAGGATTTGTCCGGCCGTTGGCTTATGTCTGTTCATAGTCATCGCAATGACCATGGCAACTACATCCGCATCCCACAGATTTTTGAGGTCGATCTCAGTGGAGACAAACTAAAAGTCGGTAAAAAACTTGTATGGAGCGATGAGTTCAATACCGACGGACCGATTAACGGTCTTTACTGGAACTTTGAGAATGGGTTTGTTCGCAATCATGAAGACCAGTGGTATCAGACTGAAAATGCCTATTGCAAGGACGGTCTTCTTGTGCTTGAGGCGCGCAAGGAAAATAGACCCAATCCTTTGTACCGCGAAGGAGCAAAAGACTGGCGCAGCTCCCGTCCGACTATTGATTACACATCTGCATCGGTAAATACTCGTGGCAAGCAGGAGTTTCAGTATGGCACACTGGAAGTCCGTGCCAGGATTCCCGTTGCTTCTGGTGCATGGCCTGCGATCTGGACTTTAGGGAAAGATATGCCCTGGCCGTCAAATGGTGAGATTGATGTCATGGAATATTATCGCATAGACGATATTCCTCATATTCTTGCCAACGCGGCATGGGGCAAAGACAAACCGTATGATGCTAAATGGAACAGCAAAGCAGTGCCTTTTGAGAAGTTTCTTGAAAAGGATTCGGATTGGACATCTAAATTTCATATTTGGCGTTTGGATTGGGACAAGGATTATCTGAGAATATTCCTTGATGATGAACTTTTGAATGAGATTTCATTGGAGGATACATACAATGGCAAAATCGGAAATGGCTCGAATCCCATGCGTCAGCCTCATTATGTCCTTCTTAATCTTGCTCTTGGCGGAGACAACGGTGGAGAAATCTTGCGAGATGCTCTACCTATGAAATATGAAATAGACTACGTGCGAATATATCAGTAAAAATGAATAAAGTTGTTCTTTCATTTTGTTTTATGCTCGCTTAATTGTAACTTTGTATTTTCTAACGAAACTACACATATTATATAATATATGCAGAAAATAATTATTTTAGACTTTGGTTCGCAAACGACGCAGTTGATTGGTCGTCGTGTTCGTGAGTTGAACACATTCTGCGAAATCATGCCTTACAACAAGTTTCCGCAGGATGACCCTGATGTGATAGGTGTTATCTTGTCTGGTTCGCCTTACAGTGTGTATGAAGAGCGGGCATTCAAACTTGATTTTGCGGCTATCCGTGGCAAGTACCCAATCCTTGGCATCTGCTATGGTGCGCAGTTGATGGCACACACTTTCGGTGGCAAGGTGGAGCCAGAGGGTACGCGTGAGTATGGTCGTGCAAACCTTGTGTACATGGAGCAGGGCAATCCGCTGTTGAAGGGTTTTGCGCCCGACAGCCAAGTGTGGATGTCTCATGGCGACACCATCACTTGCTTGCCTGAGGGATTCCGTTGCATCGCTTCCACGGCAACGGTGAAGTATGCCGCTTATGCTGCCAATGATGAGCGCATTTGGGGTGTGCAGTACCATCCTGAGGTGTTCCATTCTGTTGATGGCACTCAACTGCTCCGCAATTTTGTAGTTGACATTTGTGGTGGCAAACAGGATTGGTCTCCAGCCTCGTTCGTCGATCAGACGGTAGCCGAATTGCGTCAGCAGGTAGGCGATGAGAAGGTGATTCTCGGACTCTCGGGCGGTGTAGATTCTTCTGTGGCAGCCGTGTTGCTCAACCGCGCAATCGGTAGCAATCTCACCTGTATTTTCGTCAACAACGGGTTGCTCCGTAAGAACGAATTTGCCGACGTGTTGCGTGACTATGAGTGTTTGGGCTTGAATGTCGTGGGCGTGGATGCTTCGGCCAAATTTTATGCAGAATTGGCAGGGGTGAGCGAACCCGAACGCAAGCGTAAGATTATTGGCGCGGGTTTCATCGACGTGTTCGAAGCCGAAGCCAAGAAGATTGAGGGTGCTAAGTGGTTGGCTCAAGGTACGATATATCCAGACCGTATTGAGTCGCTCAACATCACGGGCAAGGTCATCAAGTCTCACCATAACGTGGGCGGTCTTCCCGAGAAGATGGGTTTGAAACTCTGTGAACCGCTCAAATGGCTCTTCAAGGATGAAGTGCGTCGCGTGGGTCGTCAACTCCAAATGCCCGAACACCTCATCACGCGCCATCCCTTCCCAGGTCCTGGCTTGGCAGTGCGCATTTTGGGCGACATCACCCCCGAGAAGGTGCGTGTGCTGCAAGAGGCCGATGACATTTTCATTCGTGGTCTTCGCGACTGGAAAGTGAAGCTCTCAGGCGAGGATGCTCGCAAGGTGCTTGCCGCTGGTGTTCCTGCCGACATGAAGGACGGTGAAATAGAGGTGTCTCTTTACGACCAAATTTGGCAAGCAGGTGCCATCCTCCTCTCCGATGTGAAGTCGGTTGGTGTAATGGGCGACGAGCGCACCTACGAGAACCCCGTAGCTCTCCGTGCTGTCACCTCTTCCGATGCCATGACCGCTGACTGGGCGAAACTGCCTTACGACTTCTTGGCCGAGGTGAGCAACCAAATTATTCGTAACGTGCGTGGAGTCAACCGTGTATGCTATGATGTCTCTTCCAAACCGCCAGCAACGATAGAGTGGGAATGATTCCTCGCATGTATATCAAAAGGAGGAGGATGTGTCGAAACATAGCCTCCTCCTTTTGTGTTCGTGATAGTGTTAATTTGTGTGCTTCAATTTAAGAAAAATCTTAATCCGTGTTAATGCTTTCGTTCCATTTGTTAAACAAGTTCAATACGGACAAAAAACATGAGTGAAATGTTTTGAGAAGAAAGAATTTTGTTGTTATTTTGTGCCCGAAAACGAATACGTTGTGTCCATGTTACAGGTATGGGATTTGGATATAATGGTTCGTTTCATGAGAGTGATAGAAACATAACTAAAAACGAATGAAAAGAAAATTATGAAACAGACAACAAAAAGATTTTATGGCACACTGGCATGTGTGGCCTTTCTTGCAGGATTAACAGGAGCCTTTGCTTATTCTTTGTCGCAAAACTCAACTCATGTAGTATCGTCTCAGACGGGAGTTTCTGTACCTGCTGTGGAGAAAACCGCTAACTTGATGCAACTCTCCAATGTTGCTCATCCTGCTGCTCAACCTGTCGATTTGACGGAGGCGGCAGAGAAAGCTTGCAATGCGGTAGTATATATTAAATGTGTACAGAAGGGAAAGAAGCAAATGGTTGAATATCACGATCCATTTGCCGATTTCTTCGGTGATTTCTTTGGTCGTGGCGGTGGCAGCCAGCGTCGTCAGGTGGAGACTCCGAAGCGTGAGTCAGCTGGTTCGGGCGTGATTATTTCCAGCGATGGTTATATCGTGACGAACAACCATGTGGTGGAGAATGCCGATGAGATAACCATTACGCTCAATGACAACCGCGAGTTCACGGCTCATGTCATTGGTCTTGATAGCGACACCGATTTGGCATTGCTGAAGATTGATGCCACTCAATTGCCTGCTATCGTGATTGGTGATTCTGACCAGCTGAAAGTGGGTGAGTGGGTCTTGGCTGTGGGTAACCCTTTCAACCTGACCTCTACTGTTACGGCTGGTATCGTGTCGGCAAAGGCACGCAACTTGGGTGCTCATAAAAATGGCATTGAGTCGTTCATCCAGACGGATGCAGCCATCAATGCGGGTAACTCTGGTGGTGCATTGGTCAATACCCGTGGTGAACTTGTGGGCATCAATGCAATGCTTTATTCGCAAACAGGCTCGTTTACGGGATATGGATTCGCCATTCCTACCACCATTATGACAAAGGTGGTGACAGACCTCAAAGCCTATGGTACGGTACAGCGTGCTCTGTTGGGCATTAGTGGTGTGACTTTGCGCGACTACATTGATGCACAGAAGCATGAGGATGAGACGTTTACAGCCGACTTTGGCACGAATGATGGTGTTTATGTGGCCGAAGTGGTAGAAGATGGTGCTGCTGCCGAAGCTGGCATCAAGAAGGGAGACGTGGTTGTTTCTGTGGGCGGAAAGAAAGTGACGAAAATGTCGGAACTTCAGGAGGCTACTACCAAATATCGTCCTGGTGATACAGCAATTATTGGGTATATTCGGGACAAGAAAGAGAAGACTGCTTCGCTCACGTTCCGCAACGCAAAGGGTAGTACTAATGTCATCAAGACTCAGAAATCTGATGTGTTAGGCGCAGAGTTCGTTGAGTTGACAGAGAGTCAAAAGAAAACCTTCCATCTGTCCTTTGGCGTGCAAGTCAAGAAACTGAAGAGCGGTTATTTGAAAGACGCTGGTGTCCCCGAAGACTTCATCATTCTGAAGGCAAATAACCAAAACATCAAGTCTGCAACCGATATGGAATCCGCTTTCCGTGCGGCACAGGGTAGTGACGAGCAGACCCTTTGGATTTGGGGTAAAACGCCTGCGGGTCGAGCCATGTCATTCGCCGTTTATTTGGGCGAATAGGTCGCAGTCAACAGCGTTCAGGTTTCGACTTGAGTAGAAAACATGGGGTTTGGAGAATTTTTTCTTCAAATCCCTTGTTTATATGCTGTGAATGTTCTACCTTTGCCTATAGAAAAAGCGGGGATGCTTCAAATCGGTGAGTGAACCGATAACAGAACGAGGTCAACGCTTACATATAAGCTGGGGTACAGGATCGATTGGGATACTCATCAAATTAATTACTGGAACCGAGATGATTTTATTGTCTAATGGCGGGCCACAACCCAGAAGTCGCCATGTCTTTGAATATGGGATTTCGGCATCTGGAAACCTGAGTGTCGGTGGATTACAAAGGGCAATAAATACTCAAATCTTACAACATCGGAGTTTCATCACATCTCCTCCCGGCTTTCTCATAAGGGGTGGGCTTGTTTGGCAGGCTTGCCCTTTTACGAGGAAAGTTGCCGGAGTGGTCGAACGGGCCGCACTCGAAATGCGGTGAACGGGTAACTGTTCCGGGGGTTCGAATCCCTCACTTTCCGCCATAAAAAAGGAACACTGAATTCAGTGTTCCTTTTTTATTATATAATATATGTAAATATTACTTAAAAATTGGGGTAAGGATTCTTCGCTTCTTTCACTGCCATACATTCCATCTCGATGAGCCATGTGGGACGGCAGACAGGTGCTAATGTGATTATCAGTGGCATGTTGGGGAACTTCTTGTTGAACATTTGTTTCACCACCTCATAGTCGGATCCGTCTCGTAAATACACGACAATCTGCATCACGTCTTCATAACCCATACCACCTTCTTCAAGCAGTTTTTCTACATTCTCCCACATGCGCAGGGTTTGTTTGCCGATGTCACCTATATACATTACTTCACCTTTGTTGTCGATGGAGGCTGTACCTGAGACGTATATGTGGTTGCGGTCACCGTACTGCATCAGTGTTCCTCGTTCAAAGGTGACACCATATTCGATAGTTTTGTTCAAGTGTGACAACGCATAGAGATAGCGTTGCTGTTCAGGTTGGAAGCCCGTTATGGCATAGCAGCCTAACTGCACCAGTGCTTTCGGATCGGCAGGTGTTCCACCAATACCAGTGGAAGCAATGTAGTGCGTGTCTGGAGTCAAGCCTTGTTCGACGAAACACTCTTTGCGCGACTTCACTAATCCGCAGTATTGCGTATCGACATCGCGGACAAAGAACCATGTGCGGATGCAATTAGCTTCCAAAGTCGCATCAAACAGTTTCAATGTGTCAATATAGGAGAGCAACGTCTTCCATGTCTGCATATATGAAGTGTCAACCGAGGTGTTCATCAGTCCCATTGTCCAAATGTGGCTGTAGCCGTTGTGCTTCACTATGGTTGAACCATTCATGTGGCTCACTTCTGTGCCCTGCTGCAAATAAAGCCAAAGTGCCACCTTTGAACCGTCAAGTGGAGGCTGTTGAATATAAGAAATCGTGCATACGTCGCTCTCTTCAATCAGTGGAACCTGATTGGTGGCATCACTTAGGAAATAGCGCTTGAACACCACTTTGGCAGCCTTCGTCTCTTCCATTTCCATCAGTGCCTCCTTGGCTTGCAGCAGACGGGTAAACTGCGTCTCAAACAAGTCGCCTTGCGCCTCCACATGGAGCATGGCATGCAGTTCTGTTACACTACCTGCGGTGAAGCGTGTCAACTCTATGTGAGCACCAACATTGTCTAAATTCTTTGTTACAAATTCCATATACAGTGCAAAGGTAGTGTAAAAAAACGAGTAAATATGGAAAACTAAAACTTATTTTCTTTTTCGAGTGGAAGAACACTACTGATTGGCATAGCTGTGCAGACCTCCTAAGAAGAAATTGACACCGAAGTATGTGATGAGTACTGCGAGGAAGGCACTTGTCATGAAAATGTGATAGTGGATTGGTTTCCGTATCCATGGTACGGATGAACTGTGCATCGGAATGGTATAGATGAGCATGGTGATGAGTGCCCACACTTCCTTGGGATCCCAGCCCCAGTAGCGTCCCCAACTCACATTAGCCCATATAGCACCCAGAAATATGCCTGCTGTCAGCAAGAACTCGGCGAGAAACAAAAAGAGTTGTGACAGCAAGTGCATCTCCTCTGTATGCTTGCGGACAATGATGCCATAAACTCCACAGGCAAAGGTGATGCTGAAAAGTCCGTATGCCATCATGACGCAGCTGACATGGATGCTCAGCAAAGGTGATGATAACACGGGCATCAGATGGGTGATTTTCGGATCCATCTGTCCGAGGTGGCTGACGAGCAGGAGGAAGCCTGAAAGCAGCAAGCCGAAGGTGAGGATGATGCGGAACTTGCGATAGACGAGCAACGAAGCAAGCATGATAATCCATGCCATCAGTATCATGGTTTCGTAGCCGTTGCTCATGGGGATGTATCCGCTGACTATCCATCTCAAAGCCAGACAGAATGTGAGGGAAAGGAATGCGGCGATGAGCACTAAGAACGAAAACCTCTTTGCCCATTGCCAACGTAACAGGCTGATGAATGAGAAGGTGAGACATACCATGAAGAGCACTTGGGCGAAGGGAATGCTGTTGTAGAGGTGCTCTGCGGTGAGGCGAGTGGGCGAAGGCATGTCGGCTGCTCCATATACTGATTGGTACTTTGCCATTTTCTTGAGCATCTCGTTGGCATTGGTCGTTTGATGGTTGGTCACATACATGGCGAGCATTGGCAAGGCGTTTCTGAAGTATGCTTTGCGATCAGCCTCGATAATGGTTGGCAAACTGTCGGTAGGGGAATACCACTTGCCATCGAACGGGAAGATGCGCAGTAGCTCTCCTCGGGACACTTGCATGATGAGCATGACTTTCTCATCAACTTTCACCACTTCCTCATGGAATTTGTCACCATTCCCTTGATAATATTCTTGAAGGAAAGGACCAAGGATGTAGCCCTGTTGCCTGAATAGTGATGTAAGTGAAGTGTATTCGGGCAGACCTATACGTTGACGCAATTCTGCCGATTTTATGCGTATCAATGGCTCTTGGCTCCATTCGTTGCGGCAGCAAACAAAGCCACAAAGCACCTGTTCTGCCGTGTATCCGTTATAGGAGGATTTGCCATATAGCTTGCGGGTGAAATCCAGTGCAAGTGTCTGTATTGGGCAGATACGGCCATCATAGTTGATACAAAGATGCCCAAATTCTGTAGCCATCTCCTTCGGGAACGTGTTGAGGGCATGGGCTTGAATGGGTAGCAGCAATACGAATGCGGCGGCGATATTTGCTTTGCGGACGAGCTGGCGAAATCGTCCTTTGGGGTCGATAAGTGTTAGAATCATGGAGAGAAACAGAAGTCCATATCCCGTGTATGTAACAGGAATACCCCACGGGTCACTATTGAGCGACAGTGTCGTTCCTTGCATGTCGTCATCGTAGCCGCTTTGGTAAAGACGGATGCCATGAGTGGAATAAATGTTATTCATAGAAGTGTATCCATGTTCCGTTTCTGTATCCGTCCGAATGGTGAGGTGTGATTCATAGTCTGCAGCCGTTTCCGTACCATTGTGATAACGGATATTGAAATCTTCGAGTGTGATGGTAAAAGGAAGTTTCTTAGGACTTTGTGCTCCGTTTTCCTCAATATGGCAATAGGTTACAGCCTCTCCTTTGCGCAGATGTACAATCCCTTGCCATGCAGTCAGGTGCGTGAGCAATGCGCCAGCCAATATGAGGAGAAAAGAGCTGTGTAGCAAAATGATGGAGAGTCTTTTAATTCTTCGTTGGAACAGATAGGCAATGCCGCCAATAGCCAGTAGTGCCCACAAGGCGGTGAACCACCATGAACCATAGATGTTGCTGAGCACGTATGGAGTGCCTTGTGTCTTTTCTGTAATGGTGGCTATAGCCATCACAAGGATGGCTATAGCGTAAAGAGTGAATGTGATGTTCTTAATCACAGCGTCGGAATGCTTGGTTTGTTTATCTAATATAACGGCTCAAATGTCCATATATTGTTTGTATTGAAATATTTCCATCTTAGATGGAGCGGAGGAATTTCACTACAGCATCTCTATCCTCCTTCTTCAGTTCGTAGAACTTCTTGGCAGAGGAATAGGCATCGGACTGCTTGCTGTAGGCATGCCACATGATGGCTTCAATCTCGTTGCGGGCACGGCAATCGTGCAATCGGTCTTCGGCACCAGTCAAACGAAGTGACAAGCCGCGTCCCCAAAGTGGGGTGGTTCTGCACCATCCAGTTCGGATGTCATTCTCCATGAAGAGGCGGTGTTGTACCATGTCTGTGTAGGGCCAAATGGTCTGATAAGAGAACTTGGGCAATATCTGGTTAGCGTCCAGTCCGTTAGCATTTGCGTATGCCTTGATGCTGTTATCCACCCAGTAGTTGTCCTCTTTGGTTTGCCACGAGGGGCGGTGACAACTGGCGCATCCAATTTTGTTGAACACCACTTTTCCGCGCTGTACGGTAGTGTCATCGAGGTTGCGTGCGGCTGGCACGGCGAGACCACGATGCCAAACCATGAAGTCATAATAGTCTTTGTCACTCATTTCCGCTTCGCCAAACGCTGCTGTGTAGTTGTCTCCGCCCTTGGCAGCCGTGTTCATGTCCAGCATGGTAAAGACTTTCTCTGCAATCTTTTCGTCGGTATCGGCATAATAGGGATGCACGAGCGAAGACTTGTCTTTGCCGTTCTGACGGATGTAGTTGATGACCTCGGGGTCTTCCGACATGGCTTTTGCCCATGCCGTGGTGGAGTAGAGGTAGCGGCGGTCGGAACGCGTCACGTTGGTGATGTTCCAGATGGCGTTGGCACCAGCACCATCTTGTAACGAGGCGCGGGTCATGGCGTAGGTGAACTTCTTGATGGCTTTTGTGCCGTCAGCCAGTGTGTAGTAAGCACCTTCTGCCCAGTCTTGTGCTGTCGTGTTCCACATCCTTGGATTGAGTTGAGCATAGTTTGCTTCGGCAGCATACTGAGCCTTCATGTCTTCGGTGCTGATAGCGTCGAGTTGTCCTGTTCCGTAGATGCCAATGGTGGATTCGAGGCGCACCTCGTAGTTTGTTGGCTTAGGATTGGTGTTGAAAGCCGTGACTGGGATATTGACTTCGGGATAGATGAGTTCGTAGGTTTCTCCGTCAGGAAAGTGCAGGGGGAGTCCGCTGGGCATGCTGCCTTCCACCTTCTTCCATGTGATGGTGATTTGGTTCTCGTCGATAGGTGCTTTGAATGGCTCCATGGCTTTGGTTTGAGGCATGCCTGTCACCTCGGCGATGTAGTTGGAAGGGAAGTCAGTGTAGCGTACACCATCCTCTGTGAAGGCTTCGTCGGGATGGTAAACGACTAAAAGATAGCCGTTTCCGATGGTGTTGGCACGGTATTCTGTTTGGCGTTTGCCGTGGCCATAGGATGGGTGGCAATGGATACAGCTGCTGCGCACCCATGCAGGTCCGAGTCCCTTGCGAGGCTCGTCGGTGTAGGTGTAGAGGTGCTCGAAGAAGTCTTCGCCTTTATTGAAACTTGTCTCCAGCCCCATCTGCTCTGCACAGGGTGCTACGGCCGAATAGCTGGCTTTGGTGGTTGTGCCCTGCTCTCCGCCAGGATACCACTCGGCAGCTGTGAACACGTCGTTGGCCTTGCCGAACTGGCTTTCTTCCTCTTCCAGTGTGCCTAAGACCTGTCCGAGGGTGTCGTCATTGTCGCTACATGCTGTTAGCAGTGTACCGCTCATTATGAGCAGTAATGAAGATTTCAGTAAGAATTTGTTGTCCATAAGTATGTCTGTTTTGTTATGATGTGCAGTAACCACAAAAGGTGTTCCGCCTGTTGTACCAGACGGAGCACCCGCTTGTGTGTCGTTGTGTGCTTTACTCTTCTTCCATGTCGTCAGCCGTGCGGTCGTCGTCCTCGTAAGGCAGATTCCAGATGGTGCTGCAATACTTTACGAAGGGAGAGGGCATGTTGCTGATGGCGGCGATGGCATTGACATAGCCTCCTTCCACAGCTGTGTTGGTTGTCTCTTTGCCTACGCTGGCGAAGAATGTGTGGAAACTGTATCTGTTGGCTGTGCGGTCAGTTGAGCCTAACCAGATGTTGCGGATGGAACGGATGTTGTCGCGGAAGTCCGTGATGGAATTGTAGCTGTAAGGCGACTCCACATAGAAGATGTAGCCAGCGGTGAATGGATTGGCAATCTTTGCCGTGCCCACCTCGGTGGCGATGGCGGCGGCAGAACCCTCATCGTCGGACAGCACTTGTGCGATGGCATCTTTCAGTGTGGCAAAGGTGCTGTTGGCTTGTCCTGCCTGTTTCAGGTTGTTGCCATAGCTGAGATTCTTCTTCGTTGTGTAATCCAAACCTGCGGCTTTTACCACAGCAACACGTTCTGCGTTCTGTGCCGTTTCACCCTCCCAAGCCACTTGCAGTTGGAATGTGCGTTCCTTCAGCAACTTGCACACCTGCTGTGCATAAACCAATTCCTTTGCGCCACTCACGCCTGTGAAGTTCTTGTAGGTGTCGTTCCCTTGAAATTCAGCCACCTGACGGGGCTGTCCGTTGCGGAACAAGATGAATTCCAGTGCGTGGAAGCCCAAGATAGAGGCATCGTCAAGCATGTCCTCGTCCATCGTTCCCGAGTTGAAGTAGTTGAGCAGCAGTGAACGGTTCAGCGGCCAAGAGTCAATCGTCGGGTCGATGTCGAAATCCGATGCGGCACCTCCCAAGAATGCCTCGCTGCGCTCCCAATAGAGACGGGTCTTTTTGAATGTCTCGCAGGCGTTGTTGATGTCGTTCTGCGTCACGGTGTTCACATCCAGTCCTTTCAGCTCTGCTTCCAAGTTGGCTGTGTTGTCTGCCAAGTCCGTATAAGTGGGCACAATCACGTTATCTACAAGGTTTTTCAGCACTTCTCGGAGGTAAGCCTCTTGCGGTTCGCTCAGACGTGCAGTGCCAATCATTCTGTTGGCGGCTTCCAAGGCTGTAACCAAGTCACTGCAGTTGTTGATGGCTGTTTGACCAAACGAGCGGTTGGAGTAATCGTTTGTGTGGGTAGGGTATGAGTCTTCATCTACCAACGGTGTAGTTGCTGTGTTCAGCTCAAAAACGAGTTCGTTGCTGTCATTGTTGTCGTCGCTGCAAGAGGCGGCTATCATTGCCGTCGCAGCCAGCAAAGCTGTTCCAAATACTGATTTGAATTTCATGTCTGTTTGTTTTTTGATGAGTTTATAAATAATTTGTGAATGAATGTACAAAATGATGTTCCTTCTTTTTCCCCTCAGAAAGCCCCTCAAAATCGATGTCCCCGACATCGACCAATCGGAGTCCCCGACATCGGTTGACCGAAGTCCCCGACTCCGATTTTGAGGCTGTGAAACGGCTGTTTGTTTTATACCCTTTTACAAGAACCATCCCTCATAGGCGAAACCGATATTGATGCTTGGCTCGTTGTTGTATTGGCTCTTTAAGAACTTATGCGAATAGTCTGCCTTCAGCACTACGCCTTTCACAGGATGGTAGTTGATGCCCACTGCCATGCGCTTCACGTTGTGGTAGTCGTATTTCTTCTCCACATTGCTTGATGCGCAAGGGTTGTAGTGCTCGTAGCGTCCGAACACATACAGGCGTTGTCCGTCGTTATGAAACTTGTTGATTTGTGAGAAGATGTCATACCCGGCTTCCACGCCGTATGCGAATGCGTTCTGACTGACGGCTGTCCGTGTGTGATAGGGTGACTTCGTGTTGATGCGGTTGTATAAGTAGGCTAATTCCTCCGCATCGCCCATATAGCCATAGTCGGCCTGACCCCGTACAATCCAGTTGTGCCCCTTGTAGGTAAAGTCAAAACATCCTATTGCCACCACACCTTTGTACTCCTTATCTACACCTTCTTTGTCTCTCGGATAGCCGTTGCCAATGCTGTGGCCGTAGTAACCGCTCAGTCCTAAACGCAAGCCAGGCACGGAATAGTTGTCAATGCGGATCGATGTGCCGTACTTGGTGGATAGCTCAAACTCTAATGGGCTGCTGGCACCTTTGTTTATCCACCCGTCTGATGTGAAGTTTTCGGCATTCAAGCCAGCCAAGAATTGTACTTCATATCGCCAAGCACCTGCACGTCCCCAAAAGTCAATGCCTGTTTGGTGCCAAGTGGAAGGCAGAATCGTGTTCTCACCCTCTGGACGATACACCGTGAAGAAATTCGTTGGCTCGTGGTGCGCATTGTTCAACCCCACAGGCACCACCATGTGTCCCATGCGGACGTTGGCATACGGGGCAAATGACTTTTGAATCCAGAATTGTTCCAAGGCAACCTCACCGCCTTTTTCTGTTTCCGATTCCCATTCGCCGCCTTCATCGACTTCCTTCTCATACGCGCCCCCCGTTCCGCCATGTTCAAACTCAATCTCGGAACTCATTGTCCATCCGTGGCCAAAGTCATAGCCCAGATACACCACCATGTGGGGAATGTCGAATCGTCCGTGACTGGGGTCGTTCCTGTGTTCGTCGGGCAGGCTGTAACGGTCAGGATTGTCGCTGTAGAAATTCCTCGACATTGCCACCTCGCCATATCCGCCGATGTGGAAACGCGAGAGTGTACGTTCGAGCTTTGCCATTGTTGATGAGTCACAATCGTGGGATTGTGCCTTCATGTCTGTGTTCGTTGTACTCAGTAGCAGGGCAACAGCTGCCCCCATCCAATTTTTTGCAACTTTCATGCTTCTATGTTTTTGTTATACGTTTTTTATGCTGTGTCTGTATGTTTGGCTGTGTTGACGGAAGGAACGGCTTGTTCCTTTCTCGGCAAATCGACTGCAAAGGTATGGACAACCCGAAAAAGCCGCAATACTCAAAATGTGTAAAACTCATCCTCAAAATGGGTATTTTCACGATTGATGTTCATCTTGTAAGTATCGCTATACTCACATCCATACTTGCTGTACCCATTATTGGGTAGCCTTATTTTAGATAAAAAAACAGGGCGGACTCTGCGTTGTGCAGATTCCGCCCTGTATGAGAGAGAGGGTGTCTCTCCTTAGGATTCTTTAATATGTGGAATGATTATGATACCTCTTCTGTTTGTTTCGATACCACAATCTTGCCATCTTGTATGTCGGCGAGGATGGTGTCGCCTGCCTGAACTTCCATTTCAACAATCATTTCGCTGATGCGGTCTTCGAGGTGCTGTTGGATGGCACGGCGAAGAGGGCGTGCGCCAAACTGCTTGTCATAGCCTTTTTCTGCAATGAACTGTTGCGCTGCGTCAGTGATTTTTAGGGTCATGCCCAAGTCGTCGATGCGCTTGTAGAGTCCACGCAGTTCGATGCCAATGATTTGGAGGATGGCATTAAGTTCGAGCTGGTCGAAGGTAATGATTTCATTGATGCGGTTGAGGAACTCGGGCGAGAACTGCTTGTTGAGTGCTTTTTGGATGACGGAACGGGACAATTCCTTGTCGTCCGTGTTCGTCATGGCGGCAAAACCAACTCCGCGACCGAACTCCTTGAGTTGGCGTGTGCCGACATTGCTGGTCATGATGATGACGGTGTTACGGAAGTCGATGGTACGACCTTGCGTGTCGGTCAGACGACCTTCATCCATCACCTGTAGGAGCAGGTTGAATACGTCGGAATGTGCTTTCTCTATCTCGTCGAGCAGCACGATAGAGTAGGGCTTGCGGCGCACTTTCTCGGTGAGCATGCCGCCCTCTTCGTAACCCACATATCCAGGAGGCGCACCGACGAGTCGGCTGACGGTGAACTTCTCCATGTACTCGCTCATGTCGATGCGGATGAGGGCATCGGTTGAGCCGAACATGTGTTCTGCCAACTTCTTGGCGAGGTACGTTTTGCCCACACCTGTAGGACCGAGGAACATGAAGGTGCCGATGGGACGATTGGGGTCTTTGAGACCGACACGGCTACGCTGGATGGCATTGACGAGCTTATCGACTGCCGCATCCTGAGCGATGATGTTGTTTTTCAGTTCCTGACGCATTCCTTTCATGCGGATTCCCTCGGCATTGGCCATCTTGCTGACGGGGATGCCTGTCATCATGGAAACGGTTTGTGCCACATGCTCTTCTGTGACTTTCTGACGCTTATCGACAAGAGAAGCCTCCCATTCCTGTTTCATCTTCTCGATGACGGCATTCACTTGCTTAGCCATGTCTCGGTAGCTGCTTGCCAAGGCGTAGTTCTCATTGCGGACAGCTTTTTCTTTCTTGGCGTTGAGGCTTGCCAATTCCGCTTCTTTCTCTTCCAGCTCTTTGGGTACATCCACGTTGAGGATACGCACACGAGACCCCACTTCGTCCAGCACATCAATGGCTTTGTCGGGGAAACTGCGGTCGGTGATGTAGCGTTCGGTGAGCTTCACACAGGCTTCGAGTGCTTCGTCAGTGTAGCTAACGTTATGGTGGTCTTCGTAGCGGTCTTTGATGTTGTTCAAGATGGTCAATGTCTCCTCAGGCGTGGTCGGCTCGACAATGACCTTTTGGAAACGACGCTCAAGCGCACCGTCTTTCTCTATGCTCTTGCGGTATTCGTCGAGGGTTGTTGCCCCGATGCACTGCAGTTCGCCTCGTGCCAAAGCGGGCTTCATCATGTTGGCGGCATCCATCTGTCCAGCTTGGTTGCCTGCCCCTACAAGGGTGTGAATCTCATCGATGAAAATAATGATGTTGGGATTGGCGCGCAATTCGTTGATGATGTTGCGCATACGCTCCTCGAACTGTCCACGATACTTCGTGCCAGCCACCACGCTTGACATGTCGAGGCTGATGATGCGCTTGTCAAAGAGTACGCGTGCCACTTTGCGCTGGTTGATGCGTGTGGCTAATCCTTCCACGATGGCACTCTTGCCCACACCTGGGTCGCCAATGAGCACGGGGTTGTTCTTCTTTCTTCGGGAAAGAATCTGTGCCAGACGCTGAATCTCTGTTTCACGCCCCACCACGGGGTCAAGCTTGCCCTCAGCTGCCGCATGGGTCAGGTCGAAGCCGAACTTGTCAATGGCAGGGGTGTCGGAATTTCCCATCTTGGTGGTCTTGGTTGAGGTCGTGCCGTGGACATTGGTCGCATTGCCACTTGATGGAGGTGGTGCGTCTTCCTCCTCCTCGTCCTCGTCGAAATCGACGCTGTTCTCCACCATTGGGGTGGACGCTGTTTTCGGGGCAAGCGAGTCGTACAGGTCTTTATAGTTGACATTGAGGTGGTTGAGTATGCGAGCCACTCCATTGTCTTTCTGCTTGAGCATCGCCAGCAGGATGTGTTCCGCATCGCTCTCGTTGCTCTTGAGCAGACGAGCCTCAAGCACGGAAAGCCGCATGATGTTGTTCGACTTTTGGTCGAGTGCAATGTCGGTGGAATACAATTGCCCCCCTACGGCTTCAACGGTGCGTTCCAACACTTCCTTGAGAGAGGGAATGTTGATGTAGAAACGCTGTTGCAGCACATCGATGGCACGGCTCTCACCGTCACGAATCAGTCCCAGCATGAGATGCTCGGGACCGATGTAGTCATTGTTGAGTCGAAGCGCCTCCTCTTTGCTATATCCGAGGATGCGTGTCACTCTGTCGGAATATTTGTAGTTCATCTATTATCTCCAGAAGACGTTATTTGTTGTTGATATGTGCATGGCACAAGCCACTGACTCAAAGAACGTCGCAAAACAGATGCCGAGGTATTATTTCAGCCATTTTGTCAGTCGGTCCATGATTTCCCGTCTCATGTTGTCGGGCATGTTGTTGATGCGGGCTTTGTGGCTGCCACGGGGTTGCACATAAACGCGCATGTTTTGCTTCTTCTTGCAGTCGAGCCAAGTACACACTCCGCTGGCACTCCAAGGGTCAATCTCTCCATATATAAATATATGTGTAGGGTCAGATTGCTGGAGAAAACGAACGGTGCGTTCGTAGAGCGTTGGGTCGAAATCGTAGCCACGAAGGCTGTCAGGAAGCATAATCTGCTTCAAATACCCTTTGGTGCTTTTGAGCGAAGTCCACTTCTTGATGGGCTTGAGTGAATAGCCGTAATAGCCTAACTCGCGACTGGCTTGCACGTCAAAAGGCATATACTTGTTGGGGTAGATGAAGTAGTCGGGACCTGCCACTTCGATGAAGTTGTTAAACCACGTCTGGTTGTCGGCATCGGACGAGGGAATGGTGCTGACAGGCGTGCCCCACTGCCACAAGGCGAAAGGATACTCCAGCACGCAGTAGTCGTAGATGTCTTCTTCGGGAAGATAGAAATGGAAGTTGTGCTTTGTGCAATAGTCGTGGAAAAGCGGCATGAGTTCGCCTTTACGTTTCATCAACTCTTGCATGGCTGCCTTGATGGCCTTTCTTTCTGCCTTTGTACCAACTTGCTTGGCGAGGAATTTCTCGTGGCGACCGTCTTCAACAGCGCGGTTGAGAGGAGCCACATAGCTCACGCTCACATCAACGTCGTCGGGATAAGTGGCTCGGTAGAACATGGTGGTTTGACCGCCTTTGCTGATGCCTGTGCTGATCCACTTGCCCGTGAAGAGCTTGCCCAACACCTGACGCACATGGTGATAATCTGCCAAAGAGTTATCGACGGTCATGTAATCCCAGTTGGTGGGTTGGGGCACACTTTCTGCGAAATAGCGGTATTCGCACAACACCACGTTGGCATCGAAGAGGGCACTCAGCTCTTCCTCGTACTCAGGGCGAAGGCCATAGTCGGCAAAGTATCCTTCTGTGACGATGACTGTCGGTTTGTCCGCTCCCTTCATGCCTACGATGATGCGTTCGCCAAACGTCCCTTTTGAAGCGGTCTTCCAATCTACCTGCTGTTCCATCTTCAGCACATACTTCTCCTTGAATCGGGTTGTCTCCAGCGGCTTCACTTGGCTCACTCCTTCGAGGGCGCAGAGTTGGCGCATGAAGAGGGTGGAGTCGGTTTGTGCCACAAGGCTTAAAGCCACTAATGCAGCGGCAAAAGAGAGTGTAAGTCTTTTCTTTTTCATCGTGAAAGTTTCTGCTATGTATGAATTGGGCAAGGCGTTGTTCGTAAGTTATGAATAATTGTTCGTAACTTATGAATAATTATCCCAAACTTATGAACAATTATTCATAACTTATGAACGACTTCTCCTTGCGGTGTGTAGTCTCTTAATATGAGCGTGCAATCAGGACGCGATACTTGGCGGGCTTGCCACTCACCATATCCACGCCTTCTGTCTGTTCAAACATGAATGGCACACAGCGGATAGTAGCCTGCGTGTCTTCCTTGATACGGGCTTCGGTCTCTTCGGTTCCGTCCCAGTGGCAGAGGAAGAAGCCACCGTTTTTGATGCGCTCCTTGAACTCGTCGTAGTTGTCGCATTCGTAGATGTGGGCATCACGGTAGTCGATGGCCTTCTTGTAGATGTTTGTTTGGATGTCGTCGAACAGGTTCTTGATGTACTCTTCGATGCCCTCGATGGCGACATTTTCCTTCTCCAGCGTGTCGCGACGCATCACTTCCACAAGACCCTTCTCCAAGTCGCGAGCACCCAGCACAAGGCGCACTGGCACACCCTTCAACTCGTAGTCGGCGAACTTGAAGCCCGGACGCTTGTTGTCGGCATTGTCGTACTTCACGCTGATGCCCATAGCCTTGAGGTTCTTCACGATGGCTTCGGCTTTCTCGTCCAACATCGGCATTTGGTCGCCCTTGCCGATTGGGATGATGACCACCTGCAACGGAGCCAACTTGGGAGGCAGGACGAGACCGTTGTCGTCGGAGTGGGTCATGATGAGCGCACCCATCAGTCGGGTTGAAACGCCCCATGACGTTGCCCATGCGTATTCCACCTTGTTGTCCTTGTTGAGGAACTGCACGTCGAAGGCCTTGCCGAAGTTCTGGCCTAAGAAGTGGCTTGTGCCGCTCTGCAAAGCCTTGCCGTCCTGCATCATGGCTTCGATGGTGTAGGTGTCGAGTGCTCCAGCGAAACGCTCCGTCTCGCTCTTCACGCCCTGAATGACAGGCACCGCCATGTATTCTTCTGCGAACTTGGCATAGACTTTCAGCATTTGCTTGGCGCGGTCTTCTGCCTCTTCGCGAGTGGCATGAGCCGTGTGGCCTTCTTGCCAAAGGAACTCGGAGGTGCGGAGGAACAGGCGTGTGCGCATCTCCCAGCGCATCACGTTGCACCACTGGTTGCACAGGATGGGGAGGTCGCGGTATGACTTAATCCAGTTCTTGTAGGTGTTCCAAATGATGGTTTCGGATGTGGGGCGGATGATGAGTTCCTCTTCCAGTTTGGCGGCAGGGTCAACCACCACGCCGTCGTGGGTCTCGTTGGTCTTCAGGCGGTAGTGAGTCACCACTGCGCATTCCTTGGCGAAACCCTCCACATGTTCAGCCTCTTTGCTGAGGAAGCTCTTGGGAATCAGGAGGGGAAAGTAGGCGTTCTGTACGCCTGTTTCCTTAAACATATCATCGAGCACACGCTGCATCTTCTCCCAGATAGCGTATCCGTAAGGGCGAATCACCATACATCCTCTCACATCGGCCTGCTCGGCCAATTCTGCCTTCACGACCAGCTCGTTATACCATTTTGAGTAATCCTCCGAACGCTTCGTAAGGTCTTTCAATTCTGTTGCCATATAGAGTCTTTTTATTTAATGATTGATTACAAAGGTGCAAAAGTACACAAAAACTCCGAGACGGACACGCTGTTTCGGGATTTATTTCTTTTTTATGCGCTTTTCCTTGTTTGCAAAGGGAAAGATGCGTATCTTTGCCCCGAAAAGGAGCTGACACTTGTGCGTGATTGTCCGTCGCATGGTCAGGTGAAATCTGAAAACATTTATTTTAATATCATTAAAAAGTCAACATTATGAAGAAGACTAAGTTTTTTGCTATTGCTATGGCTGCGCTTGTGGTTTTTGCAAGTTGTGGTGGTTCTATGAACAATACCGCGAAGGGTGGATTGATTGGTGGCGGCTCAGGTGCTGCTGTAGGTGCGCTGATAGGCAATCTGATAGGTAAGAACACAGGTGGCACACTGATTGGTGCTGGCATAGGTGCAGCTGTGGGTACGGGAGCTGGTGTGCTCATTGGCAAGAAGATGGACAAGGCTAAGGCTGCTGCTGCTGCCATCGACAATGCGCAGGTGGAGACCGTGAAGGACGCGAATGGCTTGGACGCAGTGAAGATGACCTTCGATTCAGGCATTCTGTTCACCACAGGCAAGTCGGTGCTCAGCAAGGATGCGATGACAAACTTGACCCAGTTCACCAACGATGTGCTGAAGGCATTCCCCGATTGCGATGTGGCTATTCAGGGATATACCGACAACACTGGTTTCAGAAACTCTACACCTGAAGAGAGTTTCCAGAAGAATCTCAAACTGAGCCAAGAGCGTGCTGACGCTGTGAAGGCTTTCTTGTTGGCACAAGGTGCTGACGCTGCGCAGATTAAGAGCAGTGTGGGTTATGGCGAGAACAACCCTGTTGCTGACAACTCAACCGCTGCTGGCAAGGCGCAGAACCGCCGTGTGGAGATTTACCTCTACGCTTCGGAGGCGATGGTGAATGCTGCTAATGCTGGAACGCTCCAGTAAATGAGCAAGTTTTTCTCAAGACTCGGGAACTTTATCAAGTGGATGCTCATCGTCATCGTGGCGGGGAGCATCCTCCTTGTTTTGTTGTTCCGCTATGTGCCTGTCTATACCTCGCCATTGATGTTTATTCGTGCCTGTCAACAGGTGAAGCGTGGTGAGCAGATTCGATGGCATCATCAATGGGTGCCGTTTGACAGCATCTCGCCCGACCTGCCGCTGGCTGTCATGTCGTGTGAGGACCAAAACTTCATGATACACAACGGTTTTGACTGGGAGGCCATCAAAAAGGTGATAGATGAGCGTGCGGAGGGTGAACGCTACAGAGGTGGTTCGACCATCAGCCAGCAGACGGCAAAAAATGTATTTCTGTTCCCGACCTCATCGTCAGGCAAGCTGGCATGGTTTCGCAAAGGAGTGGAGGCTTATTTCACGGTGCTCATGGAGTATATGTGGGACAAGCACCGTATCATGGAGGTCTATCTCAACACCATCGAAATGGGCGATGGCATATATGGTGCAGAGGCTGTGGCGCAAGAGCATTTCGGGTGTAGTGCCAAGGAACTCACACGCAACCAATGTGCGATGATTGCAGTTTCCTTGCCCAATCCCATCCGCATGAATTCCGCTTCACCTACTAATTATATGTATCAGCGTCAATCGTGGTGCTTGAAGCAGATGAAGTGGCTTGGGCATTTCCCCACCAGAGAAGAAGTGGAAGAGGGGAAGTGCGAGACAGAAGAGTGAGACGGCAAACGTAAAATGTGAATCGTAATTTGGTGGATTGCTCAAAAAGGCATACCTTTGCCTTTGTTTCCTATCATTCATTCAAAGATAAAATATATAAGATGGAAGTGAAAGACTCTTGGAAGGAAAAGGGTTATGTGGATGAGCCTATTCCTGACGGCATTGATTTGAATGCCGAGATTCGCAAGATGTGTAAGGAGAAGAATGCGGTGATTTTGGCACACTACTACACGGATGGAGCTGTGCAGGATATCGCTGATTTCGTGGGCGACTCGTTGGCATTGGCGCAGTGGTCAGCCAAAACAGATGCGGACATCATTGTGATGTGTGGCGTTCACTTCATGGGTGAGACCAACAAGATTCTTTGTCCCGACAAGAAGGTGTTGGTGCTTGACCTCAATGCGGGTTGCTCGTTGGCGGACAGCTGTAACGCAGAGGATTTGAAGAAGTTCGTGGATGAACACCCTGGCTATAAGGTTGTGAGCTATGTGAACACGACTGCGGCAGTGAAGGCATTGACAGACGTTGTGGTGACTTCAAGCAACGCTAAGTTGGTGATAGACTCGTTCCCTCAGAATGAGAAACTTATATTCGGACCTGATAAAAACCTTGGCAACTATATCTGCTCTGTGACAGGGCGTGAGATGCTGCTTTGGAATGGTGGCTGTCATGTGCATGGACAGTTCTCGTTGGAGAAGATTCTGGCATTGAAAGCAGCACATCCCAATGCCAAGATTCTGGTACATCCTGAGTGTCCTGCGCCCATTCAGAAGGTGGCGGATGTGATTGGTTCGACTGCAGGATTGCTGAACTTTGCCATTAAGGATGAAGCCACCGAGTTCATCGTGGCCACAGAAAGCGGTATATTGCACGAAATGAAGAAGGCTTGTCCCGACAAACTCTTTATTCCAGCACCACCAGAAGCTACAGAGACGGTGGGGTGCTCGTGCAATGAGTGTGAGTTCATGAAACTGAACACATTAAAGAAGCTGTACAATACCTTGAGATACGAATGGCCAACCATCGAAGTGGATGCTGAGATAGCCGAGAAAGCTATCAAACCTATCAATAAGATGCTGGAGATTAGTAAGAACATGAAGTCTGCCATGGCAAGCAAATGAGTAAGTCTGTTGCTGCATTAGTGTCTGGTGGTGTTGATTCTGCTGTTTCGGTGCATTTGCTGAAGGAGCAGGGAATCGACCCGCATTTATTCTACATCAAGATAGGTCCAGACAAAGACACGGAATGGAACTGCACCTCGGAAGAGGATGTGGAGATTTGTCTGTGGCTGGCACGAAAGTATGGCTTGAAGCTGGATGTGATTGACCTGCACAAGGAGTATTGGGAAAAGGTGGTTGGTTACACGATGGGCAAAGCACGGCAGGGCTTGACGCCTAATCCTGATGTGATGTGCAACAAGCTCATTAAGTTCGGTTGTTTTGAAGAAGTGGCTGGGCGGGACTTCGACTTTACGGCAACGGGGCATTATGCCACAACGACGAGGATTGAGGACAAAGTCTGGCTATCCACTTCGCCTGACCCCGTAAAAGACCAGACAGATTTTCTGTGTCAAATTAACTCCCTGCAAGTCAGCAAGCTGATGTTTCCCATTGGGCATCTGTGGAAACACGATGTGCGTGAGATTGCAGAAAAAGCGCATTTGCTGAATGCGGAGCGAAAAGACAGCCAAGGCATCTGCTTCCTCGGAAACATAGACTTTCGTGACTATATTAAGGCGCATCTTGGGGAGAATCCTGGCGATGTGCGTGAGATTGGGACGGGACATAAGATAGGGGAGCACAAGGGATTGTGGTTCTATACGATAGGTCAGCGCAAAGGACTTGGCTTTGGCGGTGGTCCGTGGTTTGTTGTGAAGAAGAATATCAAGCGGAACATCCTTTTCGTGTCGCATGGGTATGACCCTGAACAGGTGTACAAAGACCACATCACCATGAATGACTTCCATTTCATCAGTGGCAATCCGTTTGAAGAAGAGTGGGGTAGCGAACATGACCCAAGCAAAGGCATGCGTGTGACGTTCAAGATTCGGCATACACCCGAATATATGGATGGCGTTCTGTCTCAGAGAGAGGGGCAATGGTTCTTGCAAGCTGACAAAAAGATTCATGGTGTGGCACCAGGACAGTTCTGCGTGGTGTATGATCAGGAACACCATTTGTGTTTTGGTAGTGGAGAAATCAACTGAAGGATAGATTAGCGGTACGCAATCCTACACATTCAAAAGCATATATAACCATAGGAAGAATGCCAACTTGACGTTGTAGTCAAGTTGGCATTCTTTTTGTTTTGTATGTTGCCATGAAAAGCTTTAGTTCACTTTCCAGAGGGTCTTTCATGCGTTTTATTTCTTCTCCTTGAGGAGGTCGCGGATTTCGGTCAGCAGCAGTTCCTCCTTGGTTGGTTCTGGCTCAGGGGCGGTAGCGGCAATAGCGGCAGCAGAGGCGGCCTCCTTCTTCTTGCGGAGCGACGTGGCTTTAGCTATGACCTTGATGATGAAGAACAAGCAGACAGCGATGATGAAGAAATCAATAACATTCTGAATGAATGAGCCATAGTTCCATGTCACGGCATCAACGGCTTCTGTTACAACCGCGCCCGATTCATCTACTACAGCCGCTACACCAGGTTTAAGCTCAAGTTTCAAATCAGCAGTGTTCACACCGCCGATGGCTGCGATGAGCGGCATGATGAGGTCTGCCACAACAGAAGAAACAATTTTTCCAAATGCACCGCCGATGATGACACCGACAGCCATGTCAACCACATTGCCTTTGAAAGCAAATTCTTTGAATTCGTCAATAAATTTTGCCATAATGTTTAGTGTTTATATAATAATGAGTCTGTATTTGTCGTTATGAAAAGGTATCAAGATTCCAATCATGTGGCAAAGATACGATAAAAAACTGCAACACATGATAATAAACTGAAAAAGCATGAAGAATAAACTGTTTTTATTGCTGGGTGTCTGCATATTGTTGCTGTTGGCGGCATGTTCCACTGCCCATCATTGCAATTGCGGATAGGCGTTTAATGCCAAGGCTATTGTATTGGTGCTTCTTTTCCTGAGGTCTTGCCACTCTGTTTTTTGCTGTTACATTTCGTTCTGTCGTTAAGTGCAGCAACGAATCACATCCCTCTCTTTTTACCCCCTAAAATCGATGTCCCCGACATCGACCAATCGGAGTCCCCGACGTCGGTTGGTCGGAGTCGGGGACTCCGATTTTGTGGCTGTGAATCCCTGTCACATATCGAAGTGCCCTGCTACCGATATATCCCCTTTCCCTTTGATGACCAAAGAAACGTTTTCATACAGAATCAAAGTAAGGTTGGTCTTGGAATGAGCCTAACAGGGGATTTGATTGCCGACCTTTGGCATCCCAAATCGTTAAATTTTGCAAAAAATATAGGATTCCTTTTCCTGTTAGCGAAAAAAGTATGACCTTTGTGCCGTCGTTGCCTACGCCGTGCATATCTTTAAGGGTGTGCGGTAGGGTGGGACACTATTTAATGTTAAAGCGTCATCGATGCTTTGTCAATTGGCAACTGAAACCTGAGAAATTTCATTGATGGTCAAGGGCAATGTCGGAAGTGAATGCTATGGGTATACAATAAAAGTATCCCAGAGTGTGCGTATGAGGATATATTATATATTCCTCAAAGCACACTTTTCTGGAGATATGTGTTATATACCGGCGTAGGCAGACACTCTACACGTTCACCATCAAGGGTAATCTCAGGACCTCAGTTGCGGGCGAGTAGAGGTGGAAGCCTACGTTTTGCATGAAGATAGGTCACATAATCATTACATCTAACCGCCTTATTGGGCTTCTAAAGGCACAAAACTTTTCAAAAAACAATGAGAAAGTTTATGATGATGGCAATTGCCATGTGTATGGTTTGTGGCGCAAATGCCCAAATCAAGGAGCAGATTCAGCAGAGTAAAGACCGCTCTGCAAGGTTAGAGGCTCTTTGCAAGGATTACAAAACTTGCGGAAATTCAGGCATTGACGGTTATGGCAATGAGGTAAAAAAAGCAGCACTATTGGCAATTGCTAATAGTGAGCAGTTAGAGAACATGTATAACCGTCAGATAGGTGAGACCGAAGATGGTGTTACAGATGTGACAATCACAAAGCCCACACTGGAAGAATGGGTTGTATTCTCAGCGACTGTTGCAGGAGAAGGTGCCAGTATCAAGGCTGCTGTTGACAAAGCTAAAAGTGCAGGAGAAGAAGCAAAGAAGATGGCACAGAGTGCTTCTTCCGAGAAGAATCCGATGAAGGCGGCGAAAGCCGTAAAAACGGCTAAGTCTGCAACAGCTGTTATAGAATTTGGTAATGTTGCAACACCAATCCTTATGGAAGAGTCTGCTGCACAAGTGAAGGCTGTTCAGGAAATCATTGAAACATTGAAGTCTGGTAAGAATCTTTAAGCAGTGATGAACAGGATTTCTACTATTCTTCTAATGGCTGTGTGTGTCCAATTGGGACATGCACAGTCTCATAATGATGCGATAAAACAGGAACAGGAGCTTCAGAAGAGTATAGAGTTCTTCAACCAGAAACAAGCAAATGATGACAGGGAAGTTGTTGGAGTCGCTGCCTTTAAGTCTGATGCTGAAAGTCCTTTCTCTTCTTTAGTTACAGAAAAAGTCGTTGAGGTTTTGAAAAACTGCAACAGATTTGTGGTTGTTGATAGAACCAACCGTGACAAAATAGCGGAGGAATTGGAATACCAAAAGCGTGAGGAGTTTATAGGGAAAGAGACGGTGGAACAAGGCAATAGCCTTGCCGCAATGAAGTTGGTACAAGGCACTATCACAAAGATTCCTGTGTATAGAATGAAGAATCCCGATGGCTCTGTAAGGGGGTATAAAGCGAGTGTTGCCTTTCAACTGAAAGTAGATGACATAGCCACCCAACAGACAACTGAAGCCATGGCGTTTGAGGGAAAAGCCAGCAAAGAATGTGTTTCTGCACAGGCTGCTGTGCAGATGGCAATGAACTCACTGGAACCTGTCTTGGCTGAATATTTCAGGGTCACATTCCCGCTGAATGCAAGGATAATGAAAATTGTAAATGGCGATAATGGCAAGGCGGAAACAATTCTCATCAAAGCAGGAACGAAGCACGGTATAAAGGTTGGAGACCGTTTTGACGTTAGCAGCATAGAAGTGTTGGATGGCGAGGAAATACCGACGGTCATAGGTTCTGTTGCCGTGACAAAACTTGTTGGTGAGTTTTTCTCTGAGTGTAAAGTTGACAAGAAGATTTCCCAGCAACTATATGGCTTGTTTAACGCAAACTCCAAGTTACGTTGCTCTCTGATTATTAAAAAGTAAAACATGATTAAACAAGACTCCGTTTGTTGGCTTTTGAATCGTCTAAAATAGATAAACAGATGAAACGTATCATTCTATCAATCATCTTTTGTGTGTTGTGTCTTCACATCAATGCACAGTATAATTGTATCGTAAAGGCTTCTGATCGTGAATCCGTTACGTTCAGGGTTGTGGGGTATGGGTCTAACACCAAGAAAACATCTATAGATGCAGAACTTTCAGCTATTAAAAATCTATGTTTTATTGGTGCAGACGGTACTTCGTATTCTCTTCCAATGGTATCTGTTGGCGAGGATAAAGCTACGACAGACAACCCTGCATTCTTTAATTCTTTCTATGCTGGACAATACCGTAACTTCATTGAGTTATCCATCGCTGTATCAAATATCGGGAAAGATGCCAGTAAGCGCAAATGCCAGACGTTTGACATTAAAGTAAAAGCAGAGAAACTGCGTAAGTACTTGGAGCAGAATGGAATCATCAGAAAGTTTGGTTTATAAAAATTAAGTAAATGAAACACCTATTTCTTATTGTGTTGGCTTTTGTGGCAACACTGCTAAATGCACAGAATAGTGCAACGGTACAACCGAAAATCATGGTGATGCCTTATGTTACGGAAGGTAATGACATTCGACAAGCTATAGAAACAGACTCGAATATAAGGATTGTGCTGTCGAAGATTCGTGAGGCGTTTGACGAGAGGGGATTTACAACGATTGACTTTGAAACAAAACTGAAATCACAATCTTCTAACAATGCCTTGTCGAACAATGCGCAGACAAACCTCAGTGCCATGGTTATTCAGGGTTCTGGTGCTGACATTTATGTCGAAACGGAGTATATCTATACTCCTTCGGCTAATGGAAACAGCGTGAAAGTCTTAATGAAAGCATGTGACGTATCCACGGGTGGCTCTCTTGCAAACAAAGATGCTTTTAGCGGTCAGTTTTACACCGAAGATATAGGAAGACTTGCAGGGGCTGCTGTAGAAAAAGTGGCGGACGATTTTCTGAATGTCATACAGACAAAATTTGATGATATTGTAGAGAATGGTCGTTCTATTATTCTTGATATAAAAGTAGATGACACAGCTTCTCTTACACTGCATCAGGAAGTAAATGGTGAAGAACTTGTTGACCAGATAGAAGACTGGGTGGCAGAGGCTTCCTATAAGAATAACTATCATATACAGGGAGGAACGGAGTTGGAGATGATATTTGATGATATACGCATTCCGCTGCAAGATGCAAATGGCAGAAACTATAATATCAGTCAGTTTGACCGTGAAATACGGCAGTTCTTCCGCAAGCTTGGCATTCAAGTCTCGCATGTGACAAAAAGTAATACACTCGTAATCACGATAAAATAAAATTCTTATGAGAAACTTGATTGTCCTATTATGCTTTATTGTAATAAGTTGTGGAGTCTTTGCTCAAAACAGCGATGTCTTCATCTCTGTGGCAATGCCTGCGAATAGTATTTTAGACAGCAACACCAAAACAATACTCAAAAACAAGTTGTTGGCAATCTGTACGGTAGAAGGTGTGGCGGCTACGGAGTGTGGGGCCATTGCCATGATACCCGATGTAAACATACTTGATGAAAAACGTATAGAGGGTGGCATGAGGAATATCTATACCACAGAACTTTGTATTACAGTCAGTGTCAGAAATGTTATCACTAACACTGTCTTCAATACACTTTCCATATCAACGAAAGGAGAAGGTTACTCAAAAGTGGAGTCTTTACGCTCTGCCATAAAGAAGATAAATGAGAATATGTATGGTACTTTTGCTCAAGCGACGAAAAAGAAAGTCGCAGATTACTATAGTAGCAGTGTTGTTGCTCTTATAAACAAAGCTAATACGCTGAGTGCCCAGCAGCAGTATAGCGAGGCAATAGCACTGCTCACTACTTATCCTGAATCATTAGCGGAATACCCACAAATCTCAACTGCCATACAGAAGATTTATCAGCAGTATTTGACACAGAATTGTGAAGAAGTAATGATGATGGCACGTGCAGAGTATGCTAAAAGAAATTTTGAAAGAGCGGCAGACCTTGCTGCTTCTGTGCCCCCCACCTGTAGTTGTTTCAATGCTGCCAAGTCGCTTCTTATTTCAATAAAGAAAGATGCAGACATTGTATATCAGAATGAATTTAATGACAGAAGAGAGAGGCTTAAATCCAAAGAAAGGATAACAACAGCTACAATTAATACTGCAAGAGAGGTAGCGGTAGCATACTACAAGAGACTTCCCAATTATGTATTCTTCTGGTAATCAACCTTTAAGGATTCCGTATGGTGTTATAGTGTAGCGATGAGTGTTTTTCCCGACGTTGTTTTATGTATTATGAAAAGCAAAAGGGAAGCCATTTGGGCTTCCCTTTTGCTTTGTTTGTAACATCCTCCAATGGATGTTATGCCAACCGTCCATGGCAGTTCTTGTATTTTTTGCCGCTGCCACATGGACATGGGTCGTTGCGACCAACCTTGGGACCATTGTTCACAATGGGGGAAATGGGTTGGCGCGCACGGGTGTCTGTTTGGGCGGCTTGTGCCTGTTGGCGTTGAGTCTCGGATGGCTCATCAAGATTCTGATGGCTTTCGGTGAGACGTTGCTTGGGTTCTTCCATTGTGGAGGCTGGTGCTTGCTGCACATCGTGCTCTTCGGCGATTGGGATAGAACAGCGCATGAGTACAGAGATTGTGCCATCGTTGATTTCGTTGACCATCGTATCGAACAGGTTGACTGACTCCAATTTGAAAATGAGGAGCGGGTCTTTCTGTTCGTAGGAAGCGTTTTGTACGGATTGCTTCAGTTCGTCGAGGGCACGGAGGTTCTCCTTCCAAGCGTCGTCGATGGTGTGAAGCAGGATGGCTTTCTCGAAGGCTATGAGGATGGAGTTTCCTTGAGTTTCGTAAGCTTCCTTGAGTGGAACGCTGATTTGATAAATACGGCGACCATCAGTGATGGGCACGAGGATGTTCTCGTACATATTGCCTTTGGCTTCAAACACGCTTTTGATGACAGGGTAAGCCACTGAGGCAAGACGAGTGCTACGCTTTTTGAAGGAATCGATAACAATGTCGAATGCTGCATCTTCCAGTTCATGACGGCTCTTAGCCTCGAAGGTCTCCATGTCGAACGGAATCTCCATGGCAAAAATGCGCAGGAAGTCTTCTTTACAGCTTTCGTAGTCGCCATTGCTGAGGATACGAACCACGCGATCCCATATCATGTTGGCGATGTCCATGCCGATGCGTTCACCCATGAGGGCGTGACGGCGACGCTCATAGATGACTTTGCGCTGCTTGTTCATCACGTCGTCGTATTCAAGCAGACGCTTACGGATGCCGAAGTTGTTCTCCTCAACCTTCTTTTGGGCACGTTCGATGCTTTGGTTAATCATCTTGTGTTCAATCATTTCGCCTTCCTCAAAGCCGAGACGGTCCATTATCTTGGAGATGCGGTCGCTGGCGAAGAGGCGCATGAGTTTGTCTTCGAGCGACACATAGAACACTGATGAGCCAGGGTCTCCTTGACGGCCAGAACGACCACGCAGTTGACGGTCCACACGACGGCTCTCATGGCGTTCCGTGCCAATAATCGCCAAACCACCAGCGGCTTTTACCTCGTCGGAGAGCTTGATGTCAGTACCACGACCTGCCATATTGGTGGCGATAGTCACTGCTCCCAGCATCCGTTCTTCCTTCGTGCCATCTTCGTTGACCACTTCGCCCAAGATGCTCTGACCTGCTAAGGCCACAATGTCAGCTTCCTTTTGGTGTAACTTCGCATTGAGCACTTGATGCGGTATCTTGCGCATGGAGAGCATGCGAGAGATCAATTCGGAGATTTCCACAGAGGTAGTGCCGACAAGGGTGGGGCGTCCGCTGTTGCGCATCTTCACAATCTCTTCAATCACAGCATTATACTTCTCGCGGTTGGTCTTATACACACGGTCGTTCATGTCGATACGTGCGATAGGACGGTTCGTTGGAATCTCCACTACATCCAGCTTGTAGATGTCCCAGAACTCGCCAGCCTCCGTGATGGCAGTACCAGTCATACCTGCCAACTTGTGGTACATGCGGAAGTAGTTCTGCAAGGTGATGGTGGCGAAAGTCTGTGTGGCAGCCTCCACCTTCACACGCTCCTTGGCTTCGACTGCCTGATGAAGTCCGTCACTCCAGCGGCGACCTTCCATGATACGACCTGTTTGCTCATCGACAATCTTCACTTCGCCATCCATGATGACATAATCATCATCCTTCACAAACATGGTGTAGGCCTTCAAGAGCTGCTGGATGGTGTGTACACGCTCTGCCTTCAAGGCATAGTCTTGCATGAGCGCATCCTTCTTTGCCAACTTAGCATCTTCGCTCTCGAAGTGCTCGTTTTCCATCTCTGCCAGTTGAGACGTAATATCGGGCAATACGAAGAAAGTGTCGTCCTTTACGATGTTGGCAATGAGCTGGTTACCCTTGTCGGTCATCTCTACGGACTTTATCTTCTCATCCACCACAAAGAACAATGGCTCAATGGCTTCCGGCATGCGGCGGTTGTTGTTCTCCATATAGATTTCTTCTGTTTGGAGCAAGCCTGTCTTAATGCCTGGCTGTGAAAGGTATTTGATGAGCGCATTGTTCTTGGGCAAGCTCTTGTAGGCACGGAAGAGGGAAAGGAAACCAGCGGTCACATCGTCCTTGTTATCTGACTCGATGAGTTTCTTGGCTTCAGAGAGGTAATTCTGTGCCAAACGACGCTGTGCCTCCACCAGCTGTTCCACGATGGGGCAGTACTCCTCGAACATCTGCACGTCGCCCTTTGGAATAGGACCAGAGATGATGAGCGGTGTACGGGCATCGTCAATCAGCACGGAGTCAACCTCATCGACAATAGCATAGTTGTGGATGCGTTGCACGAGGTCTTTGGGTGCCATTGCCATGTTGTCACGCAGATAATCGAAGCCGAACTCGTTGTTCGTTCCGAACGTGATGTCTGCCTGATAAGCCTTGCGACGTGCCTCTGAGTTGGGTTGATGTCTATCGATGCAATCGACGCTCAAGCCATGGAACATATAGAGAGGACCCATCCATTCAGAGTCACGTTTAGCGAGGTAGTCGTTGACCGTCACCACATGCACACCATTGCGAGACAGGGCATTGAGGAACACTGGCAGGGTAGCCACGAGCGTCTTACCTTCACCTGTTGCCATCTCAGCAATCTTGCCTTGATGCAGCACAATGCCGCCGAAGAGCTGTACGTTGTAGTGAATCATGTTCCACGTCATCTCGTTGCCACCAGCCACCCAGTGATTGTGCCAAATAGCTTTATCGCCCTCAATGTCAACGAAGTCGTGCTCAATGGAGAGGTCACGGTCGAAGTCGGTTGCTGTCACGACAACATCGCCATTGTCTGCTTCTGCAAAACGGCGAGCAGTGTCTTTCACGATAGCATATACCGTGGGCATCACCTCGGTCAAGCCTTCTTCAAAGAGGTCGAGCACTTCTGTCTCCTTCTTGTCAATGGCCTCGAAGATGGGTTGACGCTTGTCTATCTCTGTTTCCTGAATCTTTTTTTTAAGTTCTTCTATCTCAGCGCGCTTGTCCTTCACCTTGTCTTGCAACTGCGCCTTGATTTCATCTACTTTGGCACGCAACTCGTCGTTGCTGAGCTTTTGTATTTCAGGCTCAATAGCCAGCACCTGTTCTACAATCGGGCGAATCTCCTTGATGTCCCGTGCGGCTTTGTTGCCAAAGATGCTGCTGAGAAGTTTGTTAATAGAAAATCCCATATTTTGTGTATTTTTTGTTTTTGTCTTTATTTGATGTTAAACTGCGTGTTGGAGGGGAGAGGGCTGTAACGTCCTCTGCCACATTTCCATAGCTCTCAGAAGAGAGGGGAACTGGCGCAAGCATTCGGAGCACGAATGCGGATGTGGTGTGCCACGGTCGGAGCGATGCAATCGACCGTGACGGGGGTGTCAACTTTTCGGGGCTGAATGGTATAGCCAAAGAAGATGAGTGGAAACTCAAAGAAGGAATCGCGCTGCATCTTTTTCGTGCCACGGTCCTCGTTCACAAGATTCCAACCTGGTGAAACCTGCACGATGATGTCGCCCGAACATTTAGGGTTATATCCGTTTCGGATGGTGCTGATGCCTGGTGTCCATGCGCCTTGGGTAATGCGGTGAGACGTGAAAACGTCGCGCACACCGCTGAACTGGAAGAGGAAGTCTTCGCAATGCTCCTGCACTTCGGCAAGTTTCAGTTGCTTGGTCTCCAGCAACTTGTGGTTCAGGTAGAGCTGGTTGCCAAAGTAGCTTTCCACGTAACGCTCGTTGCCATACATGGCGCAGAGGTACATATTTAATAATACGGCGCAACGATTGATGTTGAAATCGCCTGTCGGAATGCGATACTTTGCCAATTCGCCTGCATTCTCTGCTGCGTCATAGCCCGTGGAGGTGACGAAGATGAGTGTCTTGTCAAGCCCTACCATTTGGTCGATTTTCTCCAGCAGAGATGCTATTTCATTGTCTAAACGCTTGTAGGTGTCCTGCAACTCCGTGGCGGTGGCATCTCCGTTAGCTGCTTGGAAATCACCAGCATAGTAGCATACGGAAAGAAAGTCGGTCACGTCATCCAGCCCTGCATTGCCGTTGGTGAGGCAGTAGCGGACGGCTTTGGTGACTTCCTCATTGACCAATCCTGAGGTCTTGAACACTCGGAAGCGGCTGTCGCCTGTGAACGTGTGGCTGAAAGGCTTCTGAGTAGTGGTCAGGTAGTAGTTATAAGTGCCAGTGGCGGTGTTCAGCGGTTTCCACGGGGTCGAGGTCAGTTTGTCTGTGATGAATCCCGAATCGACATAGCGAAACCATGATGGTGCTGATCCATAATAGCTGGTGCCTGCCCATTTACCGCTCTGATTATCAATCCACATGGCCCAGTCGGCTGCATGACCAGCTGCCAGTACGGCTGCTTCGCGGTAAGGAGCCACGCTATAGACGAGGGCTTTTCCCTTGGTGGCAGCCTTCAGCTCGTCGCCGATGGTGCTGACCAACAGGTTCTTGGGCGAGGAGCAGTCGCTGGTTTCCACACCTTTATAGTTGCGGTCATCCACACAGTAGTTGGTGTGCAGTTCTGCACGGTTCATCCATTCTTCGGCTATGATGCCATGATTGTATGGCACGGTGCCTGTCACGATGGAGGCGATGGCAGATGCTCGGTCAATGGGTGTGTGCTGATATTGTACGTTGGAATAGACCTGCCCTTTTTCGAGGAGCAGCTTGAATCCACCTTCTCCATAGAGGGGCATGAAAGCGTTAAGATAGTCAGAACGCAGCTGGTCGATGCTGATGCCCACGACCAATCGTGGCACGGAGGGTGTCTGTGCCATAGTGCCTGCCATGGCGATGGAGGCAAAGAAGGTGGTCAGTATCTGCTTTTTCATGGTTGGGCGTGATAGGTAAAATGTGCTTGCGACAACGACCGCACCAGCAGACTCAGCACGACGAGCCACATGGCAGGGTTGAAGGTCTGTGGGCATACAGCCATTGTTGCAGTGAACATGACGAGTACCGCCATGTTAATGTATGACAATCTGTTCGGTTTCTGTTTACGCTGGCAGTAGATGAGCCATGCGGCATAAAAGAGTGGGAGAGGGTTAAAGATGACCACCAGCCAGTTACTATCCACCGCAGGATGTTCGGAAAGGAAAAAGAGGAACGCCACGATGATGCCAGCCATGCCTTGTGCGATGTGCATGGGTACATCGAGCCAAAGCACATAGTGTCCTTGTCTCCATTCGTAGATGAACAGCAAGATGGTTACAACCAAAAGGATGGCGAACATGAAGAGTGGGGACAACAGGAATGGGGTGGGGTGACTTTCGTTGGTGTCAGTCAGTATCTGATGGGTGGCAAGCAAGAGAGGGACTTTGTTGCCATCAATCCGTTCTATTTGCGCGTCATCAACTTCGCGGCTGTAGAATGCAGGCAGGAACATCTGTATGCGCTTGTCAACAGGTTGGTCGATTTCCGAGCCTAAAATCATGTCAATGCCGAAGTTCGTCCATGCGTCCTGCTCAAGGCATCGGTGCAGCATCTGTCGAATGGTAAGTTCTTGTGGCGCACGTGGATACACAATCGTTCCATCCACAGCACGCTCCACCATGTCGCGTGCCCGTTCGGTGCAGTTGTCATAAAGCCATAGGTAGCGGTATTGCTGATTCTCGGGACGGATGTTCTCAGACAGGAGATAACCTAATCGCAGATCCTCTTCTTGACTGAGGTTGAGCACCTGCTCCGTCACGCCATTGCCCATATACTCGTAGCGAGCCACAAAATATGCGTATGGTTCTGCCTCCAGCAGATAATCCGTCTGTCCCAGCATGAATTTCAGCGCAAAGTCGTTGGCTGTGCCGTCAAAACAGCCATAGTTGAACACGATGTCCCGTTCTGTGGTGTGGTTCTGCACCCTCAACGCCGTATGACCAAACTTCGCATACAATTCAACACCCGGCGTGCATGTCAACACGGATACACTGAGTGAATCCTCTGCCGCAGAACGAACCAAGCCCAGCGCACAGAAGACAAAAAGGATGATATGTCGCAGATATTTAGCCATCACGCCTAATCTATTAAGATGCAAAGGTACACAAAATTATCGTAAATTCATGTTCTTCCGCATCTTAATCTTGCTTTTTGTCCACAACTCTCACTTTTAACCCACAAAATGCCCCTTCTTGTTGGGAACTCGGTCTTTAATTGTGCCACAAAACCAGCACTTCCATTTGTCCTTTCCCCTTTCTTCTACAAACAGAGTCGCCTTTTCCCCGTCAGAGAAGTGATTTCACACCAAACGAAGGATTCGTTCATAACTTATGAACAATTATTCGCAACTTATGAATAATTGTTCGTAAGTTATGAATAATTGTTCATAAGTTATGAATAAGTCCAACAGATGTTTGTTCGATG
>CAMWJL010000004.1 GCA_947174565.1 uncultured Prevotellaceae bacterium | reverse complement strand
TTTTTTTCAAGCAGAAGACGGCATACGAGATTCCTCTACGTCTCGTCGGCTCGGACATGTGTACAAGAGACAGAGTAAAGATAGAGATTTTCTTTCACTTTCTGCTGACGCTCTACCGACAACAGATATTTCGCCTGTGAGGGAGAAGAAGCAATCTTGCTATTTGCCTGTCCTCGAACAGATTCTGCTGACCGCAACTCCACATTGAGCGATGCAATATGGTTATCGACAGAAGCAATCAACGCAGAACGCAGTCCTGCCAGCTGCAAGTCCTTCTCCTGCACAATCGGGTTCTGTAAAGAGCTGGCACTTAACAAATCATTGCGAGACAGGAGCAACTGATTGTATTCTGCAATTTGAGCACTGATACCTGAATTATTCACACCTTGGTTGGCTGGAATCAGTGTGAACCTATTAGCCTCATTCGTAAGGTAGTGACGCACATAGCGCGCCATGTGCAACTGGTTGCTAATTTCTGTCGATTGGGCTGTTGCGGTTGTCGCCTGCTCCATATAGATGCTCGCCAAATCGTTCTGTCCAGCTGGAATCAAGTTGGCAGATTTGTAAGAATAGATGTCATCCTCCACATTGCCCAATTCCTGTTCTATTACCTTGAGACGTTCCTCGATGAAGTTAGACGTAGATTCAGAACGACGATTACAATCCTTCACCCAATTTTCGTTATAGACAGCAATAATCGTGAACAGCACGTCCTCTGCACGCTGTGGGCTGACATCCTCGTAAGACAGCTTGATAATGGTGGACATCTCGCTCACGGCACTCACCGTCAGTCCTGCGGTAATCTGATTGATAGCAGTTTGGATGGGTACATGCTCCACGCGCAACGATATGTCCTGTGGGAAATAACCATCTGTCTTTTCAACACTGACTTTGCCTATTGGTGTATTCACGGTTTTTCCCACTTTGGCCTTGACGACACCCGACAGGTGCTCTTTGCCACGCGTGAATCGACTCATGACAAAGACACCATTCGACTTCAATTCGAGCATGAACTCTGCCGCATCCTGGTCATTCAAATCCAAAGGAATGACTTGTACACCGAGCGCAGTGCCATAAATCACCTGCTCATGGAAACGCCCTTGTGCATAGTAGTTCACGTTCAGATGCAAGGCACGAGCTGTGGCTTCAGCTATATGGGGAGACTTGAGCGTGAAGAGTTCGTTGTTCACATCCACACTTCCGCCGAACATGTTCATGCCTGCACCAGCAGAGCCACCATTGGAGGACGACTGGAAATCGTTCTTAATCAAGATGGAAGCATCACGCGTGTAAACAGGAGGCGTCATTTGCAGATACATGTAGGACCCTCCAAGTCCCAATGCCAAACAGATGAAGAACCAGTACCACTTTGAGGCAAAAACCGTAAGCATATCCAGCACTTTCGCATAAGTCGAAGCACCCTTCTGCGCAGAAGAGCCACCAACCGCTGGCTGAACGCTCGCGCTTGTGGCCTGATTGTTGTTAAGAGGCAACATTTCTTGGTATTTTATTTAGTTTTTTCAACAGTCATCAACTAATTTCCGAACCATGCCAGAGCGGTCACGACAAAGGTAGCCAAGCCCATCCAGAACGAAGGCTGAACAGCCGAGTTGCCCATGACAGTAGCCGTGCGCTTTTCTTTCTTGTTCATCTCCACATAAATCACATCGTTCTGCTGCAGATAATAGACGGGTGAAGCATAGAGGTCCTCTGCCGAACAAAGGTTCACTTCGTAAACAGTCTTCTTACCATAGTTCTCACGAATCACCTTCACATTGGTGCGCTGACCTGTAATCTTCAGGTCTCCCCGTGTAGCAAGAGCATCGAGAATAGTGAATTTGTCTCGGTCAATCTCCACACGTCCAGCACCAACATCCCCCAGAACTATCACATAGAGGTTAGAATAATCAACGGTCACGATTGGGTCTTTAATCAAATCCTTCTCCATAATCATGTCGCGAATCGATTCCTGCAACTCCTGGCGGTTCAGACCTGCCACATGAATCTGACCTAACACCGGGAAACGGATGTAGCCGTCTGAGTCGATTGTATAGCGCGAGCCCCCCTCTCCTCCTGAAGACCCAGAAGAAAGAGAAAACAACTGGGACAGTTCCTGACGGCTGGTACTAACTTGGATTCGGATTTCATCGTCTGCCTTAAACTTGATTTCCACAGGATTCTGAACAATGATGGATTTGCCAGCATTGAAGTCCTGAAAATAGGCAATATCTTTGGGCGTGGAGCATGAACTTAACAATGCGACCACCGCCATCATCAATCCCCAAAAGAACAAAATACTCATTCTCATATATTTAATCTTTTTTAACTCTTACTTGCGTGAGATTTCTTGCCTTAACAGCAATCTTCACCTTTTCGACCCTGATGAGGGATGTGCATAACCTTACTTCACCCGTCCAGTTACAAACGGGTCACTTTCAGCACGTTAGAGCAATCCTTCTTCTGAATAAAGCTGGTAAAGGTCACTTGGAAAGGATGCATTAGTACAAAACAATTTCAAAATTACAAAAAATATTTCTTACAGCAACAAAAAAACACGGATTTTTTTCCGTGTTCTTTTACGTACCCTATCCACCAACTGGCACACAGGGTGCGTGAAATAAGTGGAACACCCTGCGCGTATTATTTCACGCAGGGTACACGAAATAACATGCGCAGGGTGTCCATATAAGAGCATTTCGCCTTAATTGCCATCAGGCTTCACGACATCGATAAAAGGGCCGTCATTCCAATGGAAAGTCTTCCAATCATCGGGCTGAGCAGGGTTGAATGGCGTGTAGTCATCGCGGAGGTACTGCACGACAGGAAGATTCAGCTGTTTCATGCCCTCCACCATCATCTTGGAAATCTCGTAAGCCCCATAAGGATTGAAATGGGTGTTGTCCTCAAAAGCCTTGCTTTGACCAGGATAAGTGCCAGCAGGGTAATGCACCAGCGCACGTTTGCTGTCCTCCACGCCTAATGTTTCATAAAAAGTACGGGTCATGTCATGCAGTTCTATCACCTGCACCCCTAAGTCCTTGGCAACCCAGCGCATGGCTTCAGGATAGTTCGCATGCGTCTCCTGAATCTTTCCATTCTTGTCGAACATACGACGCTGGGTGGGAGTGACGAATATCGGAGTGACGCCTTTGGCGCGTGCTTCATCCACAAACTGCTTCAAGGCATAAGCATAGTTATAGAACGCCCCACTTCCTGGACGCTTCTCTTTCTGGTCGTTATGTCCAAATTCCATAAAGATGTAATCACCTGGCTTCATCAGCGAGACTATCTTCTTCAAGCGTCCAGCACCAATGAAGGAAGTTGCCGTCTCACCGCTCTCCGCATAGTTGGCCACAGCCACCTGATCCGTCAACCAACGAGTCACCATCTGTCCCCATGAAGCCCAAGGCTCATAGTCCTGATCCACTACCGTGGAATTGCCACAAAGCCATAGGGTTGGCACATCATTGGCTGGCTCAATCGTGATGGACGAGAGAGTGGGAGCGTCGCCATTCACCTCGATGGTGAGCTTGTCGTCCCAGTTCATTTTGGTCTCCTCACGCTTCTTGATGCGCACACGGTCGGTCTTGCCATCGGGGAGCAGAATGGTCGTATTGCGTTTGTTGACGATGAATGAGCAGGTCTTGAACTCCCCCTTCTTCGTGGACACATTCTGTACAAACAGACGGCGCGACTCAGCACGGACGGTGGTGTTGCCCACCATCTTCTTAGAGCCAAGAGTGACGGTCACTTTATAGTTTCCATCGGGCACAGCCACAGAGAAATAGAATATGCCATCCGAAAGGCGGTAAGTGTCGTTCTGCGCCTTTCGAGCCTCAGAGATAACGGACTGGAAATCGTAGCCATATCCTTTCCCCGGGGTAAACGTATCGGAGGGCTTCACCTGAATGGCAGCCTTGTCACGACCATCGAACGAGTAGGTTTGAGCAAAGAGTGTTGAAAAGGTGGAGAATGAAAGAACGAAGGCTGTCAACAAGACAAACAATAACTTTTTCATATACATGCGTTTACTTTGTTGCTTTTATGGAGTTGTCGAGGGCTGGTTTCAATTCGTCAGGCGAGTCGTTGGTGAACATATTGACATCACCTGCAACTTTGGTGAAGAGGTCAGCCACAAGTTGCTCATCCAGCGTCCATTGCGGCTGGAACTGACGAGACTGCATATAGTGGAGGATAGACTCTCGCATCTGACGAGCCACAATACGCTGGTCGAGGTTGTGGGTGAGGTCCATCGTGGTCATGACGAGCTTTCCCTTGCCCACATTGGCCTCAAAGAGCATGCCGATTTTGCGTGACACAAACCATGTGTCGATGCTCTGTACCAGCGGCTGGAAATCCTTGGGGAAGTCGGTAAACTGCATCACCTGCGCACGATTGACCAGCTCCCACCACTGCATATCGGAGTGGTTGTCAGTAGGGAAAAGGTCAAAGATGGCGTGTTGGTTCTCCACCAAGATACCTGTGGTGTGGGGAGGACGCATCTTAAACCACGAGGTGTTCCAAAACACAGGGGTGAACTGCTGCACCACTTCCTTGCCGTAGGTCACTTTGCCAGCGGCACAGATGAGGACTTTTCCGCCCTTCTTCAACGTCTTCTGTGCTTTTTCGTCCAGCGAATCAGTGACATAGATGCCCTTCGGAATCCATGATTTCTTCTCATACTGCACCGCAGCGGTTGAAGTAGAAGGATAGACCCAAAAGTCCCAATGGTTCTTGGCATCGGTGTCGGGAATTGTCACCGTGAGTGTCAGCTTAGTCGGTTCGGCAATGGCAGCCAATGGCACAGAAATCTTTCCCAACTGAATGTTGCCCTGCACAGGGAGGTCTTGCGTCTGAAAGTCGCCAGCAGCATACACCGTAGGGGCAGCCTCATCCACCCCAACCTTGCTGATGCTCCAATGAGGAGTAACACCCTTCAACTCCTTCTCCGAGAACTGGTTAAGCTCCACTTCTGCCTCAAAGGTTTCGTCATTCTGATAGGTGAACTTCGGCAGTTTCGCCAGTGGGACAATCGGTGAGCAGAACTCGCGGAACTCACAATCCGTAATGTAGCCTTTATTGTCGAAGAACACATCGGTCACGCCCACCAAAGCCGTGCCCTGTCCAGAATAGTCGTTGAGCGAAAGCAACTGGAAACCAGCATAGTTGGGGGTGCGGAGTGTGCGTTCCACTTCTGCCTTGTAGCAGAGAGCCTGCAACTTGCCCGATGCCAGCATGAAATCACGACCGCGCGACTCCATACCATTGTCTCTCAGCAGGTCACGGAAAATCTCGAAGTTCTTGGCCTTGTTCACACCCGTATATTTGCCGATTTCGTCAAAGTTCGGGAAAGCGCACCACTGCCCCGTCTCATGACTCACAAACGGCATCGTGATGGGCGTGTTCGGCATGTCCTTTCCATTATAGGTAGTGATGTTCTTCTCGAAGTTCACCACCGATTCGGGCGCACGTTTTGCCCATTCGTTCAATCCACGCGCACCAGCCTTCACAGCGAACTCGCTACCAGGCTGCCAAGCCCAACCACCGCCCACGGAGAAGCCGCAGTAGAGGTGGCGCGGGTCGTACTCCTTGATTTTCGCCACATGGTCGGTTGACCACTTCACCCAGTTGCCAGCGGGTTCGTTGCCAAAAGCAAAGAAGGTGAACGAGGGATGGTTGCCATACTCGTCCGCAATAGCTAAACTCTCTTCCATCAGATAGGTATCTATCGGCTCTCCCCTACCCAACCTCACACCATGGTTAGGCCACGACGGTCCTTCGGGCTGAAGGTAGAAGCCCGTCATGTCAGCAGCCAAGAAAGCAGCTTCGGGCGGACAATAGGAGTGAAAGCGCATGTGGTTGAGTCCGTATGCCTTGCAAGTGTTGAAGAGTTTCAGCCATGAGTCCAAATCCATCGGCGGATAACCCGTGTTGGGGAAGTCGCAGTTCTCCACCGTGCCACGCAGCTGGATGGGGCGACCGTTCAGATAGAACATCTTGCCACGAATCTCCAGCTTCCGCATACCAAAGACGGTCTCTTTGCGGTAAACCCTGCCTTCTTTTGTTGCTACCGACACTTCGAGCTTGTAAAGTTGTGGGGAAAATTCATCCCACAGGAGCATATCATCACCCATATCCAACGTCACATCGTTGGATACAAGGTCTCCATCGTTAAGCGTAACCTCCACGGGATTACTCGTCACAACGTGCTGTTTATCAGCATTAAAGGCTGTAGCTTTCATAGAGATAGTCGCCTTCTGCCGTGGCTTGCAGTCGAGCATCTCTATATGTACGCGCGCAGTCTTTGTATCAATGTCGGGATAGACCGCTACATGGTCAATGACATTGAAGGGACGCAACTCAATCTTTCCCACGATGCCATTCCAGTCGCCTTGGGTCTGGTCGCTCACCGAGTGAGAGTCCTGCCCCACCTTCACGGTTTCGGGGTCGTTATCTACACAGATTGCGATGGTGTTTTCCCCAGGCTTCAGCAGACCGTACAGATAGAACACATGGGGCACAGAGAGCGACTTCTGCATACGATTCACCTTCTCACCATTCACCCACACCTCGGTCGTGATGTGCGGACGCTCCAGATAGAGCGTGTACATCGGCACTGCCTCATCGTCGGGCAGTACCACCGTGCGCTTGTACCATGCCTTGCCCACATAGTGCTTGTCAGGCGTGAGGAAGAACTGCAACTTCATGTCCTTCCCTGGCTGACGATACTTCTTCATGTAGGGATTATAGAAATAGCTGGAGTCGTAGAGCGAGCCTACCCACTTAGTATCCACGCTGATATCATCACCTTTCAGTCGCTGTGGCATGGAGGCAGGCAGCTGCATTTGGTCATCCAGCCGATAATCCGAGCGGAACCACCCTTCACGGACACCTTTTCCGTCGCGGTCTATCTGGAACTGCCACATACCGCTCAGGTCAATCGTCTGAGCCACCACAAAAGGAAAAACACTAACCATCAAGGCGAAAGCCACCAATAGTCTTCGGTAAACAGGATTCAGATTCATAAGCAGTTAGTTAATTTGGAGGCGAAGATACGAAAAAAGCGGCAAACCCACAAAGGGAATGCCGCTTAAACATCTGTTTTTGTTTGTTAGATGTGCGCCATGCAAAGATTCTCTTACTCGCCTGGAGCAATTGCGCCCGCAGGACAAGCATCTGCGCATGTGCCACAATCAACACATCCGTCTGCATCAATTACATACTTGCCATCGCCTTCGCTGATAGCACCTGATGGGCACTCGCCTGCGCAAGTGCCACACATTACACAATCATCGCTAATTACGTAAGCCATAATCTTTTTTCTTTTTGTTTATCTAAATGAATCGTTTATTGCTGTGCAAATGTAGAGAACTTTCCTTTACCTACCAAATTTTAGGTAGAGAAAATGTGTTTCCAGCTCCAGATTCATACCTATAGTTGAGTAGTTCTACCCCTCTTCGCTCCATGTCACGGTTTGCAAAGCCGCTTCCAACTGCCGAATAATGGGACGCTTCAGCTCTTTAGGCGCAAAGACAAATCCTTCCACAACAAGCAGACGACCATGCGCCTCGTCGGGATAGACATAACAGACAAAAGGACCGCCCATCGCATCGTGCTTCATGTCCCAAAGCCCACGCATGGCAAACACTGTCCGCCCTTCCACGGCCATCTGACCGCCAGTCACCGTGCGACGATCCGTCTCCATCCACTGGTCAGCCCTGCGTCCAGGGATGTTCACCTTCATCACCGAGTCGCGCACATCCACCAGCCGCTCCAGCGTCAAGTCTTGCAGCGGCAACGTGTAAAGGCATATATTCTGACGGAACTCCTGCTTGCTCGCCGATGCCCACAAGAAATCCTTGCCACGTTTCAGGTCATCAACATCCTTAGGAGCGTTCAGGCTCACGCCAAACTGCTGCCTCGCTGCACGCATCAACGAGCCGCTGTAATGCTTCTGCAAGAAAGCACGTTCGCGCAAGAACACATTCTTGTTCAGCACGTCCAGCACCTTCTGACCATGCGCATCCATATACGCCTCGAAAGTCTGCGCATCGGGCGCATACAGATGTACCATCACCTGCGGACGTGCATACACATTGCGCTGCACCACCATCTTCGGCTCAGCGTATTTCCGTTCCACCGTCGCCAACACAATGTTTGCGTAGGTCTTAAACACACCGTCGAAAGCATAGGGGTTGATGTATGTGACCCTGAAATTCGGCTCTCCCTGCGGCAGCCCTTCGATAGGAGCTTCCACAGTCTTCACCAAGCTCTGACCAGCTCCGCTTTTCAACCAATCCTTGTTCGCCACCACCAACAGTTCGTAGGGAGCACTCTGCACCTTCGCCGTCACCTGCTTCTTCTCCATCTTCCTGTCCGACGAACAAGACACGCCTGTCAGCAGGCATATACACATTATTATATATATAAGACCTCTCATCGGTTCAAGAGTTTTACAATTTCCGTACCGCACAGCAGGAAGCAACCCAAGCCATAGTCGTCGAAATCAGGCTCTTTGTCGTAGGCGACAGGCTGCGAGTCCTTCGGCTCTTTGCCCGTTCCCTGCACATAGCCCAACGCCCCGTTGGGATGCAGACAATCCTCCACCATCTTGTTCCATGTCTCATAGATGATGGGGCAGAACTTCTTGGCTGGGAGCATCCCGTGACGCACACCCCACGCCATACCGTAGATGAACAATGCCGTGCCCGTCAGTTCCTTCCCCCCGTAGTCCTGGGGGTCATCGAGCGAGACATACCAATATCCATCGGGCTGCTGACACTTGAGCAACGCGTCAGTCATCCGCAGATAATCCTTCCGATAATCCTTATAATGAGGGCCTTTTGGCAGCGATTCCATCGTTCTGACCAATGCCGCATACACCCATCCGTTGCCACGACTCCAGTAGCATTGCTTGCCGTTGGGCGTGGTGAACGGCGGCACAAAATCCTTGTCGCGCCACCACAAACCCTCTTCCTTATTGAAAAGTCCGCCAGCGATAGAGTCGCGAGTCGTGCGATACATTTGCCATCCCTGCTCAGCATAGCGCACCCAGTCAGCGGCCTTCTGTTGATGCCTTATCTGAGCCAACTTTGCCATGACGGGCAAGCCCATCTGAATGGCATCAATCCACGTCCAGTCGCCAAACGAGCCATCAGACGAGCCATTGCCTTGCGTCTGCGGCACGTTGCGACACGCTATCAAGTTGTCCATACACGCTATTGTGGGGTCAATCCATGCTTGAACCTTCACAGGATGCCCCCACACAATCTTGCCAGCCTCAGCATCCAACACCGGCACTGACTCCAACGGATTCTCCATCCCGTACATATCCAAATAAGTCTGGCAACAGCAATAGTCGTCGGCATCCCGTGTGGTCACACCATTGCGCGGCATCCACTTGTGCGCCGTGCCCCAATCGAGAATGTACTGATAATAAGCAAGGTACTTCTCCCCGTCCGTCAGACGTTCCATCTCGGTGAGTGCCACCAAGCCCTCAAAATACACGCCACGCGTCCACAGATTGGAAGGGCGTTCACGCTTCACAAAGGTTGGTTTCCCCGGGTCAGGATACTTCTGCATGAAGTAGTCGTTCGCCAGTTCCATGGCAGCCATCACGTCACGTTGCGCAGGTTGTGCCATCGCCTGCTGCAAAACGCACAATGCAAATAAGCTAAAGGTCAGTATCTTCTTCATCGTCATACGATTCTTTTCGATGGCAAAGATACAACTATACCCACAAAACAACAAGGTTTTGTGCCGCTTTTTTCTTCCTTCCACACCTTTATCGTAACTTTGCACCCCGTTAGCCAAACAAGACTTGCCCACGGAGCTATCAGACATTCATCTTAACACAACTACAATAAAACATCAGACAATGAAAAAAATTCTCTTCATGGCAATGGCGTTCATCGCCGCCATCAGTGCCAACGCACAAGACATTCAGCTGCACTACGACTTCGGACGCAACATCTACCCCAACGAGGAAGCAGGTCGCCCGAAAGTGACCATGACCGTCGAGCACTTCAACACCGACCAATGGGGTTCGTGGTTTTACTTCGTAGATGTGGATTTCAGCCGCAAGTTCACCGAAGGAGCCTACACCGAGGTGTCGCGCGAGTTCAACCTTGGCAAGCAGTCGCCCTTTGCCGCACACATCGAGTACAACGGCGGCTTGAACCGTTTCGGCAGTTTCCAACAGTCAGCCCTCGTCGGCCCTGCGTGGAACGGACATTCGGAAGACTTCTCCAAGACCTACTCCGTGCAGCTCATGTACAAGCAGTTCTTCAAGAGCTATAACGACACCCGCGCCTATGCCAGTTTCCAGCTCACAGGCGTGTGGAGCACCACCTTCGCCAGCAAGGCCTGCACCTTCTCAGGCTTCATCGACTTTTGGCGTGGCGAACAGGCAAACGGGCACGGTCAACTCGTCATCCTCGCCGAGCCGCAGTTCTGGTACAACCTCAACAGCATTCCCAGCATGAAGAGCACCAACCTGAGCATCGGCACCGAGGTGAGAATCAGCAACAACTTCATTTACAACCCGTACAGCGACAAGAGTTTCTTCGTGAACCCAACGCTTGCGCTGAAATGGACTTTCTAATCCCAACAGAAGCCCCACGGAAGAGGGACGCTCCCACATCGGAGCGTCCCTCTTTCTTTATCCGTCATTCCGCCCTCCCCTTGCCCACCTCCCTCGCATACCTCTCCACGAGCCAACAAAGTTCCTTCCGACACAGAGTCATCGCCTTCGGCAAATACCCCTCAAAAACGACCTCAAAATCGGAGTCGGGGACATCGGTCAGTCGGAGTCGGGGACATCGACCGACCGATGTCCCCGACTCCGATTTTGAGGCACTGACAGCACCTATAAAACAATCTATGATGATGACCATTATTCGGTCTTGGGCATGACGGAATCACAGTGATATTTCCGCCTGAAACCGCTTCTTACGATACATTTTGCCATCTGCATCAAAAAAACTCGCAAAAGTCATCCGCAATACAAAATCTTTCTGTAACTTTGTCATCGGTAAACATAGCGATTATTGTTGGTACTACATTGTAATTGAGCACTATAAAGGTACAACGATTTTCGTCAAACTCACGTTATTTAGGAGATAATACATGGACGCATTAAAAATCATCATGCCACTACTGCTCTTGCTTTTGTCTTCAAGAGAACTGTTAGCGCAGACAATGGCACAGGCAGAACAGATAAAAGAGTTCTATGCCTGCTATATGGAAGCCATCGAGACTTTTAACCAGAAAAAAGAAATCAAGTTGCTACAAGACTTCCTGACACCTGAGATGCAGGAAAAGAAAGAACGTCTAATACAAGCTACAGGCTCTGACCCACTGCTACGCGCACAAGATGCGTCAGAATATGGCAGACAGAGTTTGGCGTGCAGACATTTGGAAGGCTCATGGTATGAAGTCTCGTACCGATGGGGTGAGAACGATACTGTGGGCACAAAGATTCCATTAAGGATAAAAACAGACTCAAAAGGGGAAATGCGCATCTGTTACATTACTCCCTACTGGGGAGGAGGCGGCTATGGCGACAGCCTGTTCGACATAGCAGAACAGGCTGTTAAAGACGATAAGGATGCGGAAACCTTTGTGGAGACATTCTTCAAGACTTATGCCTACACTTACGTGAAAATGTCGCCCACATTAGAACAGGACCTCGACCTGTTGCGTCAAACCTACTGCACGGCTACCATGCTAAGAAAATACATTACTCTGTCACAGGAGTATATGGATGATGCCAGTCCTATGGACCCTCTGATAGGGTGTGCTGACTTTGATGCTTTTTGGTACAGCTCACTAAGAGTAAATCCTTTAGAGAATAACAGTTTTGAGGTGAGTTACAATACAGGATACAATGGATGGTGCATACATGTAAAAGTGATGGTGTCGGAACAGAACGGGAAATACCGCATATCTAACTTGGAGTGAATATGTATAGCTATAAAAAGATGGTTTTGCTTATTGACTATTTCAAAAAAACACGTTATCATGGCCTATAAAATAATTAAATTGGCATGTTAGTCAAAAAGATAACAATACTATTCCTTATACAACCGCTGACACACGTATGTGCCCAGCAAGTTTCTTTTCGGACATTCCTCTCGGAATTTGAGAGAAGCGAATGTATTGACAGTGTGTCTTTTGGTAAGGCTTACGACTTTATTGACCATGCGGAACAGTACTCCAAGTTTTTGCCTCGGACAAACGAAGAGTGTTGTTGCGAGCCGGAAAATGTGAGTTGGCAAAAGGGAAGCTATATTAAATACAAGAACTTTATCGCCGTCACCTTACAACGGTATTGTTCAAGCTATCAGGACGGGAACAGCCAATGGTTCACGGAAAATGACGGGACGGACTATATGCTCATCACCTATTCTTACAACGGCGAGATGCTTGATTATAAAAAAGTTGGACATTCCGGTACGGCATACACAATCCACATGACTGCACTGGAAAACGGATTGGGACTTGTTGTGGAACAGAGAGTTTTAGAAGATTGTAGTAGGTTGCGCCAATATAAGAATCTTATATATACAGTCTATACGCATGAGTATATTCTCAAATCAGACGGAATAATCGTAGAACGGAGTATTGACGCTCCCCACAAAGAGGTTGTTGATGTCTTGTCCTCAGTAGAGCAGCTTTCCTTTGAGCAGTTTCAGACTTATTTCCAGAAATGGGATAGACCTTATGTGGACCACACGTTATTTACTCGCTCAAAAGACCACGCTGAACTGCCATTCGAGTCTTGTCTGTCTCTGATTCCAGACACGCTCGACCATAATTGTTGGCCTCGAGACATCCTGTGGTTACCGTGTCGGTACATTGAAAATGAAAAGTTTATTTATTTCTTCCTCATCAAGGATTGCATGACTCCTAAAGTGGGATTTATTCCATATACAGATTATTTGGTATTGGAATTCCATAAAAACGGAACTTTCAAACGCGCAAGGAACATCTATCATTGGGATGATGACTCTACTGTGACAGAGACAATGATTCACGCATTGATAACAAAAGTTGTACAAACAGTCTATACAGAAACTCCAATGCCACCTAATGCCAATTCAAAGTAATACAACATGGTTCGTTATATAATAGGAACTATTAGCAGGTTCATGAATATGAAAAAAATACTCCAATGAAATCAAATATATTATATAAAACGACCTTTATATTACTATGTTCTTTGATTCCTGCAATGCAGTCCTGTAGGCAAAGCGACAAAAAGGAAATACTCACAGAGCAGCAAATAGAGTTTCGGAAGGAACGAGACCAAGCAGGATTACGTTTAGGAGCAATGCTCAACAATAGAGACCTTGAGCAAGCACTCCGATATGTGGATTCTTTACATAGAGAGTATCCCGATGACCCACAGTTGTATTTTACCGAGGGATGGGCATACGATATGTTAGGCGACAGTCTTCGGGCACGCGCCGCATACACCAAGTCCATTGGCATTTACGACTCGATTATTGCCGCTAAATCCGATTTCAGCGACATGATTAACAGGGCTTTGATTGTGCAGATCCTGTATGGAATGGAGGCTTATACCCAAGCTTTGGATGATATACAATCCACCATCAGTTCCCCAAAGGATTCGTTGGCGATAGAACAGATATGGAGAGAATTCATCTTTAACAAAGAAGAATTGTCGTTTGCGGAGCTTTCCAATGACACTATTGAATAGTATCAATGGATAATTATTATGATAAAAGCCACAATGGATGCATACATATTGAGATTCTGCAACCGTAAACTATTTGTGGTCACATTGGCTGTATTGAGTGTTTTTCCTTTATCGGGTCAACAATTCACTGTCGATCAAGAAGTTCATAAAAGAGATACACTGTTGTATTATTGGCACAACGCCATAAATGGCGAATATCCCGACTTGATTCCCGAAGACTGCTATATGGAACTGTACATAGGGGATGGTATATTGGAGAAAGGATTCTTTTGGGGTACAACTGACGAGTTCGATACGGGTCGAGAAGGTTATGAGTGCGGCTATTTCATTTTGCCAATGACAGAAATTCGACATGAAAAAGACTCCATTTCGTTTAAGTTGAGTCTCATTAAGACAGAACATGGCGAAAATGTGAACAATTTTGTTAAGGCACCTGTAGATAGGCATATTCGTTCTTGGCAGGAAGCCCTGTCACGCTATCAAACATGGGACTACATCAGTGGAGGTTTCGACAAGGAAATTCGGTTCAGCATATTATTCAGCCAAAAGGTAACAAAAACAAAACCTCGTAGTTTTCAGATGGGAGATACGATAACTCTACGTAATCTTACTATTGATTCCGGGAAAGAAAGAACTTTCGTGTTACAAAAAAGGAAAAACTTGGAGAGAGTAATATCTGATTAACGTAAGTTTTATTTTGTACTTCGCCCGATTTGCACTACCTTTGTCCCCATGAAAGGACTTGAACACTATTCGCTGAATGTGAGGGGGAGGCTGTTTGACCTCTCCGAGCCGCAGGTGATGGGCATTCTGAACGTGACCCCCGACTCGTTCTATGCCGAGAGCCGCATGAAAACAGAGGAGGCGGTGCGCAAGCGTGTGAGTCAGATTGTAGATGAGGGCGGCTCGATGATTGATGTGGGTGCTTACTCCTCACGTCCAGGAGCGGAGAATGTAAGCGCAGAGGAGGAGATGGCGAGATTGAGGCGTGGCATGAAGATTGTGCGGGAAGTGGCTCCCGAGATATCCGTGAGCGTAGATACGTTCAGGGCCGATGTGGCGAAGATGGCGGTGGAAGAGTTGGGAGCGGACATCGTGAACGACATTTCGGGTGGCGAACTGGACAAGGCGATGTTTGAGACAGTGGCGAAAATGGGTGTACCATACATCCTGATGCACATGAAGGGCACGCCACAGACGATGCAGGAAGCCCCACATTACGACGACCTGCTGAAGGAGGTGATGCTGTATTTTGCGGAGCGGATTCAGCGGCTGAGAGATTTGGGACAGAAGGACATCGTGCTTGACCCTGGATATGGATTTGCGAAGACGATTGACCACAACTATGAGCTGCTGCGACATCAGGACATGTTGCAGGTGTTCGAATTGCCACTGCTGGTGGGCGTGTCGAGAAAAAGCATGATTTATCGGTTCTTGGGGGCTTCGCCAGAGGAGGCACTGAACGGTACCACTGTGCTGAATACCATAGCCCTGCAAAAGGGGGCACGCATCCTGAGGGTACACGACGTGAGGGAAGCGGTGGAAACGGTGCGGCTCATGAGTAAAATTGTTCATTCATAACTGTTAATTCTTCTCTCTTGGTGGAATTATTTGGCATAAAAGACATTATCGACATTCTGTTAGTGGCTGCGCTGCTGTATGAGGCGTGGCGACTGATGAAGACATCAGGGTCGCTGAACATCTTCTATGGCGTGCTGGTGTTCATCGTGACATGGATTGTGGTGTCGCAGATTCTGGAAATGAAGCTGTTAGGCAACATTTTCGACAAATTAGTGAGCGTGGGCGGCATTGCGCTGATTATCTTGTTTCAGGAAGAAATCCGACGGTTCTTCCTCACACTGGGTTCGCATCGACAGTTGTACTTCATCACGCGGTTTTTCGCCAAACGCAAGGAGGACAAAGACAAGGAGCACGTCGATCAGCAACTCATGCGCATCGTGCTGGCATGCGACAACATGAGCAAGAACTATGTGGGGGCACTCATCATCATGGAGCGCAAGATGTCGTTGGGCGACATCATCAAGTCGGGCGAAGTGATTGATGCAAACATCAACACGGAACTGATTAAGAATATCTTCTTCAAGAACTCGCCGTTGCACGACGGGGCGATGATTATCAGCCACAACCGCATCACGGCAGCTGGCTGCATCCTGCCTGTAAGCCACAATCTGGACATTCCAAAGGAGCTGGGGCTGAGGCATCGGGCGGCATTGGGCATCACGTCGCAGAGCGATGCCGTCGCCATCATCGTGAGCGAGGAGACGGGTGCCATCAGTGTGGCACAGGGTGGCGAGTTCCACCTACGACTGGAAAGCAACGAGTTGGAAAGCTACTTAATCAATGCACTGAAATAAGATGAAAATTAAAGACTTATACGAGCTGTTCGTGCAGCATCTTGTCATCACGACTGACAGCCGCGATGTGCCCAAGGGGTCGATGTTCTTTGCCTTGAAAGGGGAGACATTCGATGGCAACGCCTACGCAAAGGCGGCATTGGCACAGGGCGCGGCACTGGCTATCATCGACGGGCAGGAGTATGCTGAGGAGGGCAATGAGCGATTGATCTTGGTGGAGGACGTGCTGACGACCTTGCAGCAACTGGCACGCCACCATCGAGAGACGCTGGGTACGACCATCGTCGGCATCACTGGCACGAATGGCAAGACAACAACGAAAGAACTGATTGCCACTGTGTTGAAAAAGAAATACAAGGTGCTCTATACACAGGGCAACTTCAACAACCACATTGGAGTGCCGAAGACCCTGCTGCAACTAACAGCCGAACACGAGATAGCGGTCATTGAGATGGGGGCGAACCACCCTGGGGAAATCAAGACACTGGTGGACATCGTGCGGCCCGACTATGGCATCATCACCAATGTAGGCAAGGCGCATCTACTGGGATTCGGCTCGTTCGAGGGTGTCATCCGCACAAAGGGCGAACTCTACGATTTCCTGCGCCAAACCCAAGGTACCGTGTTCATCAACAACGACAACCCTCACTTGCAGGGCATCAGCCAAGGACTGAAGTTAGTGAAGTATGGACAGAAGGATGCGGACGACCTAATGGTGAAGGGAAAGCTGGTGGAGTGCAACCCGTTCTTGAAGTTTGAGTGGGAAACTCCATCCTCGGAGGGGCAAAGACTTGTCCAAACCCAACTCATCGGCTCGTACAACCTCGACAATGCGCTGGCAGCCTCGTGCATCGGCTCGTTCTTCGGTGTTGCGCCCAAGGACATCAGCGAGGCGTTGGAGGAGTACATTCCATCGAACAACCGCAGTCAACTGATAGTGACGAAAGAGAATCAACTGGTGGTGGATGCTTACAACGCGAACCCTACAAGCATGAAGGCGGCACTGGATAACTTCCGTCTCATCAGGGCAGAGCACAAGATGTGCATTTTGGGACAGATGGGCGAACTGGGTGCTGTGAGTGAGGAGGAGCATCAGAAGATAGTAGATTTGGTAGGCGAGTGCGGCTTTGAGCAGGTGTGGCTGGTGGGCGAGAACTTTGCCAAGACCCAACACTCTGACTGTTATCGTCTCTTTGCTAATGTGGAGGAGGTGAAGGCTTCCATTCAGCAGAAGAAGCCACAGGGGTTTCTCATCCTTATCAAAGGCTCGAACAGCAACAGGCTGGTACAAACGATTGACGTGTTGTGAGGATTATGATTTTGTCTTCAACAAAATAGGGGTTGCGCCATCATCGGCACAACCCCTATTGTATTACAAAAGGATGTCTGTCAGTTCCTTACGTTTCTTCTCTATAGGTTCATCTGCGGCATACCCGAGTGGTATCAGCACGGCTGGTTCTTCATTGTCGGGAAGGGAGAAGAGCGTGCGACACAGAGCTGCATCGAAATTGCAAACCCAGCAGGTTGCAAGCCCTTGTTCCGTAGCAGCCAAACACAAGTGTTCGACGGCTATGGCAATGTCGATGTCGCCATGAGGTTTGCCGTCGGCTCGCACCCATGCCTCGTCGTGCATGATGGAGACAACGACGTAAAGCGGTGCTGTATTGAACCAATCACGGGGATAACACTGCCGTAACTTCCCGACAGCGTCCGCACTGGCAACGATTCTAAATCGCCATGGCTGCCTGTTCACCGCCGAAGGAGCCATGCGTACACACTCCATAATGTAGTTTAGTTTCTCCTGTTCTACATGCCGGTCTTGGTAGCTTCTGCAACTATACCGAGCTTTTACCAAATCTAAGAATCTCATAGGCTTTCTTGTTTTGAGAAAAAAAGAAACGGGCGAATTGCCCAAGGAAAGGCAATTCGCCCGCATTTGGTGCGCCTGACAGGACTCGAACCTGCACATCGGAAGATACCAGATCCTAAGTCTGGCGCGTCTACCAATTCCGCCACAAGCGCATGGTGAGTTGACAACTGGCTGTGGGATAGTTGCCTAACTCGGGTACAAAGGTAAGACATTATTGGGACGTGGACAAATATTCCCGTGCTTTTTCTATATAGGTGTCCTTCTTCAAGGCAATGTCGGCACCTGACATGACGATGGAGACATCGGGAGCGATGCCAAACTCGGCGTGCTGCATGTCGCGGTCGTAATAGACCACGGAACTGTAACGCACCACCCAACCATTGGGTAGTTCGCTGTTGAATGGCATACCTGAACCACCTCCCGTACGGTCGCCCATAATGGTGACGTTGGGACAATACTTCATGCACTTAACGAAGTCGTTGGCCGCAGAATACACGGCTCGGTTGGTGAGCACCACAACGGGTTTCTGCCAACGCACACCGCCCGATGCTGGATCAAGATACAGCTTGTGGGGCGAGGAGAAGTCGTTGCGACCTTTGCCTGTCTTGTGAGAAACGAAACCCACCAGTATCTTCTCGTTCGTAAAGTGTGAGGCAAGTGTCTGTGCAGCAGTGAGCTGACCGCCACCATTACTGCGCACATCAATGATGAGTCCGTTACACGAAGCAAGGCTTTGAAGCATCACACTTACATTGCCGTCACCGATGGCATCCTCGAAGGTTTCGCAACGCACATAGCCAATGTTGTCGTCGAGAATGACATATTTAAGTCCTGCGGTGATGGCGTAGTCATATCCCAAGTAGAGCTTGGCTATGCTGTCATTGTACTGCGCAGGATAGTCTTCGTGGAAGCTCCAGTTACGTCCAAAGTCGAAAGGTGCAGCGAGATTGACATGACCATCTTTCAGTTCTGCAAGCATCTTGCACAGCACCTCGAAGAGCTGGGCATTGGTCATCCGCTCGTTCACTTGAGTGGCATAACGTGCATGCACGTCGTCCCAGTCAACGCCTATCTCCTGTTGTTTGTAGGAGAAAAAGCAATAGTGTTCATTCATGATTTTCCATAGTGCCTCGTAATTGCCCCGACGGGTATTGTCGTAGCAATCTTCCTGTACACACGCTGCCAAAAGCAGCAGTACCCCTGCGAAAAACAGAAGCATTTTTCTTAATATGTTTCGTTGGCGATACTTCATCGACGGTAGAGGTATTTGTTAAATCCAATCATGAAGTCGTGGGTGTAGCTGTGATACTTCAGATGGTTGAAGACGGATTGATTGAACTGAGCGACATACCCCACCCTTACGACATAGCGACGGATGGGTATATCGAGTGTGAGCCGATGGCGCATGGAGGGCATATTTCCAGGGTAGGCAAAAAGAACGTTGTGGTCATACTGCCACAACGAGAAGGCCTCATAGTAGCTCTGCCCATAGTTGAGAGAGAAAGCAACGCCCGTCATGGGAACGGACACCTGATATCGCCAAAGAAAATGACGCTGCGCGATGTCCATATCGTAGGAGACCATGCCACTTGCGTCTATCATGAGGTTGGCTTTGGCTTGTGCGGGATTGTTGCCGCTACGGCCGATGTAAACCGCACCTAAATAGGCAGAAACAGCGAGCCCTGCGGCAAAGTTCCACTTGGAAGATGAGTGTTCAACAGGGTTGACAATGTTACCCTCCATGAAGTTGTAGAACCAGCCTTGAGAATAGCGAATGCCCCCAGCATATTCATCCTTTGTCGTAGGGTGATTCTTGTTGACGGCTACATTGAGGTCGATAAGTGACTGGTTGGAAACACGCCCTCGCCACAAGGTAGTCATACGCTGGGTTTCACGCTGAACACGGAAGTCTGTACCTGTATAGTTGTAGGGAGAGAGATAGGTGTCGAGCACATTCGATGCTCCACACCCCACCATAGAAGAATGCAGCACCTCTTTGGTTATATGTAATGGAGGATTAAATCTTGCCAACGGAGAATAAGCAAGCGAGTCCTGTCCATAAACACAAAGGCTCAGCAATAGCGTTGCCGCCACTGCTAAGCCTTTACACATGATGCTGTTAAACCGCTTCATCAGAAGAGTTTCAATTGTCCTGTGATTTCATCACGGATGTCATTATCGCTTTTACCCTCGTCGGAGTCGATGACCTCCTCCAATTCCTCCACCGCATCATCCTCCTCCGCATCGGGTTCGGGGAAGCGGGTTGGCTCAAGTTCCTCCACCTGATTGAGGGCGTAGGTGGTAAGACGTTTGCCTTTGGCCTTAAAGCCTTTGACTCCGATGTAATCTTCGGCATCCACTTCGAGAGGTCCACGGAAGGTATCGGGTTCGTTGAACGTGAGCTGGAGGCGAGGATAAGGCGTATCAGTAAGAAGAATGAGCTGGCTCTCCACGTTCTCGCCCAGAAAACTCAGCTTCTTCTTCGAGTCCTCGAACATGAAACGCTTGATGTAGGGCTGGTTCTGATTATCTGCATCCCAAAGGACTGCCGTCCACACCTTCTTTGCCTTGAATTTCTCTATGCGCAGAATGTTCTGTTCATAGTGGTTGTTTGCATCGAAATTGGTGAGATAATACTCGCCCGTAGGCAGGATGACAAGAATATGGTCGTTGTTATGAAACTCGCCCAAGTATTCCCCATGCTCATCGTAGTTGATGCGCTGGATATCGGGGTCCCACCACACTTTAAGTCCGCCTAACGTACTGCCGCCATGAGCTTTGAGTTGAATACGGAATATCTCATGCTTGGTAAGTTGGTTGCCGCGTGCCGTTCGCCCTTTGATGTCTATGTCGCTAAAGTCTTTCTCGAAGACGAGTTTCTTCAGTTTCTCCTGTGGTTTGAGCGTCACCTTGATGATTTCAGCCTCACCATTGTTATTGGCAGAGAACCACGTCACCTTCGACTTGGGTGTGCCCATCGTAAGGTCGTACTCACGATCGCGTGTTACACCCGACACATTGAATCGCTTGATGTAGGTAACGCCCGTCTTGCCATCTTTGTAGGTAGCATTGTAGATGGTACGCGTGTCGTTTTTCTTGAACACCGCCACATGAATGACCTCTACCTTTCTCTTCTCCGCCTTGCAGCGTTCCGTCTCGCCGATAAACACCTTTTCTGCCACCTTGATGACCTTATAAGTACCATCCTTATAAAATATGATAATATCATCGATATCGGAGCAGTTGCAGATGAACTCATCCTTCTTCAATCCTGTACCGATAAAGCCCTCAGCACGGTTGATGTAAAGCTTTTGGTTGGCTTCTGCCACTGTGGCAGCTTGGATGGTGTCGAAGTTACGAATCTCCGTGAGGCGTGGATGTTCTGCTCCATACTTCTTTTGGAGGAAACGAAACCACTCGGCAGTCACTTCCACAAGGTTAGCAAGGTCGCGTTCAATTTGTTCCAATTCGGCTTTCAGACGGGCAATGAGTTCGTCGGCCTTGTCCTTGTTGAACTTCAGGATACGCGCCATCTTAATCTCCATGAGCCTCAAAATGTCGTCTTTCGTCACTTCTCGCACAAACAATTCATAGAAAGGTTTCAAGCGAGAATCGACATACTCACAAGCCGCATCCATCGTCTTGGCGTTCTCAAACTCTTTGGCTTTGTAGATACGCTCCTCAATGAAGATTTTTTCAAGGGAACAGAAGTGCAGCTGTTCGAGCAGTTCGCTACAACGGATTTCCAGTTCCCGCTTGATAAGGTACTTCGTATAATCAACGCTCTTGCACAGCACGTCGCTCACAGTGAGGAACTTAGGCATTCGGTCGTCGATAACACAGCAGTTTGGCGAGATGCTGATTTCGCAATCGGTAAAGGCATAGAGAGCATCTATCGTCTTGTCGCTTGACGCACCAGGCATCAGATGGATGATGATTTCCACACCCGCTGCCGTCAGGTCTTCCACCTTCCGTGCCTTTATCTTGCCCTTCTCGATGGCTTTGAGGATGGAGTCGATGAACTGACTGGGCTTAGAGGGCGAACCAGTCGTTTTCCCGTATGGTATCTCCGTGATGGCAAGAGTCTTGTTGTCGCGCTTCTCTATCTTGGCACGAATACGCACCGAACCACCACGCTGACCATCGTTATATTTTGACACATCAATAGAGCCACCCGTCTGGAAATCAGGATAGAGTTGAAAAGGCTCACCATGCAGGTAATGAACGGCCGCATCGCACAGCTCGTTGAAATTATGAGGAAGTATCTTGGAACTCAAACCCACGGCAATGCCTTCCACTCCCTGAGCGAGGAGGAGCGGGAACTTGACAGGCAACGAGATTGGCTCCTTGTTACGTCCGTCATATGAAAGTTTCCACTCTGTAGTCTTGGGATTGAACAAGACATCGAGCGCAAACTTTGAGAGTCGGGCTTCGATATAACGACCTGCGGCAGCATCGTCGCCAGTAAGGATGTTTCCCCAGTTACCCTGGCAGTCTATAAGCAGATTCTTCTGTCCCATCTGCACCAATGCGTCCTTGATGGAAGCATCGCCATGCGGGTGGAACTGCATTGTGTGTCCCACGATGTTCGCCACCTTATTGTAACGTCCATCGTCCATCCGCTTCATCGAGTGAAGGATGCGTCGCTGCACAGGCTTGAGACCGTCCAGAATGTGCGGAACGGCACGTTCGAGGATGACGTAAGAAGCGTAATCCAAGAACCAGTTCTGATACATGCCACTCAAATGATGAGTGATGCTGTCTTTCACCACGGTTGGGTCATAGTCGCTCTTCGGCGGCTGACCACTGGCAGGAGGGGAAGCATCCACCACCTCATCCTCCAACGATTCCTCCATGATGTTTTCGTTGTCGTTATATTCTTCGCTCATAAATTTCTTTGTTATCAGGTCAGTTCCAACGTGTCACGGGCAATCATCAGTTCCTCGTCTGTTGGGATGCAGCAGATGGTCACCTTCGAGTCGTCAGTGGAGAGAATAGCCTCCGTCGCACGACAAGCCTTGTTTTTGGTCTCGTCGAGCTTGATGCCCATGAACTCCAAACCTCTCGTAGCACCTTCGCGAACTTCCCACTGATTCTCACCTGCACCACCTGTGAAGAGGATGATATCCACACCTCCCATCGCAGCCGCATATTCGCCAATATACTTCTTGATGCGGTAGCAGTACATTTCCTTCGCCAAACGTGCCTTGTCGTTGCCAGCAGCAATACCAGCAAGGATGTCACGGAAGTCGGACGAACCTTCACTCACGCCAAGCAACCCCGACTTCTTGTTAAGCAGGTTGCTGATGCCGTGAGTGTCAAGCCCAAGCTTGTCCATCAAGAAGGTAACAGCACCAGCGTCGATGTCGCCTGAACGAGTGCCCATGATAAGACCTTCCAACGGCGTGAGACCCATCGAAGTATCCACACACTTGCCATCCTTCACCGCCGCAATGGAAGCGCCATTACCAATGTGGCAGGTGATAATCTTCTTGCCCTCGGGTTTCACGCCCAAGAACTCACATACACGCTGCGACACATAGCGATGGCTCGTTCCGTGGAAGCCATAACGACGCACACCATACTTCGCATAAAGCTCGTATGGCAAGGCATACATGAAAGCATAATCAGGCATCGTTTGGTGGAAAGCAGTATCGAACACGCCCACCTGCGGAATGTGAGGTAAAAGAGCGGTCACTGCATTTACACCCTTGATGTTGGCAGGGTTGTGGAGAGGGGCCAAGTCGTTGCAACCAGCAAATGCCTCCATCACCTCAGGAGTAAGCAGCACCGACTGGTTGAATTTTTCACCACCATGTACCATGCGATGACCTACAGCATCCAGTTCATCAAGGCTCTTTAATACAGCGTATTCGCCTTGCGTGAGCACCTCGAAAATCCACTGCACACCAGCCGTATGCTCCGCTATTGGCTTCTCCATCTTATATTTCTCGCCGTTCAGCTTCACAGTAATGAACGAATCGGGCAGACCAATCTTCTCAATACCTCCCGACGTGATGACCGAGTGGTCGGTCATATCATATAACGCATATTTAATAGAACTGCTGCCACAGTTAAGTACAAGAATCTTCTTCATCTTATCTTTGTCTTTTACACTTTAAGTCTCTGAACCGACACCGATTCAGAGGTTCTTTTTCATCCCTTCGCATCCATTGCTTGGCAAGCCGTGATGGCAACCATCTTGTAGATGTCATCCACAGAGCAACCTCTTGAGAGGTCGTTCACAGGCCTTGCGATACCTTGGAGAATCGGACCTATGGCATCGGCATTGCCGAGTCGTTGCACCAGCTTATAGGCGATATTGCCCACTTCGAGGCAAGGAACGACCAACACGTTCGCTTTACCAGCGATGTCACTGCCTGGCGCTTTCTTCTGACCAACAGAAGGCACCAACGCTGCATCAGCCTGCAACTCACCATCAATCTTCAGTGCAGGGTCAAGCTCCTTTGCCAGACGTGTAGCCTCCACCACCTTATCCACCACCTCATGCTTCGCACTGCCCTTCGTCGAGAACGAGAGCATCGCCACACGCGGGTCGGCAAAGCCAGCCACACTCTTCGCCGTCTGAGCTGTGCAGACAGCAATCTGCGCCAACTGACCAGCATCAGGCACAGGAGTCACAGCCACATCGCCCATCACAAGCACACCCTCCTCGCCATACTGCGGAGTCTGAGTAATCAGCAGCATCGCACCACTCACACAAGTAATGCCTGGAGCGCACTTGATAATCTGCAACGCAGGACGCAACGTGTCGCCCGTCGTAGAGAGCGCACCACTGATTTGTCCGTCAGCATCGCCGCTCTTGATAATGAGACAACCGAAATACAACGGATCCAACACCTGCTGACGAGCCTTTTCGATGGTCATGCCCTTCTTCTGACGAAGCTGGAAGAGCAGTTGTGCATACTCCTCCGTCTTCTCTGACGTGGCAGGGTCGATGATGGTTGCCTTCCCAATATGCTTCAAGCCCAATTTGTCAGCCAAAGCAAAAATCTCTGTAGGGTTGCCGACCAAGATGATGTCGGCTATGTCGTCGGCCAAAACCTTGTCGGCGGCAGTCAAAGTGCGCTCCTCCAGCGACTCGGGGAGCACGATGCGCTGCTTGTTCGCTTTAGCACGCGCAATGATACTTTCGATTAAAGCCATATATTAAAAGAGAAATTATTGTGTTCTGTTGCAAAGATACGCTTTTCTTCCCACTTCACAAAAACAGCCAACAGAAAAACACGCCTTTTCTGTTCACCACGAAAAGAAAAGTCGCGTTTTGTCACCAAACGAGGACGTACCCTCACGCCATGCCGTCTCTACACAGCCTCAACGCAAAAGGAAAGCAAAGAGTCCTGTCTGTTCCAAGAACACCAAGCCTATGGCAAGCGGAGCGATGTAGCGAAGGGAAAACACAAGAAGTTTGAAGTAAGGAGTCTTCAAAACACCACCGTTGCTCAGCTCATCGCGATAAAGCTTGCGGTCAAGCACCCATCCAGCAAAGATGCTGATGAGCATGCCGCCCAAAGGCAAAAGGATACGCCCTGACAAATCGTCAAAGACGGAAAAGAGGTTGCGACCGAACAGCGTAACGCCGCTCAAAGGACCGAAAGAAAGAGAGCACAACGTGCCCAGTACCAAGATAGTAGCAGTGACCAAGGCAGCACCTTTCTTACGCGCCATACCAAACTCCTCGGTCACATAGGCTGTTGCCACTTCATGCAGCGAAATGGCACTGGTCAAGGCTGCTACGAAGAGCAGAAAATAGAACAGCGTGGAAAAGACGACTGCCAAAAAGCTACCATCGCCCAATGCCTGCTGGAACACATTCGGCAGCGAGACAAACGTGAGACCTGCGCCCACACCCACCTCGTTAGGATCCATGCCGATATTGAACATCGACGGGAAGATGATGAATCCAGCCATGATGGCAATCAAGGTGTCGATAACAGCCACATTCACAGCCGACTTCGCCAAAGGAGTCGTCCGACCAAAATAGCTGGCATACGTACAAAGACAGCCCATTGCAAGGCTGAGCGAATAGAAAGCCTGTCCCATCGCATCCAGCACCGTGGTGCTATCCACCTTGCTCCAATCGGGCTTGAGCAGAAACGCCAATCCCTGCGACGCTCCTGGCAGACAAATGGAACACACCGCCAAAAAGACGGCAACGAAAAACAGCGTGGGCATCATCAGCTTCGCCGACTTCTCAATGCCCGACTGAACGCCACGGGTGATAACGTAGTGAATCACACCGATAAACACCCACAGCCACACGGTCGGAAGCCAAGGATGGGCAACAAAATTGTTAAAGATGTCTCCATACTCCTTGGCTGGCACATCAGCAAATGTGTTCGTGACAGAAAGGAACGCGTAGTGCATGGTCCATGCACCCACCACCACATAGTAGCACAAAATGAACCATCCCGTGAACACGCCCATGCGCCCCACCCACTTCCAAGGAGAGCCGTTTGACACGATACGGAAAGCGGCAGCGGTGTTTGCGTGTGTGTAACGCCCGATGAGGAACTCGCTAATCATAATGGGCAGACCCAGCATGAGGATGCACAACACATAAATGATGATGAATGCCGCACCACCGTTTTGCCCCGTCTCGATGGGGAAACGCCAGATGTTGCCCAACCCGACGGCAGAGCCAGCCGCCGCTAACACAGCCCCTATCTTAGAACCGAAGTTTTCTCTTTCCATACTTATCGTCCATCTTTAGAAGTTTTCAGTTTCCAATGCAACCCCACGCATACCAGATAGCCGATTAGAGCACCTACGATATTTGCCTTAAAGTCAAGCCAATCGCCCGAACGGCACGTCGTCAGATATGCCTGCACCAGCTCCATTGCTCCACCCAACGCTATCGCATAGAGTAACATGACGATACGCGCAACCCACAAGAACTTCCGCTTGCCCCTCACCACATGATCCACCCACATGGCAAAGAACAGCCCTCCATACATCACCATGTGTACCCACTTATCTATCAGTGGCACATCGTTCAGCGGTGCTTCCTCAGGAATGGGGATGGTGCTAAGCACCACAATGGCAACTGTGACAATCGTTGTGAATATATAGTCCTTGAAAATCATACCCTTTCAGTCGCGTCATCCGACTGCTCAAACGCCACCTCGTCCTTCCACAGTTTGTAAGGACGACGGAGCATATACTTATTGTAATAATGGAAATCGCCCGTCACCTCCTTGCCCAAGAAATCGGGCTTCTCATACGCTTCATCCTCACTATCCAGCTCAATCTCAGCCACCACCAGCCCCTCGTTCTCGCCGAAGAACTCGTCCACCTCGATGACGTGCTTGCCGTTCTTGATAAGATAGCGATCCTTATCCACCCTGCCCGGCATACACAACTTCATCATCTCATGCGCATCCTCCAGCGGTATCTCCGTCTCAAACTCATAGCGTGCCAAGCCGTCCTTCGTCGCAGGGCCTTTGATGGTCAAATACCCCTTCTCGTCACGGATGCGCACACGCACCGTCCGACCTGGCTCTGTGGCAAAATATCCCTGTTCGATGTGTGTCTTGCTGTCAGCAAAAGGCTTCCAATCCCCTGTGACCAAGAACTTCCTCTCAATCTCCCGATGCGCCATCGCCCACTACTCCTCCGTCGCAAATTCCATCAGATACGCCTTGATGAAGCCGTCCAGCTTGCCGTCCATCACACCGCCCACATCGCTCGTCTGGTGGTTTGTACGATGATCTTTCACGCGACGGTCGTCGAACACATACGAACGAATCTGACTGCCCCACTCTATCTTCTTCTTGCCAGCCTCCACCTTGGCCTGTTCAGCCATGCGGTGCTGCAACTCCTTGTCGTAGAGCATGGAACGTAACAGACGCAGGGCGTTCTCCTTGTTCTTCGGCTGGTCGCGCGTCTCGGTGTTCTCAATGAGGATTTCCTCCTCCTCGCCCGTGTAAGGGTCTTTATACTGATAGCGCAGACGCACGCCCGACTCCACCTTGTTCACGTTCTGACCGCCAGCACCGCTGCTTCGGAACGTGTCCCACGAAATCCGCGCCTGTTCAATCTCCACATTGATGGTATCGTCCACTAACGGTGTGACAAACACACTCGCAAACGAGGTCATGCGCTTGCCCTGCGCATTGTAGGGACTCACACGCACCAACCGATGCACGCCGCTCTCGCCTTTCAGATAGCCATACGCCATCTCGCCCACAATCTCCATCGTCACGGTCTTGATGCCAGCATCCTCGCCATCCTGGAAGTTGCTGATAGTCACCTTGTAGCCATGCTGCTCGGCATATCGCTGATACATACGCATCAACATCTGCGCCCAGTCCTGCGCCTCAGTTCCACCTGCGCCCGCATTGATTTTCAGCACCGCATCCATCGTGTCCGCCTCGCCTTGCAGCATGTTCTTCAGCTCCAGTTCCTCGATGAGTTTCAGTGCCTTGGCATAGTAGGCATCCACCTCCTCCTCGGTTGACATCTCCTCCTTATAGAAGTCGAACGCCACCTCCGTATCGTCCGTGGCAGCCTTCACCTCGTTGTAGCCATCAATCCAGCGTTTCAGCCCCTTCACCTTCTTCATCTGCGCCTCGGCCGCCTTTTGGTCGTCCCAAAAGCCCGGAGCCTGTGTCCGCAGCTCCTCTTCCTCCACTTCCATCAGTTTCTGGTCAATCTGCAAGTAGCGGTGCAGTGCCTCTGCCCTGTCCTTGATGTCTTTCAGTTGCTCTATTGTAATCATAAATCAGCCTGTTTTGTCACTTGTCCTTTCTGTCCATTGATTGATAGCCTTTGCACGGCAAGACCCTCTTCATTTTCAGAAATTTGCTGCAAAGGTACAAATTTCCGACGGAAAAGAGAACAGGGAAGAGGGAGAAATCTAAGGATGGGGAGAAAAGGAGAAAGCGCATGGGGCTGAGCGATGTGCCTAAGGAGCAAGTCCGCACCAACCTCCTTCCTCACCTCGATTCATCCATACCATGAAGAATCTGAATGCCAACGAAAGCACAATCGGCTTATTCATAAGTTGCGAACAATTATTCATAAGTTATGAATTATTATTCCAAAGTTATGAATAATTGTTCGCAACTTATGAACGACTTCGACTGCGGAAGGATTCCACGTCCTGCGACGGGGAACTGCCAAGAGCCGCAACGGGGGATATGGGGATGAAAATCTTTCATCGCGCTCGGTTTTTTGGTGGCAAAGGTGGCTAATTAAGCGAAAATCCGTAACTTTGCACCCAAAATCTTTGCGCGCGAATGCGGGTACATTAAGAAATGAGACTCATCAAGCGACTGGACATGTTTATTCTGAGGAATTTCCTCTCCCTGTTTGCAGGCACTTTCTGCATCAGCCTCTTTGTCGTTATGATGCAGTTTCTGTGGAAGTACATCGACCAGTTAGTGGGCAAGGGACTTACGTTCGACATCTATGCCAAGTTCTTCTTCTATGCCGCCGAGACCCTCGTTCCGTTAGCACTTCCGTTGGCCATCCTGCTGGCATCGCTCATCTCGTTCGGCAACATTGGCGAACGCCTTGAACTGCTTGCCATCAAGGCGGCTGGCATTTCGCTGTTCCGCACACTCCGTCCACTCATTATATTAGTTGCGCTGCTGTCCCTGACATCGTTCCACTTCCAAAACAAGATTGCGCCCGATGCGGAGCAGAAGCTGTTGCAGCTGCTGACTTCCATGAGGATGAAATCGCCCGAGCTGGACATACCCGAGGGCGTGTTCTACGACGGGATTGAGAACATCAACCTCTATGTGGAGAAGAAGAACAAGGAGACGGGCATGCTCTATGATGTCATCATCTACAACTTCCAAGACGGCGTGAACCAGGCGCACATCATCCTTGCCGACTCTGGACGGCTGGAGACGACCAGCAACAAGATGCACCTGCTGCTCCACCTCTACCAGGGCGAGCAGTTCGAGAACCTGCAAGGCGATGCCCTGAAGACACAAGACGTGCCTTACAGAAGGGAGACCTTCGTGGAGAAGCACTTCATCATCGACTTCGACACAAACTTCAACATCGCCGACCAAGAGAGCGTGTCGGGCAATGCGAGGACGAAGAACATGAAACAGCTGACGCACGACATCGACTCGATGGAGAACTACTACGACAGCGTCAGCGTCATCTTCTACGCTGAGATGCGACGCAGCGCACTCGCTTATCCCCATGCCGCCCGTCTGTCCGACTACGATTCCACCACCATTGCCGAACTGGGAGACAGCGTCAGGAGAGTGCTGAAAAAGGCGGAAGACGACTATTTGGCACATCGAAATGCCAAGGCTGTGCCGCAGTCAAACGTCAACATCGACACGCTGTATAGCCAAAGCGACTCGCAAGTCAAGCAGCGCATCCTGATGAACGCCTTGCAGAAAGCCAGCTTCCAAGAGATGGACATGAGCTACAAGGCCGACATGATGGAGTCGGGCGACAAGCAGATTCGCCGCCACTGGATACAATACTGGCAGAAAATCACCATGTCGCTGGCATGCCTCATGTTCTTCTTCATCGGTGCCCCCCTCGGCGCCATCATCCGCAAGGGCGGATTGGGCTTCCCTGTTGTGGTGGCGGTCATCATCTTCATCACCTACTACATCATCGACACCTTTGGCATGAAGGTGGGACGCGAAGGCGGCATGCCCGTCTGGCTGGGCATGTGGCTCAGCACCATCGTGCTGACTCCGCTGGGCATCTTCTTCACCATCAAGTCGAACAACGATTCGACCGTCTTCAACACAGACGCTTACGTCAACCTGTGGAAGAAACTCGTCGGCATCCGCACCAAACGCCACATCGTCAGGAAGGAAGTCATCATCAACGACCCCGACTACCCCGAAACGGCACAGCAACTGGAACAGCTCATCACACTCAGCCGCGCCTATCGGAGCGCATTGCCTCGCTTCACCCTCTTCGGCTACATGAAGTACATCCTGCTCTTCATCTTTACCAAGCACGAAGACGCACAGGCGGAAGAGGTCAACACCCGACTGGAGCACATCGTGGAGACGCTGTCCAACAGCAAGGACCACACGGTGCTTCGGCTGCTCAATGGCTATCCCGTCATGGACTTGCACTCCTTCCGCTTCTATCGCCGCCGCCGAAAAGACCTGCGCGCCATCATCAAGTATTCAGAACAAATCAAAACACACATATATGGAAACATCCTTTCAGTTCAGTAAAATAGAAGAGGCCATCGAAGACTTCCGACAGGGCAAGTTCGTCATCGTGGTTGACGACGAAGACCGCGAGAACGAGGGCGACTTCATCACCTCTGCCGAAATGATTACACCTGAAAAGGTGAACTTCATGATTCGCGAAGGTCGTGGAGTGCTCTGTGCGCCCATCACCATGTCGCGAGCCAAAGAGCTGGAACTGCCCCATCAGGTGGAAGAGAACACCTCCATGCTGGGCACTCCCTTCACCGTGACTATCGACAAGCTCGACGGATGCACAACGGGGGTGAGCGCACACGACCGTGCCGCCACCATCCAGTGGCTTGCCAACCCTGAGGCGAAACCGACGGACTTTGGACGCCCAGGACACATCAATCCGCTTTATGCACAGGACAATGGGGTGCTGCGCCGTTCGGGACACACCGAAGCCGCCATCGACCTCGCCCGCTTAGCAGGGCTGCGTCCTGCCGCCGCCCTCATCGAGATTCTCAATCCCGACGGCACAATGGCACGCATGCCCCAACTCATTGAGAAGGCGAAGGAGTTTGGAATGAAACTCATTCAAATCAAGGACCTCATTGCCTATCGTCTGCAACGTGAAAGCCTCGTGGAGAAAGGCGTTGAGGCAGACATGCCCACTGCCTACGGACACTTCCGCATCATCCCCTTCCGCCAAAAGAGCAACGGGCTGGAACACGTGGCACTCATCAAAGGCGAGTGGACACCCGACGAGCCTGTGCTGGTGCGCATGCACTCCAGCTGTGCCACAGGCGACATCTTTGGCAGCCAGCGTTGCGACTGCGGCGAGCAGTTACACAAGTCCATGCAACTCATTGAACAGGAGGGAAAAGGCGCGGTTGTCTATCTCATTCAAGAAGGTCGGGGCATCGGCCTGATGAACAAGATTGCCGCCTATAAGTTGCAGGAGCAAGGACTTGACACAGTGGATGCCAACATCCATCTGGGCTTCGACCCTGACCTGCGCGACTATGGCGTAGGAGCACAAATCCTTCGCGAGATTGGCATCAGCAAGATACGCCTCCTGACCAACAATCCAGTGAAGCGTGTGGGACTCGAAGGCTACGGGCTCGAAATCGTGGAGAATGTACCCATCGAGATTACACCCAACAAGTACAACGAACGATACCTGCACACCAAGAAGGAGCGCATGGGGCACACGCTGCACTTCAACAAATAAAATATGAATCACACTAAAAACATCAATAACATGGAACAACTATCAGACCGTCTTAACAGACTTTCCCCTTCTGCAACGCTCGCTATGAGCCAAAAAAGTTCCGAGCTGAAAGCTCAGGGCGTGGATGTAATCAACCTCAGTGTCGGCGAACCGGACTTCAACACCCCCGACCACATCAAGGCTGCTGCCATCAAAGCGGTAGAGGAAAACTGGAGCCGTTACAGCCCTGTACCAGGCTACCCAGAGTTGAAGCAAGCCATCGTGAACAAACTCAAGAACGAGAACGGATTGGACTATAAGCCATCGCAAATCCTCTGTTCCAATGGTGCCAAGCAATCTGTCTGCAACGCCATCATGGCCATCATCAACGCTGGCGACGAGGTGATTATCCCTGCGCCATACTGGGTGTCATACCCACAGATGGTGCTCTTGGCTGAAGGCACACCTGTGTTCATCGACGCGCCTATCGAACAGGACTTCAAGATTACTCCTGAACAGCTGGAGGCTGCCATCACTCCTAAGACCCGTGCCCTCATCCTCTGCTCACCAAGCAACCCTACTGGTTCTGTCTATAGCAAAGAAGAGCTGGAGGGCTTGAAGAATGTGCTCCTGAAGCATGAGCGCGTCATCGTGATTGCTGATGAGATTTACGAGCACATCAACTATGTGGGCAAGCATGCTTCCATCGCTTCGTTCGACGACATCAAAGACCGCGTGGTGGTCATTAACGGTGTCTCCAAGGCTTACGCCATGACTGGCTGGCGCATCGGTTTCATCGCTGCGCCCGAATGGATTGTGAAGGGCTGCAACAAGCTTCAAGGCCAATACACATCAGGTCCTTGCTCCGTGTCTCAGAAAGCCGCCGAGGTTGCTTTCGCAGGTCCGCAGCAGTGTGTGGAAGACATGCGTCAGGCTTTTGAACGCCGCAAAAACCTCATCGTGAAGCTTGCCAAGGAGATTCCTGGACTTGAAGTGAACGAGCCACAGGGGGCGTTCTACCTCTTCCCCAAGTGTTCAAGCTACTTCGGCAAGAAGGACGGAGACCATGTTATCAACAACTCTTCTGACTTTGCAATGTACCTGCTCGAAGTCGGACACGTGGCTACCGTGGGTGGCGACGCTTTCGGTTCGCCTGAGTGCTTCCGCATGAGCTATGCTACCAGCGATGAGAACATCGTAGAATCCATGAAGCGCATCAAAGAGACGTTGGCACGCCTGAAATAGCCGCTACTACAAAGCCCCGGATTCACAGGCTTTTTGAATCCGAGGGCTTTCACCTTCATTCCCTTTAACTAACTACCTAATCCTTTACTAACATCTCATGAAACAGCTATTTACTCTTGCTTTTATGGCATGGGCACTCGTTGCCAATGCACAAGAGGATGTGACTGCCACCTATCTGAATAACCCATCGTTTGAGCAAGACGACATCAGCAAACTCCCGAAAGACAACACACGCGGTGCTTACACCGCAACCTCCGTTGCAGGATGGTCGCTGACAGGCAGTTATGGGGTGAGTGACATCATGACCGCATCCGCCACTGCGACAGACAACAATTTTGGTGCTCCAGGCAAGCCGTCGGACGGAACACAGATGTACTACATCCGCAACGCATGGAACGTCTCCACAGCCGCATTGCTACAAAGCATCACGCTACCCGTCGGCAAGTATAAACTCACGATGGACAACAAGTGCGTAACGGAATCGTCGCACTCCGCCAACCTCGTGGCTGGCGATGAAAGCCTCTCGCTGACCTTCCAAAGCAGTCTCCCCTCTCAATGGACCACCAGTGAACTGATATTCGATGTAACGACAAAGAAAGCCATCAGCGTCGGTTTGAAGGTTTCTTTCGGAGGTGGTTCTGGCGGTTCTATCCTCATTGACAACTTCCGTCTCTACAAGATGCCCGATGACTACACCGAACCTGAAGACCCGACGGAAGAAGCCGTTTCTTCCTTCACGGAAGGCATCATCACCTCCAACTTCGTGGGCGAAGCCGACATGAAGGGCGACCTATTGCAGATGCTTGCTAACTTCTCCCAGTATATGGTGAACGACTTCCAAGAGTGCCAAGCCCCTAATTCGGTGAACGAAGCATGCGGATGTTTCAAAGGCGAAAACACCATGGCGAACGACGAACGAGGCGTGCGCCCCAATGCGGATCTCTCCATGATTTGTGCCTTCCTTGTCAAGTATGGCAAGCCAGCAGGTGTGACTTTGCCAACAGGCGTGCCATGGAACAAGATTGAAGAATTGGCGATGAAGTCGCTGGTTTTCGCCTACTCTACCCACAAGGCGAACAAGCTCAAGACTTGCTCGGGTGGCAACTATTGGGGGTCAACCTCCACATCCGATGCCGTATGGGAGTCCTCTCTTTGGGCGATGTCTGTGGCCTACTCAGCCTTCTTCCAATGGGAAAAACTGAGCAACACGCAGAAGGGGTACGTCGAAAAACTGCTGAAAGCCGAGTGCAACTACGAGCTGTACCGCTCCATCCCAACAGGATACGTCGGTGACACTAAGGCAGAGGAGAACGGTTGGGAGGCAGACATCCTTGCCGCCACATTGGGTCTCTTCCCCAACGACCCACTGGCTCCGAAGTGGTTTGAACGTTTGCGTGAGTTCGCCATCAACAGCTACTCCCACCCCGATGACATCAACAACAACGCTGTCATTGACGAGTGGTATGACACCAAGACTTACGCTGACCTCTATAAAGGACAGAACCTCTACGACGACTACTCGTTGCAGAACCACAACCTGTTCCACACCTCCTATCAGAATGTCGTGATGCAGGAATTAGGCGAGGCGGATCTTGCCCTCAAGATGTTCCAGCTTGGCGTGAACGGCGAGGAAAAATGGAAGACAAATGCCCTTATGCACAACAACCAGCAGGTGCAGGACAGCATCCTCAACTGGCTTGCCCTCGCTGATGGCGAGTTAGCCATGCCGAACGGCAACGACTGGAGTCTCTTCCTCTACGACCAAATCACCTCTTACAGCACACAAGCCTGCTTCCAGCGCGACCCCAATGCACTGATGATGGAGAACTTAGCCTACAAGTATATCAAAGCACGTCAGAAGACCACCACCGATGGCTCTTGGCTGCTGCGTGCCGATGTGGGTGCTCGCCGCATGGGCGTGGAGGCACACCGCGTGATGATGACCTACCTGATGCACGACGTTCTGCCCACTGCCGACCTCACTCCCACTGCATGGGACGACTTCAACAAGAAGTATGGAGAAGCCAAGATGATTCCCTGCCAAAACATTGTGCGTGCCGCCACCGACTACCGCTTCACCTGCTTCTCGTGGAGCAACGGGCTGAAGTCCTACACGGGCTACTTTGCAGCCAACTCGCCCGACAAGAACAAGATTGTTGTGCCTTATCGAGCCAATAACACGGGCAACCTGACAGGCTGGTATGAAGTCAGCGGCAAGGGCACAAACGCCACACCCGTCGTCAGCGGCATCTACCAGTTGAAGGGCAACGGCTATGTGATGAACGGAGAACTGAACACCAACGACAATGCGCTCAACAATCGCTTTGTCCTCTACTCCACGCCACAAAACGCCATCATCTACCTCGACTATGTGACAGCCAACACCAATGCCACCATCACCGCTGAGAAAGGCGGGCTGTTGGCTATCTCCACCGACGAACTGATGAAGCTTACACGTACATTATATTATAATAAGAGGAAAACAGGCGATGAAAGCGAGAACCGCCCTACGTCAGAGTTGACCCACAAGCAATTGGATGGCTCTACCTTCACACAGTTCGAGAGCGACTGGGTGAACATTGACAACGAGTTGGGAGTTATCTCAAGCGGCAACGGCAAGAAGATAGCCTTTGGAGACCGTGGTGCTAACAACTCCATCTACACCTCAAAGCTCTATCCGATGTACAGCAACACCACACGTTCCGTCAAGACAGGCGATGTGGTCGATGCCCGCAACCTCGTTTATTACAGCAACATCAATGCTGAGAAGACCCAAACGATGGCGGCAGCCCTCCTTCCGCTGAAGGACAAGCTCCCGGTGGGATGGAACGGTGTCATCGCTCCCGACGCTGACTGCTCCTACTTCCTTGTCAGCAACTTCAAGGGCGAGAACACCGCAACGCTGACAGGCATCCAGTGGCAAGAGATGGCACCCATATTCTACGAGCCAACCACCATTGCTGACAACAGATCAACCGTTACATTCACTGTCCAGCAGAACCACTCCGTAGCACAACCTATCACTATCCTGCTGAAAGGCAATAACGTGACCGCACAGCAGATAGACGAGACTTCCGCCTACATCACCGCCAAAAGTGATGCCAACATCACAGTTGCCATCACTGCCAACGGGAACTTGTCAACCAGCAATTATCAATTATCATCAGGAAAAACCATCCGTGTTTATCTGAACGAAAAGAGTGAGGTATGCGCTGAGAGCGCGTCCTTTCCCTCCGTCGAGACACAAGACTACACGGGCTACATCGTCAACCCGTCGTTTGAAGGCAACTCGGCGACAGGCTGGTCGGGCAACCCAGTAGCAGATTACGATTGCGCTGAAAAGTACAACACCACCTTCAATGTCTATCAAATGATTGAGGGGCTGCCACAAGGCCAGTACCAACTCGCCTGCCAAGGCTTCTACCGCGCAGGCACCACTGCCAATGCTGCATCCACCCACCAAGCCGGTACAGAGAAGCTCCATGCCGTCCTCTATGCCAAAGGCACAGAAGAGGTGAGCACACCCCTCCGTTCCATCATTGACGAGGCTGGCAAGAAAGGGGCAATCGGTGTCATCGCCAACGGCTATGGCTATGTGCCCAACACCATGGAACAGACCTCCGCCTACTTCCGTGCAGGCCTATACCCCAACTCCGTGACCTGCACCGTAGGCGCAGACGGCAAACTGCGCATCGGCGTGAAGAAATCCACCACCATCAGCTCCGACTGGACCATATTTGACAACTTCACCCTCACCTACATCCCTGAGGAACAACCCGATGGCATCCAAGCCGTGCCCATCCACCCCACCAACGCCACAGGCATCTACACCCTGCAAGGCACAAAAACCAATGCCGTAGCCATGAGGAGCGGAGGCATCTACATCGTGAATGGACAGAAAGTGATGGTGAAATAGCATAAATGAAAGGGGCGTGTCGCACGACACGCCCCTTTCATTTATGCTATTTGCCACAGGCATTATCCGTAGATAATCTTGCCCGTTTCCTTATCTGTATTCTCCTCAATGAAGGACTTGTTATACTGCGTCATGCCGCGCAGCGACATACCCATGTTGGAGAAGCCGCCATCGTGGAAGAGCGTCTGCATGGTCACCTTCTTGGTGAGGTCAGAGAACATCACGATGCAGTAGTCAGCACACTCATCCGCCGAAGCATTGCCCAGAGGCGACATGCGATCGGAGAAATCGTAGAGACCATCAAAACCCTTGATGCCCGAACCAGCCGTAGTATAGGTAGGCGACTGGCTGATGGTGTTGACACGCACCCCCTTCTCACGCCCATAGATGTAGCCGAACGAACGGGCAATGGACTCAAGGAGCGACTTGGCATCAGCCATATCGTTGTAACCAAAGAAAGTGCGGTGGCTCGCCACATAGGTGAGTGCCAGCACACTGGCATTCTCGTTCAGCGCATCAAGCTTCTTAGCCACCTGCAACATCTTGTGGAAAGAGATGGCAGAAATGTCGAGCGTCTTATCGAGAAGGCTATAATCGAGGTCATCGTATGTACGCTTCTTACGCATGTTAGCACTCATTGCACATGAGTGAAGCACAAAGTCAATCTTGCCGCCCAACGCTTTCTGCGACTCGGTGAAGAGCATCTCCAAGTCATCCACGCTGGTAGCATCGGCAGCAATCACCGTAGCGTTCGTCTTCTCAGCCAGTTCCGCAATAGTACCCATGCGGCAGGCAACAGCCGTGTTCGTCAATACGATTTGCGCACCCTCCTCAACGGCACGTTCCGCCACCTTCCAAGCGATGGACTGGTCGTTCAATGCACCAAAAATAATTCCCCTTTTACCTTTTAGCAAGTTGTAAGCCATAATTCGTTTTTACCTATGAATATTATTATCCTTTTGTCAAATCGGGCACAAAGGTAGCACATCCTGCCCATATAGCGAAGGGGAATCCCCTTTTTCTCACTTTTTCGTCCCTCCGCAAAAAAAACTTCCGAAATTCTTTGTCTAATTATTCCAAAAGCACTACCTTTGCACTCGCTAAAAGGGAAAGCCATAGCGATGGCGGGGTAGCTCAGCTGGTTAGAGCGTCGGATTCATAATCCGGAGGTCGAGGGTTCGAGCCCCTCCCCCGCTACCAAGACAAGAGGTTGTATCTGCTGATACAACCTCTTGTTGCGTTTGGGGGTATTCCAACACCTCAAAATCGGTGTCCCCGACTCCGATTGGTCGGAGTCGGGGACATCGACTGACCGATGTCGGGGACTCCGATTTTGAGGCTGTGTAAGGGATGCTTACTTCCTCTACGGTGATGCGTGGAGTACTACCGCAATATCAACGTTGCCAAATAGAAGGAAAGTTCGGCAAGGAGGCAAACCGCACCGCAACAATCGCCTGTGTAGCCGCGCAGTTTTCTCCAGATGAGCAGGAAGAGAAAGGTGACGGTAAGGATGGGGGCGAGGACGGCGAGCCACCATGTGACCTCGGTGAACAGAATAAGGGGGAGGGACGGAAGAAGTCCCTGCACGGCAAGGCTGGCTGTCGCCCTCATGCTGAGGGGACGATAGACGGTCTTGTTTTTTGCCTCTTCTTCACGACGGGCGTATGGCATGAAGTTGACGATTTGTGCCGAAAACATCTTTGCCAGGGGGTCAGCTGCCAGTATGGCGAAGACGGCTGTCATGGGGGGCAAGGAACAAAGGATGCCTCCGAGAAGCAGGAAATAGAAGACGAGGGCGAGGACCCCGTAGGTGCCGATGTGGGAGTCCTTCATGATGACGAGGATGCGCTGGCGGTCAGTGCCTCCACCGAAGCCGTCGAAGAAGTCGGCAAGACCATCTTCGTGCAAGGCACCTGTAACAAAAAGGCGCACGAGAATGGCGAGGATGACGGCAATGGGGAACGGGAGGATGTGGCACGCTCCGAAGAGGGTTGCCGCCATGATGCCACCTGTGAGCCACCCCGTGAGTGGCCAGTGTTCCAACACCGTGGCGTATGCTTCCTTGGGGGGCTGGTGCAGCCGCCAAAACGGGAGTCGGGTGAAGAAGATGAGGGATGCCCAGAGAGAATGGAAGCATCGACGGATGGGAGCACCGAAAGACTGAGCCATGCGGTTAGAAGTACTTGGTGATGTTGGCATTGGAGAAGCTATTCATTTCGTTCATCATGCGGACGGCAGAGTCAAGGATAGGAAAGGCGCAGAGCGCACCCGTGCCTTCGCCCAAACGGAAACCGAGGGAAAGGAGCGGCTCAGCACCGAGGGCATTGAGCATGCGGCGGTGTCCGCTCTCGTCGCCGCTATGGCCGAAGACCATATATGCCTTGGCTTCGGGATGGAGCTGACAGGCCGCCAAGGCACAGGAGGTCATGATGAAGCCATCGACAAGGATGGTCATCTGCAGTTCGGCAGCACGGAGCATGGCACCGATGGCGGCGACCATCTCGAAGCCGCCAAAGTATCGGATGGCGTCTTCTGCCGTTGGATTCGGCATCAGCTGATTGAAGTTGCAAAGAGCCTGATGAAGAATGTCGCGCTTATGGCTAATGCCAGCGGTGTTCAGCCCTGCCCCAGCACCGATGCACTCGTCGAGCGGAATATGGCAGAAGAGGCTCATCCAAACGGAAGAGGGGGAGGTGTTGGCTATGCCCATCTCACCGAGACACAGCACCTTGCAACCCTCGTCGTGGCACTCGTTGGCGAGGTCGATGCCCACCTGCAAGGTACGTTCATACTCTTCGCGGCTCATGGCTGGCTCATGCAGAAAGTTGCGTGTCCCCCAAGCAATCTTGTGGTCGAGAATGTCTGGCACATAGGAGAGGTCGTAATCCACGCCCACATCCACAATGCGCAGATGGAAGCCATGCTGGCGGCAGAACATATTGACACCGCCGCCGCCTTTGGTGAAGTTTATCATCTGCTGCCAAGTCACTTCTCGTGGCGAGACACTAACCCCCTCACGCTCAATGCCATGGTCGCCTCCGAGGAGAAGATGGCAAGGATGTGCCAGCGAGGGAGTGAGGGTCTGCTGGATAAGACACACCTGCATGGCAAGGGTCTCAAGACGCCCCAACGAGCCTTTGGGCTTGTTGAGATTGTCTATCTTTTCTTGAATGACGGGGCGAAGAGCCTCATCGGGGATGGTTATCTGAAAGTTTCGCATAGGAGATTTACAGGGCTTGCAAGCCCCTCAAATGATTCTACTTTATCTTTACGGGGATGCCGCTGACCATGAGGGTCACTTCGTCGGCACGAGTCGCTACATACTGGTTCATCCAGCCTTGAAGGTCGGTGAACTGGCGTTGCACGGCATTGTCGCTCACACCACCAGAACCTATCTCGTTGGTCACAAAGATGAACGTGGTGTCTTGGGCTACAAGGCGGTCGAACTCGTCTTTGAGCATGGCGAGGGCTTTATCTACGTCTTGGAACTCAAAGAAGAAGTTCGTACACCAAAGCGTGATGCAGTCAACGACCGCCACACGCCCTGCGAGGTCATGACGACTCAGGTATTTCTCTTCCTCAATATTATCCCATTCAGCCCCCCGCCGTTCCTGATGCTTGACGACACGCTGACGGAACTCGTCGTCCCACACATGAGCCGTTGCTACATAGACAGGATGAGAACTGAGAGAGAGGGCAAGACGTTCAGCATATTGGCTTTTTCCTGAACGCTGACCACCTGTGACAAGGATTATTTTCTTCATATTGCGTTGAGGATGAAGGACATGATGATATAAACAAGAACAACAAGGAGGATGGCAAGGCATTCGGCCATGCGGTTGATGCGGATGGCGATGCGCATATCCTCAGTCGTGAGCGGTCGGTCGTTATCACCGATGTAAGGCTTATCGAAGAGCTGACCGAAGTAAGTGTGCGACCCACCGAAACGGCAGTTGAGAATGCCAGCGAGGGCAGCCTCGGGATAGCCACTGTTGGGAGAGGCGTGCTTGGAGCCATGCTTTGCCACAAACTTCATCAACGAGAGGCGACCCGATGCCAACACCATCAGGCACGCCGTGAGACGGGCAGGGATATAGTTCGCCACATCGTCCAAACGAGCGGCGAAACAGCCAAAATCACGGTAACGGTCAGTACGATAGCCTATCATTGAGTCAAGCGTGTTGACCATCTTGTAGGCGAGCATGCCCGGCACGCCCCCGATGGCAAGCCAGAAGAGCGGGGCTACCACGCCATCACTCAGGTTCTCTGCCAGTGTCTCAAGGGCAGCTGTACGAATCTCTTGGGCAGAGAGTTCGCTCGTGTCTCGTCCCACGATGCGCGCCACCTGCTTGCGTCCTTCTTCAAGGGAACGGTCAACTGCGATGAAGGTCTGGCGCACCTCACGGATAAGGGTTGTGCCAGCAAGACACCAAAAGATAATGAGGGAAGCGATGGCAATGTAGAGGTAGAATGTATCAGACACCACACAGGTTACATGCAGCAATGTCCATGTAGCGACGAAGACAACCACAACGAGGAAGAGGGCAAGGAATGCGCCTTTCAGTTTGCGATGCGTTCCACGATTGAGCCATCTTTCCCCCGTGGCAATCATCTTGCCAAAGCCCACGACGGGGTGTGGCATCCACGATGGGTCGCCCAAGAGGAGGTCGAGCAGCCAACCAAGAAAGAGGGGCGATATATGAGTCTGTAGTATCATCAGTTATGGAGATATTGGTCTATTGCTTCCACCAGTGCGTCGTTCTCCTCTTGCGACTGCGCGGCAATGCGGAAGTGATGGGGAGTAAGTCCTTGGAAGTTAGAGGCATCACGGATGAGGATGCTATGATGTCGGGCAAGCGCATCCTTGAGTGCTGCGGCAGTATGAGGATGGATGGTGCAGAGGAAGAAGTTGGTTTGGGTATCGAATGCGGTGATGCCTTCGATAGCATTCAGTCGATGGCGGAGGCGTTGCGTCTCTTGCAGATAGGCGGCAAGGTTAGGAATCAGACGAGGACGATTGGCGACGAGCCATTTGCCAGCCTCCATGGCAAGAGCATTGACTGCCCACGGACGATAATGGTCTCGGAGCATTGCGATGAGCCTTGAAGAGCCAACCACATAGCCGAGCCGAAGCCCTGGAACGCCATACCGCTTGGTCAACGAGTAGAGCTGAAGAACATTCGCCATGCGTATGGCTTCTGCTGGAGCGAGCATGGGGGCAAGGGTGTAGTCCTCGTAGGACTGATCCACGACAAGCAGGTCGTGCCGGGCGGAAAGGTCTTCAATAAAGGAGAGGGGGAAGGCTTCACCCGTCGGGTTATTAGGGTTGCAGAGCCACGCAATAGAAGCATCAGGACGCTCCTGATACCCATACAGACGGCAAGCGTCCGCATACTCACTGAATGTCGGGTGAAAGATCCTGAATGTCTTTCGGTTACGGAACATCTGCGCAATCAGATAGATGGCATCGGTAGCCCCACTGGTCACCAACACATTGCCTGGCTCAATGCCATGCGCATGGGCTATCATCGCCTCCAACGCTGTGGCAGACGGCTCAGGGTAGGAGCGGATGAGGTCTATATGACGACACAAGTGCGCCTCCAACGCGGAGAGGTCGGCATGGGCATAGATGTTGGAACTGAAATTCATGCGAATGCCCGAATAGCTATGGATGTCGTCACCGTGTCCGTCAAGCATGGTTCTGTAAGATTTTATAGAGTAAGTCCATGTTCAGATGCTGGCGAACATGGTCGGCAAGGAGGTTGTACTGCTGTTCCTTAAACGCATGATAGTCAAAGGATTCATTGGAATCCTTTAGCTTCTCAGCGAAGGGTTCAAGCAGACGGTCGATGCACTCGGCATTGTCGAGAATGCCGTGAATGTAAGTGCCCATGCAACGGCTGGACACCTGATAACCATCGGACGTGCCGTCATCCAGCATGACCCATGGACAGGCAGGCGCATCGGCACAGGGATGCGTCTCTCCACAATGTATCTCGTAACCGTGCATACCGCCGTTGAAGGTGACTTGCCGTGTGGTCTTTTCAGCCGTAATCGTCGTGGTGACAGGCAGCAATCCAAGTCCTGGCAGCCGCTCCATGTTGCCCTCTATATGCAGGGGGTCACACACTTCCATGCCCATCATCTGATAGCCGCCACAGATGCCCATAACCGTCGCTCCTTCCCGATGCGCACGGACAATCGCCTGTGCCACCCCATTGCGACGCAGTTCGCAAAGGTCGCTCAATGTTGACTTGCTGCCCGGCAAGATGATGATGTCGCTCTTCAGAAGGTCATCCGTGTTGTTCGTATAGAATAGATGTACGCGCGAGTCTCGTTCCAGCACATTAAAGTCGGTGAAGTTGGACAGATGGCGCAGAAGCACCACCGCCACGTTCACACACCCCTGCTCCGCCGTCTTCGACTTCATCGCCAAATCCACGCTGTCCTCCTCCTCTATGTGGATGTCCTTGTAGTAAGGCACAACGCCCAAGACAGGCACGCCACAGAGATCTTCCAACATCTTCCGCCCCTCGTCAAACAGCCGCAGGTCGCCACGGAACTTGTTGATGATGATACCCTTGATGCGCTTCCTGTCCTCGGGGGTCTGCAAAGCGATGCTGCCATAGACAGAGGCAAAGACACCGCCACGGTCAATGTCACCCACCAAGATGACATCGGCATCGGCATGACGCGCCATCGGCATGTTCACCAAGTCGCTGTCACGAAGGTTCAGCTCGGAGATACTGCCAGCCCCTTCCATGACAATGGGGTGGTAGCGTTGGGAAAGGCGGTCAAAAGCCGCACAGACCTCACGCCGCAACTCCTCCCTACCCTCCTTGCGGAAGTAATCGTAGGCATCACGGTTGCCGATGGGTCGCCCGTTCAGCACCACCTGACTCGTGTGGTCGCTCTGCGGTTTCAGCAGAAGGGGGTTCATGTCGGTATGGCAAGGAATGCCAGCCGCTTCCGCCTGCACCGCCTGCGCCCTGCCTATCTCCAGCCCTTCGGGCGTGGCATAGGAGTTCAACGCCATGTTCTGCGCCTTGAACGGAGCTGGCTGATAACCGTCCTGCACCAAGATACGGCACAGAGCCGCAGCAAGGACGCTCTTGCCCACATCGCTGCCCGTACCAGCCAACATGATGGAATGAAGTCTCTTCATACTATGGTAAAAGAATATGCTGTAAAAGTTTTCTTAGTAGCAGCAATATCAAAGGAGATAAAAAGAAAGGCATGAGAACTGTATATAAGGTGCATTTGTAGCGCTTCTTAATCAGCCTTTTATCTGTTGATAGAATCTCCTTTATGATGCCTTCAATATAATCCTCTTTTTTTAACCGTATAGATACATATATCATGGACAGGATTGCTGTCGGGAATGCAATGATGCTGTAGAGGTTAGCATCTTGGAGTGTCAGTTCAAATCCACTTATTGCGTATATACAATAGAACAATAATTTAATGGGTTCCAACAGCATGAGGGTGAATAGTACAAATATCAAGTAGTATCCACGGTCCCGCCAAGCTCCGAATGGTTTCCCACGACTTTTGTGGAGTTTGAGAACAACCCAATAATAAATTGTAAAGAAAAATGTATGTAGAAAAGCCTTTATGAATCGCATATTGAAAGAGTTTCTAATTGTTTTGAACAACGCAGGTGACAGGCGACAAACGGCTGTCCTCTCAAAGCATCAAGCCCTCACTTCTTGCAGACAACCATCCCCCCTGCTCACCGAGGACAAAGGTACTGAAATTTTCTGTATTGCCGACGACTTCCGCCTGTTTTTTGATGTCAGACGACAAAATACACAGCGGAAAGCGTTCCAAACGAGGCTCACCTTGCCTTTTGCCATCTTCATGATGAAGGTCTCCTCAATTCAGAGAAAAGACACCTCAGCGTGCAGAGCGGTTTCACAGCCTCTAAATCGGAGTCCCCGACTCCGACCGACCGATGTCCCCGACTCCGATTGGTCGGAGTCGGGGACATCGATTTTGGGGCTGTAAAAGCACACTCCGCACAGAAGTGGCTTATAGCCTATGTTCGCCTTTCTTTTTTGAGAACAAAAGAATCCTATACGCTTCGCGGTGCGTTATTCTGTAACAGGACGAACGCTTAGACCGTCCCTACGGAGGCTTTTGTAGCACGCGCTGTGGTAGCCCTTATCGAAGCTCAGGTAACGACCGGACAAGGACGAACCAAGAGCACTCGACCAATAGCCACCGAACTCACCCACACCGCCGGAGTCCGCACCGCGGCGCCAGCCAGCAGCAGGAAGGAAGATGCTGTTCCCGTTAGGGCCGGTGACGACGTAGCCGTTATGTCCGCCCCTGCTCGTCGCACATGTCCATTCGCATTTATCGCAGAGTTCACCAAACTCGGCATCCGTCGGCATGCGCCATGTGCCGCCCCAGTTCTCGCGGGCGGTGTCATGACCGCTGGAAGGAGTTATCTGTATCTGGCCACCTACCTTGTATGTGCCCCATTTCCTGCCTTTGCTGTCAAGGCAGTCGAAGCAGTTGCTCCAGTCATAGCTGGACTTGGGGCGTGTCTCGCCCCATGCGTAGTAACCGCCATAGTCACTGGGACGGCTTGCGCCCACGTTGCACGTCGCCCACATAACGGACAGACCAAGGTCAACCCACTCATGACCGTTGATAGTGCCTGACATCAGAACCTGCGCCTGTGCTATCAATGGATATGAAAACACAGACAGAAAAAGATATAATAACACTTTTTTCATCTCTTTCAATTTGTTTTTGTTATTTGTGATTACTTAATGGGGGGGCTTTGCCGTTTTTATGGTTTCAAACTCACATTATATTATATATATGTGTATAGCTTGCCAGCACATTCTTATACCGAAACACAGGAGTCGGCACTGGCTCGCCCTTGGCATTATAGACTTGCACAATGGACTGAGGCGTATCGCCCAAGAACTGGGTGTAGTGGAACTCATGCCCCCGATACTCCCTTCCGTCCAACACAAAACGGCGATAGCCCAATGACAGCTTGCGGTCGGCCCGACGAGCCGTGATACGATAGGGCAGAACGCCACACATCGGGTATTCTCCCTCGTCGGTCACAATGCTTTGGCACAGATACATCATGCCACCACATTCCGCCACAATACGACCACCCCGTTCGGCATAATCCTTGATGCGCTGCCGCGTCCGTTCCGCCTTCACCAGTGCCTCCAAGTGCTTCTCGGGATAGCCGCCCGGGAGATAAAGCAGGTCGCAATCGCTCAAATCGGGTTCTTCCCTTTCGGGGTCAAAGAAAGAGACACTCTCCCCGAACCTGTCCAGCATCTCCTGATACAGAAACGAGAACGACTCACTATTTCTTGCCACCACTATCATAACGCCATGAGTCTTTGCCATTCCACATGCTCATCTAACAACGACACTAACTTTCCACTCTCCATCCGCTCCGAAAAGTCTAAACCCAAATATCGTGAGCCTTGCTCCAAGTCCACGCATGCAGGCAGAAAGCCCAGACACTCCACCTGCAAGTCATCGCACACTTCCTGCAACATGGCCCGATGCCGCTTAGAGCCAACTCTGTTGAAGATGACACCTGCGATGCGCACATCCTTCCTAAAACGGAGGAAGCCCGACAGCAATGCCGCCACGGAGTAAGCGGCATGCTTGGCATCAACCACCAACACCACTGGCAATCCTAAGACACTGGCAATCTCGGCAGAGGAACCTCGGTCGCGGTCATAACCGTCAAAAAGCCCCATCATGCCCTCAACAATGCACACGTCGGCATCCTGACCATAGCGGACGAAGAGTTCCCTGACATGTTCGCCCGTTGCCATAAAGGTGTCGAGATTGATGCTGGGACGACCGCACATGGCTGCATGGAACTTGGTGTCAATGTAGTCAGGACCACACTTAAAAGGCTGCACCACCCAGCCTTTTTGGGTGAACAAAGCCATCAGCCCACGGGCAATCGTTGTCTTGCCCGAGCCACTTGCAGGTGCTGCTATGAGGAATCCCGTCTTCATTGAGAGACAAAGTTAGAGAAAAAACGCCGAAATGTTGAATAAATCATAAAAAAAGTGTACCTTTGCAGCAGAATTTGGTAATCGAGCGTTTCGATGCAAGGGAATCCAGTGAAAAACTGGAGCTGTACCTGCAGCTGTAATCCCCTTTTATAAACGTCTGTTCACACAAAGCCACTGAGGAATCGGGAAGGCGAGCAGACAGGGGGAGAGCCAGAAGACCTGCCAAAGCCCATATAGAATATGTATCAGCGCACAGGAACATGCGTAGCCATACAACAAGACTTATGAAAAGATGGTTTCTCGGATGGGCACTGATGTGCCTCGTCCAGACATTGTTGGCACAGGACACCATGCAGGGCGACTCTCTGCAAGAAGTGGTTGTGACAGGTACTGGCACGCAGCACCTGCTGAAAGACGCGCCCGTGCAGACAGAGGTCATCAACAGCCGAATGTTGCGCCAGTTCGCTGGCAGTTCGTTGTCTGACATCCTGTCGGGGCTGACCTCATCGTTTGCCTTCAACGAGGGCGACATGGGCAGTCAGATGCAGATGAACGGCCTGGGCAACAACTACATCCTTATCCTCATCGACGGCAAGCGCATCCACGGCGATGTGGGCGGCGAGAACGACCTCTCGCTCATCGACCCTCACAACATTGAGAAGATTGAGATTGTGAAGGGAGCTTCATCGGCACTCTACGGAAGCGATGCTATCGCTGGCGTGGTGAACATCATCACGAAGAAGCACAACGAAGGCCTCATGGCGGAGAACACCACACGCTATGGCAGCTACAACGACCTCCGCCAACACAATGGCGTGGCATTAGCATGGGGCAAGTGGAAGAGCTACACGAACTTCCAGTTACAGCACAGCGACGGATGGCAGAACACAGGCACAGAATATACGCCCAGCAGCACTATCCCCATCACTGACTCACGCAACAAGACCGTGAACGAGCACACCAGCTGGCAGGTGTCGGAGCAGTTGACCTTCACCCCGTCCAAACAATGTGAGTTCTACGCCAACGGCTCTATCTACGGCAAGGGCATCCATCGTCCGAAAGGGAAATACCCCAAGTATGACGTGAAGACGTTCGACCTCACATATCGCAACGCATCGGCGACGGTGGGCGGACAATGGAAGACCCATGCTGGCGATGTCATCACGCTGGACATTGATTGGAACAAGCACGCCTACTACCACTCATTCACTTCCACCACCTTGGCAGAAGGGTTCGACGCAGACGGAAAGCTCATTCTCGACTTCCCCTACTTTGCTGGGCAGAAGTTGCTACAAAGCAACCAAGAACGCACGATGGCACACCTGAAAGGAGTCTTCTCCCTGCCTCTCGAGCAACGACTGAGTGCAGGCATCGAAGCGCGGTACGACTATCTGAAAGCCCCTACCAGTTTGGCTGACAGGACAGCGAGCGACAACACCGAAGCCCTGTATGTGCAGGACGAATGGGGCATGCTCCGATGGCTGCACCTGACAGGCGGTCTAAGGCTGAACCGCAACGAGGGATTCGGATGGCGGCTGACACCCAAAGTCTCAGCGATGGTCAGCATGGGCGATGTGAGGCTGCGTGCCACATGGAGCCAAGGCTTCAAGTCCCCTTCCTTGAAGGAGATGAACTACCGCTATATCCGCGAGATGAACTCCGTCATCATGTATTTGGGCAACAAAGACTTAAAGGCACAAACCTCCAACTACTTCTCCATGAGCGGCGAGTGGAACCACAAGGGGATGAACGTCACCGTATCAGGCTACTACAACAAGGTGGAGAACATGATTGCGCTGGTCACCATCCCTCGCACGGAAGCCCCCGAGATATACCGTCAGCAATACGGCGAGATGCTCAGCAAAGTGCGACGCTATCAGAACATGGAGGACGCTCGCACCTGTGGCGTGGATGTGAGTCTCCGCTACTCCCACAAGGAGTGGACAGGCGGCATCAGCTACAGCTATCTCGACACCGACGCACACGTCTATGACACCAACCATGACCGCTTGATACGCGTTGTCATCGACGGCATGGCTCACCATAAAGGCAGCCTTTTCGCCACATGGGAACACCGCTTCGTCCCCACCTACCAGTTGGGCATCGGCATCTATGGGCGCATGTCGAGCAAGCGATACTATCAAGTCGATGGCGACGGCAAGGGATACAACCTTTGGCGCATCTCCACCACCCACACCCTCGGCAACAGCCGCCACCTAAACTACCGCGTGGAAGCAGGAATCGACAACATCTTTAATTATGTAGATCGCACGCCCCATGGTCTCCACCTCGGCACCAACACGCCTGGCACCACCTTCTATGCCACACTGTCAGTGCGCTTCAGTCAAGGTAAAAAGTTAATCAACAAAATAAAGTCTAATTTATCAAATCGTAACAATGATGAAGACAATTAAGTTTCTCATGATGGCAGCGACCCTCATGACAGCGGTGAGCTTCACCGCATGCAGCGATGACGACGACGCAGCAGACCCTGTATCCAACATGGAACGCTACCAGCGCGCCGTTGACTCCACAGTGAAAAACCAGAAAAAGCACGACAAAGCCATCCTGCTCGTGGCATTCGGCTCTACATGGCAGCAAGCTTACGACGCTTTCGACAACACGGTTGAAGAATACCAAGCCGAGTTCCCCGACTACGATGTATATCTCTCCTTCTCTTCCGCCATCTGCATCAACCGTGCAGCCGCTGGCGAGAACACCGACAAGCGCAGTTTCTACGAGCCGAAGTACTGGCTGGAAGCTTTCGGTCGTGTGCAGTACAGCGAAATCATCGTGCAATCCATGCAGGTGATTCCTGGTGAAGAGTTCAGCCGAGTGGTGAACGCAATGAAGGACTTTGGCAACAACTCCAACGGAGACCTCGACGACGAATACCTGTCACAGATGACACTGAAACTGGGCATGCCGCTCATGTACACAGAGGATGACGCTACCACTTTGGCTACGGCACTGGATGAGAACCTGCGCGCTTATGCTAACCAAGGCGCCATGCTCCTCATGGGTCACGGCAACCCCGACGAATACGACACCTACAAGGCAAACGTGCGCTACACACAGCTCGAAACTGCCCTTCAAGACATCAACCCCAACTACTTCGTGGGCACCGTCGATATGGCAGACAACTTCAAGGTGCAGGTACACAACCGCATGGTAGAGGCAGACATCACCGCAGGCAAAGTGTTCTGCGCTCCCCTCATGTCGATTGCAGGAGACCACGCCCACAACGACATGGCTGGCGATGACGATGAATGGGAGGCAGATATGGCCACTCAGACAGAGGACGAGGCAGAAGATGTCAGCTGGAAAAAGTACTTCGAGCATCTGGGGTACACCATTGAGGAAGACCCCTATTACACCGACGAGGGAGCAGACGCGCTCGTGAAGGGTCTGCTTGAGTATGACAACATCCGCCGCATCTACATCCAGCACACCCAAGAGGCCGAAGTTGTTGATTACTATCACTCTATGTATCCAGAAGAATAAACATTTCCATTTTCCATTTCAATGTTAGACTTTATTATAATGAGAAAAGAAGTGTTTCTCTTAGCGGCACTCTCATGCGGGAGTGCCGCTTTCGCTCAGGTACACAAGATGGAACGCCGTGACACCACCGCCACCATCAAGACCTACGACCTGAACCCCGTGGTCGTGACAGGCTCGGGACATCACCAACGGCTCAAAGCCACCGCCACCCCTGTGCGTGTGCTCTCCGCCCAAGAGATGTATGAGCAGGGCATCAGCACCTTAGACGCTGCCCTCACTCGCATGATGCCGCAGGTGTCGATGTCACCCTCCTCCATGGGTTCGTTCCTGCGGATGAACGGACTGGGAAACAAGTACATCCTCATCCTCGTGAACGGACAAAAGCTCTCGGGCGACATCTCGAACAATGTGGACCTCAACCGCATCAACTTCTCGCGCATCAAGCGCATTGAGGTGCTTGACGGTGCCGCATCGTCGCTCTACGGCAGCGATGCCATCGCAGGTGTCATCAACATCATCACTGACCAGCCCACGCAGCAGCTCGTCAGCGTGACCAACGACACACACGTTTCGGGCAAGGGGCAGCTGACAGAAGCCGTGACACTCGACATCTTCACCCACGGATTCGGCTCTTATACGTCCTTCACTCACGACCGCGCTGACAGCTACCGCATCAACGGATTGGAGTACAAGAAAGGTTCTACCACCGAGACCGAACCGTCGATTGCTCCTCTGTTCACAGGCTACCGCTCCAACATTGTGGGACAGAAGTTCACCTACTCACCCACCAACAAACTGGCGTTCAATGCTGGTTTCGACTACTCCTATAAGATAACAGACCGCCCCAACTCACGCACTGACATTCAGGGCGGTACTGACTATGAAATGCGGTACAAGGGAGTGCGCTGGAATGCGGGGGGCATCTACAAGTTCACACCGAAGAACTCGTTACAGGCAGCCTTCACGTCCGACCGCTTCAGCTACGGCAAAGAATACGATGTGGAGACCAAGACCAACAAGGTGGGTGACTTCGTGCGGTCGAAACAACAGCACGCCTACGAGGGCGACCTCAAAGGCATCCTCGGGCTGATGAAGAACTCCACCACCATTGTGGGAGCGAATTGGCGCACCGACCAACTTAATGCCACCTCGGGCAGCATTGATGAGAGCGTACACCAGTTTGCCCTCTACGGTCAGCACGAGCACCAGCTGCTGCGCCATCTGACCGCCACGGTGGGAGCGCGCTACACCGACCACCAGACGGCAGGCAGCCAGCTCACGCCCAAGGCCACACTGATGTTTTCACCTGGTGCGTTCAACTTCCGCGCCACCTACTCAGCCGGATTCCGTGCGCCAGGACTGGATGAACTGTATTACCACTACTACAACGTCAATCGCGGCAAACCCCAAATCATCTTCGGCAATCAGGGCTTGAAACCTGAGAAGAGCAACTACTTTGCCCTCAACGCCGAGTACCACACAGACATGTTAGTGGTCAGTGTCACAGGCTACATCAACCGCATCAACAACATGGTGGTGCGCCAAGACGTGCCTGTAGATGAAGCCACGCTCGCCCACTTGCAGCAGGAGTTCCCTGAAATGAAGCCCGAAGAGGCTGAGAAACTGGAGAGATACTCGTTCTACCGCAACAGCGACAAGGGGGACGTAAAGGGCATGCAGGTGAACATTTCTGCCAACCTCTTCCGCGGCTTCAATCTCTCCGCCAACTACGCCTACGCCTACGCCCGCACCCAAAGCGACGGGAAGTGGAGCACACTGGAGCGCAGCATCCGCAACGCTGCCACCGTGGCACTCAACTACCACCACGCATGGGGACGGTATGCGCTCAACGCCAACCTGAACGGACGCTTCCAGTCGAAGACCTACTACACCGCGACGCACGAAAATGCACCAGGCTACGGTGTGCTGAACTTCAACACCACCCACACGTTCGACTGCACGAAGTGGGCACTCATCGAGCCAAGCATCGGCATCGACAACATCTTCGACAAGACAGACAACCGCATTGATTCGTCAACGCGCAAATTCGCCCTCTACAATCCGGGCAGAATGCTCACTGTCGGTCTTAAAGTCAAGTTCAAGAAATAATCGCTAAAACAATGTTTTTTGACCCCGAAAAGGGGTCTGAGTCACACCCTATTTGAGGTCTGAGTCACACCCTAAACGGGGTCTGACTCAGACCTCTTTTTGTCCATGAAAGCCCCCTTTGAGAGGTGGGAAAAGAGATAAAACAAGGAAGCACTTGGTGCGTATCGAAATTATCACTAACTTTGCCATCGTATGAAAAAGATTATCGTTGCAGGCATCGGACCAGGAGGTCCTGACGACATCACGCCAGCCGTCATCAACGCGGTCAAAGAGGCCGATGCCGTCGTCGGTTACAAATACTACTTTCAGTTCATTACGCCCTATCTGAAGGCAGGGTGCGAGTGCATCGACACGGGCATGAAGCATGAACGCGAACGTGCCGAGCAAGCTTTCCAATTAGCGGAGGAGGGCAAAACCGTTGTGGTCATCTCCTCGGGCGATGCTGGCATCTACGGGATGACACCCCTCATCTACGAGATGAAGCGCGAGCGCAACAGCGACGTGGAAGTGACACCGTTGGCTGGCATCTCGGCATTCCAAAAAGCCGCCTCCCTGCTCGGTGCGCCCATCGGTCACGACTTCTGCGTCATTTCGCTCTCCGACCTCATGACCCCTTGGGAAGTCATCGAACGCCGCATCAGGGCCGCTGCCATCGGCGACTTTGTGACGGCTGTCTATAACCCCAAGTCGCACGGTCGCTACTGGCAACTGCACAGATTGAAGGAGGTCTTTCTCTCGGAGGGAAGGTCGGAGAACACCCCCGTGGGGTTTGTGCGGCAAGCCGGACGACCCGACCAAGCAGTGACCCTCACCACGCTGGGGGCTTTCGACCCCGAGGATGTGGATATGTTCACCGTCATCCTCATCGGCAACTCCCAGTCCTACAACTGGAACGACACCTTCATCACCCCCCGAGGCTACTACCGCCCGTTGGTGGAAGGCGACGAGAAGAAGGGGCAGCTCATCATGATGGAGTCCTTCCGCACCATCCGCAGAGAGCTTCACCGCCAAGATTATCCACTCGACCACCTGTGGGCACTCCTCCACGCAATCCACACCACCGCCGACTTCGACATGGAGAACATCCTCCACACCGACGATGGGGCTGTGACAGCACTATATAATAAGGTGAAGGACGGCACGCTGACGACCATCGTGACAGACGTGACAATGGTGACCAGCGGCATCCGCAAGGGAGCGTTGCAACGCCTCGGCATCGTGACCAAATGCTACCTCAGCGACCCTCGCGTGGCAGAAATGGCAACCTCGCTGGGCATCACAAGGACACAAGCCGGCATCCGTCTCGCTGTGGAGGAGCATCCCGACGCACTTTTCGCCTTCGGCAATGCGCCCACCGCCTTGATGGAACTCTGCGACCTCATCCGCAAGGGCAAGAGCCACCCTGCTGGCATCATCGCCGCACCCGTCGGTTTCGTGCATGTCAAGGAGTCGAAACACATGGTGAAACCTTTCGTGGACATCCCCAAAATCATTGTCGAAGGTCGCAAAGGCGGCTCCAACCTCGCCGCCACCCTCTGCAACGCCATCCTCACCTTCGACGATGCCGCAGGGCTGAAACCAGGCCGAGACTTATAGATAGTTAATCGT
>CAMWJL010000003.1 GCA_947174565.1 uncultured Prevotellaceae bacterium | reverse complement strand
CCGCCCTCGCCCTTGTCAAGGCACAGAACGACAAGTACATCGCCATACAGCAGGGCGACATCATGAAGCTGCGGAAGAACTTGAAGTCGTCCGACGACATTGCAGGAATGAGCGACGGCGAGAAGATACTCCGCAAGCTGATGGAACCGTACAAAGGTAAGTTCGTCTTGCTCGACATTTGGGGCACATGGTGCGGTCCCTGCAAAACCGCCCTCGCGAACTCGCAGGAGGAATACGAACGGCTGAAGGACTTCGATCTCGCCTATCTCTATCTTGCCAACCGAAGCGAGGACGCGGCTTGGAAGAATGTCATCAAGGAGTACAACGTCACGGGCGACAACGTGGCGCACTACAACCTTCCTCCCGAGCAGCAGAGTGCTGTGGAGAGCTTCCTCGGTGTCCACGCTTTCCCCACCTACAAGCTCTTCGACCGCGAGGGCAATATACTCGACTTGGAGGTGGATGCGCGACACCTCGAAGGACTGGCACACTTGCTGGAGCAGCTCAAGTAGAATCCTGATGGAAAATTTTGAGGATTAGGGAATAAGTTGTACCTTTGCGACTAACACCAACGAATGTGGGTGTGTTCCATTTCCTCAAAAAGCGACTTGAACAATGATTTATAAGTATTGTGGACACTCAGGAGTGCAGCTCCCCGTGCTGTCACTCGGCTTGTGGCACAACTTCGGGAGCGTGGATGACTTCTCGACCGCCACACAGATGGTGGTGAGGGCTTTCGATGCGGGCATCTGCCACTTCGACTTGGCAAATAACTATGGTCCTGTGCCAGGGTCGGCAGAAATAAACTTCGGCAGAATCTTGAAGAACCAGCTGGCAAGCCATCGGGACGAGCTGTTCATTGCGTCGAAGGCAGGACACGACATGTGGCAAGGGGTGTATGGCACAGGCAGCAGTCGCAAGAACCTGATGGCAAGCTGTGACCAAAGCCTGAAACGGACAGGGCTGGAGTATTTCGACATCTTTTATAGCCATCGGTATGACGGGGTTACACCCGTGGAGGAGACGATGCAGGCACTGATTGACATTGTGCGACAGGGAAAGGCGTTATATGTAGGCATCTCGAAGTATCCGCCAGCGTTGCAGCAGCAGTGCTATGACATTCTGAAAGAGGCACATGTGCCTTGCCTGCTCTCGCAATACCGCAGCTCGATGTTCGACCCCAAAGCCAAGAACAACAATTTCCAGATAGCCGCAGACAATGGCAGCGGCATCATCTGCTTCTCGCCGCTGGCTCAGGGGCTGCTGACAGGCAAGTACAACAACGGCATTCCCGAAGGAAGCCGTGCTGCCAAGAGCACAGGTTTCCTGCAACAGAGCCAAGTGACGCCTGAACGAGTGGAGGCAGTGAAGCAACTGGCTGCCATTGCCGAGGAGCGTGGACAGAGCATCGCTCAGATGGCATTGGCTTGGGTGTTGGCGGACGAGCGAGTGACAAGTTGCATCATCGGCACATCGTCGGTAGCACAATTAGAGAACAACCTCGCCACGCTCAACAACCTCACTTTCAACGAGGAAGAGACGGCACGCATCGACAATATCATCAATAAACCTGACTTATGGTTCTGAAAGCACGTCTCCTGCTGGGCATCGTTGCACTGGTCTGCCTCTGCGGATGCTCCAACGACGAAGCCACCAGTACATACTCCCAACGTGAGTATGTATTCTGTCGTTTCAATGTACTGCAATACACAGAGCTATTCCATGTGATGGGCACCCTCGGACAGTTTGCCAGCATCCGCAAACATATAGTAAACGGTGTGACGAAAGTGACGATGGCCAGTGCCAACAGCTCCACTGACTACATGGTTGATGCCCTCAGCAAAAACTTCGGCTTCGGACTGGGAGGACTCATCGTTGGTACCAACTACTTCGGCGAGACGCTCTGCTATGACCTCGCCTGTCCTATTTGCGACCGCACAGACCGCCGTCTCACACTCTCTGGTGACGGTTATGCCTATTGCGCCAAATGCGGCACCACCTACGACATGAACAACTACGGGGTCATCTACCAGATTGATGAGGACAACCCACCCCTGACCAAACGCGGGCTATACCGATACCACATCACCTACAACGGAGAGGACATCTATGTGTACAACTGACCTGAAAGACAAGGCAGCGCAAGGGTTTCTGTGGGGAGCAATCAACAACGGTGCCATGCAACTGCTAAATGCGGTGTGCGGCATCATCTTGGCTCGCTTGCTGACCAAAGCCGACTATGGTTTGGCTGGCGAAGTGGCTATCTTCTCGACCATTGCCGCCGCATTGCAAGAGAGCGGTTTCCTTGCGGCATTGACCAACAAGAAGAATGCCACACACATGGATTACAACGCTGTCTTTTGGTTCAACATCACCATGAGCCTGTGCCTGTTTATCGTGCTTTTTTTCTGTGCGCCCCTCATCGTGGATTTCTTTGACGAGCCTGAATTGTTGTGGCTCTCGCGCTATGCCTTCATCGGCTTCTTCGTAGCCAGCTTCTCCATCACGCCACGCGCCATCCTGTTCAAGCAGCTCAGAGTCAAGGAACAAGCCATCATCAGCGTGGTCTCTTTGCTGGTGGCAGGCACTGTGGGCATCTTGATGGCATGGATGCTGGCAAAACGGGGTATGGGCTATTGGAGCATCCCCACCCAAAACACCGTCTATGTGGCGATGATTAGCATCCTCAGTTGGCACTATTCTGGATGGAAGCCGTCGTTCAAGTTCAGTTTCCGTCCCATCCGCGAAATGTTTGGTTTCTCGTGCCGACTGCTCATCACGAATCTCTTTAATTGTTTCAACAACAGCGTGTTCACCTTCGTGTTCGGCTACTTCTACACCAAGAACGAAGTGGGTGTTTATACGCAGGCTGACAAGTGGAACAAGATGGGAAGCCAGCTCATCATCGGCATGGTGCAGGGCGTGGCGCAACCCATGTTCGTACAAGTGGGCAACGACGTGGGACGTTTGCAGCGTGTGTTCCGCAAGATGCTGCGTTTCACCAGTTTCATCTCTTTCCCCGCCATGTTCGGCTTGGCGTTGGTCGCACCCGAGTTCATCGTGGTGCTGGCGGGCGAGGAATGGTTGCCCAGTGCCGAACTGATGCAACTGTTGTGTGTCGCAGGTGCTTTCATGCCCATCACGACGCTCTACTCCAATTTCATGATTAGCAGAAGCCGCTCCGATGTCTATATGTGGAACATTCTTTCGCAAGGACTCATCGTGCTGGGTGTCCTGTGCGCGGTCAAGTTCTTCAAACTGTCGTTCTGCATGCCCATCCCATCGTTACACGAGACGGCGACGGGTCTTTCGCTTGCCATGCTATCCCACACGCTGTCGGGCATTCGCCTTATGGTAGTGAGCTATGTGGTCATCTACATCACTTGGCTCTTCCTGTGGCACTTCTTCCTGTGGAAAGAGATTCGCCTGAGCCTTTGGGCAGTGCTCAAGGACATCCTGCCGTTTGTACTGATTGCCACCGTGGTAATGGGACTCACTTATATATGCACACGCCCCATCGAACACCAGCTTCTTCTGCTGCTCACTCGCATGGTGGTCGCCGCGGTTCTGTACCTCGCCATCCTGTGGCTGCTCAAAGCCAAGATTCTGCGCGAGAGCCTCTCCTACCTCACCAAGCGAAAAGCCCATCTTACACGGAGTTAGTAAGATTTTCCACATTTCTTGTGGCAGTGTCGAAGAAAACCATTACTTTTGCAACAAATACGCAATAAACAACCCATAATCTCTAACATCACTATGGCTCAAGCACCTGAATTTAAGTATGCACCCATGTTCCAAATGGGACAGGACAAAACGGAATACCGACTGCTGACAAAGGAGGGCATCTCCGTCAGCGAGTTTGAAGGAAAAGAAATCGTGAAAGTGTCGCCCGAGGCACTCACACTGCTGGCTCAGCAAGCGTTCCACGACGTGGAGTTCATGCTGCGCCGCGAGCACAACCTGCAAGTGGCAAAGATACTCCGCGACCCTGAGGCCACGGAGAACGACAAGTATGTGGCACTCCAGTTCCTGCGCAATGCCGAGACGGCAGCCAAGGGCATCCTGCCTTTCTGCCAAGACACTGGCACCGCCATCATTCACGGTGAGAAGGGACAGCAGGTATGGACAGGCTTTGAGGACGAGGAGGCTTTGTCACGCGGTGTCTATAACACGTTCACACAGGACAACTTGCGCTACTCGCAGAACGCACCACTGAACATGTACGACGAGGTGAACACCAAGTGCAACCTCCCTGCACAGATTGACATTGAGGCCACAGAGGGGGCTGAATACCGCTTTGTGATGGTAGCCAAGGGTGGCGGCTCTGCCAACAAGACCTATTTCTACCCCATGACAAAGGCGACCATTCAGAACGAGGGCACGCTGCTCCCATTCCTCGTGGAGAAGATGAAGAGCCTCGGCACTGCGGCTTGTCCGCCTTACCACATCGCCTTCGTGATTGGTGGCACATCAGCAGAAAAGAACCTCCTGACCGTGAAGCTCGCCTCCATCAAATACTACGACTCACTGCCTACAACAGGCGACGAGACAGGGCGCGCTTTCCGTGATGTTGACTTGGAAGAGAAGCTCCTGAAGGAAGCCTACAAGATTGGTCTTGGCGCACAGTTTGGTGGCAAGTATCTGGTCCACGACATCCGTGTGATTCGTCTGCCTCGCCATGGTGCTTCTTGCCCCATCGGCATGGGCGTTTCATGCTCTGCCGACCGCAACATCAAAGCTAAAATCAACAAGGACGGTGTGTGGCTTGAAGTCATGGATAGCAACCCATCAGAACTCATCCCCGAAGAATATCGTCGTCCGGGCGAAGGCGGCAAGGGCATCGAGATTGACCTGAACAAAGGCATTGATGCGGTATGCGCCGAACTGACGAAATACCCCGTTTCGACCCGCGTGAACCTGAAAGGCACAATCATCGTGGCGCGCGACATCGCCCATGCGAAGCTGAAAGCACGTCTGGACGCTGGTGAAGACATGCCACAATACTTTAAAGACTACCCCGTGCTCTACGCAGGCCCTGCCAAGACACCAGAAGGCTACCCTTGCGGTTCGATGGGGCCAACGACCGCCAACCGCATGGACCCATACGTAGATGAGTTCCAAGACCATGGCGCATCGCTCGTGATGATAGCGAAGGGCAACCGCAGCGATGTGGTGACAGAAGCGTGCAAGAAGCACGGCGGCTTCTACCTCGGCACCATCGGCGGTGTGGCAGCGGTGCTGTCACAGTCGAGCATCAAGGGCATCGAATGCGTGGAGTACCCCGAATTAGGCATGGAGGCTATCTGGAAGATTGAAGTGGAAGACTTCCCTGCATTCATCCTCGTCGATGACAAGGGCAACGACTTCTTCAAGCAGCTGAAACCCTGCGAGGGATGCACCATTCTGAAATAAAAGCACAACAATGCGCTGGTTTGAGCCGAATCTACAAAGACTGCTGATAGAGGCAGGCAAAGAAGGTCTGCGCATAAGCCATATCGTTCGCAACATCTGCAACATGGAGCCGCAACTCTTCAACGAAGGGCACTCTTACGAGGAGGCGTGGAAAGAAATCTACTGGTTTCTCCGTGCCGAAAGCAAGAAAGCGGATTCGCCCTATCGGTACGTGACGGGCAAACGTGGGCACTTCTGCTTCGACAAGAACAACGCGGAGGGACACTCGCAGATGACAATAGAATTTTAACTTAACACCACAACAAGATGGAAGACGTAAAAAAGTATTTGGAAGACGCTGAGGAGAAGATGGAGTTTGCAGCCATGCATCTGGAAGAAGCCCTCAGCCGCATTCGTGCAGGACGTGCCAACGTACACATCCTGGACGAAGTGCGCGTGGATTCATACGGCAGCATGGTGCCCCTGAGCAACGTGGCATCGCTCAACACGCCCGATGCACGCAGCATCACCATCAAGCCTTGGGAGAAGTCGATGCTCAAGGTCATCGAGAAAGCCATCATCGACTCGCCTGTAGGCATCATGCCTGAGAATAACGGAGAGATTATCCGTCTCGGTATTCCTGCCCTCACCGAGGAACGCCGTAAGGACCTGACCAAGCAGTGTTCCAAAGAGGCAGAGACCGCCAAGGTGAGCGTGCGCAACGCTCGCCGCGATGCCATCGACAAGCTGAAGAAGTCCGTCAAGACAGGCACGCCTGAAGACGTGGAAAAGGACTACGAGGACAAGGTTCAGAAGGCTCACGACAAGTACATCAAAAAGGTAGATGAGATGCTCGAAGCCAAGAACAAGGAGATTATGACTGTGTGATGCACGGACTCGTCATACGCAACACAGGTTACAGCTACACCGTCAAATCGGATGCGGGAGAGGTCTTTGACTGCAAGGTCAAAGGCAACTTCCGCATTCGTGGTATCAGAACCACCAACCCCGTGGCGATTGGGGACAAGGTGACTTTCCTGCCACAGGAGGTGGATGCCAACATCGAACAGGCGCGACAAGGCCTCATCGTGGAGCTGGACGACCGCAAGAACTACATCATCCGCAAATCGACCAACCTCTCCAAACAGTCGCATATCATCGCCGCCAACATCGACAGATGCTTCCTCATTGTCACCATCCAGCAACCCGAAACGCCCCTCCAGTTCATCGACCGCTTCTTAGCCTCTGCCGAGGCATACAGCGTTCCCGTCACGCTCATCTTCAACAAGATAGACCTGATTGACGAGACGTGGAAGGACTATCTCGATGGTGTCATCAACCTCTACGAGACCATTGGCTACCCCTGCCATCGCATCTCAGCTAAGACAGGCGAAGGCGTGGAAGAACTGAAAGCCCTGTTGCAAGGCAAGACGACCCTCCTCTCGGGCAACAGCGGCGTGGGCAAATCGACCCTCATCAACGTCCTCTTCCCCCACCTCCACCTGCGCACCAACGAAATCAGCGATGCCTACAACACAGGCAAGCACACCACCACCTTCTCCGAAATGTACGAAGTGGGTGCTGACGGCTACATCATCGACACCCCCGGCATCAAGGGCTTCGGCACTTTCGACATGAAGAAAGAGGAAGTCAGCCACTACTTCAAAGAAATCTTCCACTTCTCGGCCGACTGCCGCTTCAACAACTGCACCCACACCCACGAGCCACACTGCGCCGTCATCGAAGCCGTTGAACGCCACGACATTGCCGAAAGCCGCTACAACTCCTACCTCTCCATGCTCGACGATGAAAAAGAAGACAAATACCGCCCTGCATACTGACCCCATGCCCGCTGCAACACGCAACAGGCGCAACAGCCACACACTCAGCAAGGCGATAGCCCTATGCTGCATCCTACACTTCACACCGCTCGCCTCCGCCCAGACCTACGAGACGTGCATTGAGCAAGGCTTGGCAGCCGCACAAGCCCAACAATACGACGAAGCCATTGAACACTTCCGTCAGGCACTCCGCCTCTCGCCCGACGACATCCGCAACGCCCTCACATACGCCAACATAGCCCACGTTCAAGTGGCACAAGGCATCCCCATCAAGGCACTCGCCAGCTACGACATGGCCTTAGGCATCGCCCCACTCAACCTCCCCATCCTCAAGGCACAGGCCGACCTCTACCTCTCTTTGGGCAACCTCAACAAAGCACTGATGAACTACACCAAGATGCTCGACATCGACCCCAACCACGCCGATGCCCTGCTCAACCGCGCCTACATCCATCAGCAACACCGCGACTACCTCAGCGCCCAAGCCGACTATGAGCGTCTGCTCACCCTCCAACCCGACAACTATGCCGCCCTGCTCGGTGTCGCCCTCCTCTATCAAAACGCGGGAAAGCCCCAAGAAGCCCTATCGCGCCTCTCCGTCCTCATCGACCAATACCCCGACACAGCCGAACTCTACTCCATCCGTGCCGAGATAGAGGCAGAAGCAGGACAGCCAGAGCTTGCCATCATAGACCTGGACAAAGCCCTCAACATCGACCCCGAGAACCGCAACCTCGTCCTCACCCGTGCCTACCTCCACCTCACGGAAAACCACAAACACCTTGCAAAAAAAGACTTTGAACGAGCCATCGAACTCGGCATCCCCCGAGGCCAGCTGAAAGAGGAATTGAAGCAGTGCCGGTAAACTCCCCAAAACTCACCCCACACCTATTATTTCTCACCCTCTAAAATATCCCCCAAAATCGATGTCCCCGACATCGGTCAATCGGTGTCCCCGACTCCGACCGACCGATGTCGGGGACTCCGATTTAGAGGCTGTGGAAGCACACTTCACACGAGACAACCATATTGATGAAAACAGCAAGAGGTATAACTACATAACCAACAACTTCACAAAACGGTTGCACGACACCACTGTGATGGATACGGTCGGTGTCAAACAGCATAAAAAACACGCCATTCTTTTCGTTTTTTTTGAAAAAAAATCAGCATCTAACACAAATAAGGAGAAAAAGTTATAACTTTGCAACGGATGAGTGTATTGTGCGCCAACCAATCTCAAAGTATGGCACGCATTTGAGAACGTAAAAAAAACAAATAACAAGGTGTATATTAAAATGAAAAGAAGTCTATTGGCAGTCATGCTCAGTTTGGCTGCAATCGTGAGTGCGTTTGGTCAGATGTCGGACACTCAAGTCATGGATTTTGTGCGTAACGAGACCAAGATTGGTACCAGCCAGTCACAGATTGTCACGAAGTTAATGCAGCGTGGCGTACAGATAGAACAGATTCGCCGCATCCGAAACCAATACGAGGAGCAGATGAAAACCAAGGGGGGGGCAACCACAACTGATGGCAGTGTACCAATAGCCGTGAATCGTATGCAGGGAAATGGCGATGGTACTACCACACAAGAGGTGACCACAGGACAGCGCGGCACAACGGGTGAAGTGTATCAAGATGCGGCAGAAGAGCATGCCGAGGCTGAACGTGACGTTTTGGCTACCCAAGATGTTCAAGGCGAGGCAGCAGGTAAGCGCGTTTTCGGTCGTGACATCTTCAACCAGCGTGCGCTTTCGTTTGAGCCAAACATGAACCTTGCCACGCCGCAGAATTATGTGCTGGGGCCTGGCGACCAGCTTGTTATTGACATTTATGGTGCTTCGCAGAAAACACTTATATACACAGTTTCTCCCGAAGGCACTATCACTGTAGCAAATGTGGGTCCAGTGGCTGTGAACGGACTTACCGTGTCTGAAGCACAAAGGAAGATTCGCTCTACTGTGGGGGCACATTATTCCACTTCGGATGTGCGGCTGACACTGGGGCAGACACGCACCATCATGATCAATGTAATGGGCGAGGTGAAGACTCCTGGTACTTATCAACTTTCGGCCTTTGCCACTGTGTTCCACGCTCTTTATCGTGCAGGAGGTATCAATCAGTTGGGTACTCTGCGTAATGTGAAAGTATATCGCAACGGACGTTTGGTGACGGTGGTTGACATCTATGAATACATTCTCAACGGGCGTTTAGCTGGCAATGTGATGTTGCAGGACGGCGATGTCATTCAGGTTGACCCTTACGAGTGCCTCGTAGGTATCACAGGCAATGTGAAACGCCCCATGTACTACGAAATGCGCAAGAGCGAGACCGTTGGCACATTGATTAAATATGCTGGTGGCTTTACGGGCGACGCTTACAAGAAGATGGTTCGCCTTGTTCGACAGACAGGGGAACGGTACACTGTACACAACATAGACGAATTTGAAATGAACGCCTTCACGCTGGATGATGGTGATGTTGTGTCGGTTGACGCCATTCTCAACCGTTATGAAAACATGGTAGAGATTAAGGGTGCGGTATTCCGCCCAGGCATGTTCAATCTGAACGGCGATGTTTGTTCTGTCAGAAGCCTCATTCAGGCTGCGGCAGGATTGACGGAGGATGCTTTCCTTGACCACGCTATCATCCACAGATTGAAAGAAGACCGCTCTTTAGAGGTGATTCCTGTCGATGTGAAGGGCATTATGGATGGTACTGCCGCTGATATTCCATTGAAGAATGAGGACGTTGTGTTTATTCCAACACAAGAAGAATTGCGAAAGGAACGTTTCTTCACTATCACTGGTGAGGTAATGACCCCTGGCACCTACCAATATGCTGACAATACAACCATTGAAGACCTTATTGTACAGGCAGGTGGCTTGCGTGATGGAGCATCGTTAGCTCGTGTGGATGTCAGCCGTCGTATCGACGACCCCTATTCTACCGAGAAGACTCGTGACATCTCCGAGACTTTCCAATTTGACCTGAAAGATGGACTTGTGGTCAACGAAGCACGCCAGTTCATCCTCAAACCTTACGATGTGGTGCATGTACGCCGCAGCCCTGGCTATGTGATGCCTAAGAATATCACTGTTACAGGTGAAGTGAACTACGAGGGTGCTTTCACGCTTGAGAAAAAGAACCTGCGATTGACAGATGCCATCCAAATGGCAGGAGGAGTGACTATCGATGCTTATATTAAAGGCGCACGTCTCATTCGCCAGATGAGTGAGGAAGAACGCATTCGTAAGACAGCCGTGTTGGAAAACATTACGAACACGCTTTCCGAAAAGGACTCCATTGCTTGGAACAAAATAGACTTGAAGGACACTTATGTGATTGGTATTGATTTGGAAAAGGCTTTGGCTAATCCTGGCAGTCCTTATGATATCGTATTGCGTGAAAATGACCAGATTGAGATACCTGAATATAATGGAACAGTAGCCATCGCTGGTGATGTCCAGTTTCCCAACACCGTTACCTATGTAGATGGAAAGAACTATAAGTGGTATGTCCAAAATGCAGGCGGATTCAGCGAAACTGCTAAGAAGAAGAAGATGTTCGTCGTGTATCAAAACGGAATGATGGACAAAGTGAGTCGTAATACTAAGATAGAACCAGGCAGTCAGATTTTTGTGCCAAGCAAAAAGAAGAAGAATGTTGACCTTAGTAACTTTGCGGTACTGGGTAGTGTGCTTACGCCTCTTGCTACAATGGTTGCTCTCATTTCTTATCTGACCAAATAAACAATGATATTCTTATGGCTAATCAGAAAGACTTAGTAGATAATACACAAATAGAGAAGATAGAAGAAGAGGATAGCGGCATTGATTTCACTTCTATCTATGCGGCATTGAAAGATAACAGAAGGCTTTATGTCAAGGTGTTACCCATCGTGTTCATCCTGTCGTGCATCATTGTCCTCTCATTGCCCAACTATTATCAATGCGAAGTACAACTTGCCCCTGAATTGTCTGGGGGAAGTTCCTCTATGTCTATGCTTGGCGGAAGTGCATTGCGAAGTCTGTTGGGGGCGCGTGGTGCTGGAGTTGGTTCCGATGCGCTCAATCCTACGCTTTATCCCGATTTGGTCAACTCGACCGACTTCAAGGTTTCGCTCTTTGATATTCCCGTTCACAAGATGGACAGCACTCGTGTGACGACTTATTACGACTATTTGACAAATGGTCAAAAAAGTCCGTGGTGGTCAAGTGCTATCAAGGGAACGATTGGATGGGTGGCTTACCTGATTGCAGGAGACGACGCTGACACAGCTAACGTCGTGAATCCTTTCCAGTTGACCAAGGAACAAGCAGAGGTTGTCAAGGGGCTAGAAAAAATAATCACATGTGATGTAGATGACAAGACGTTGGTCATTACGATTTCTATTACTGACCAAGACCCGTTCATTTGTGCTATGATGGCAGACTCTGTGCGTTCACGTTTGCAGGATTTCATTACTGCCTATCGCACGAAGAAAGCACGCGTTGACCTTGATTACACACAAAATCTTTACGATTCAGCAAAGGTTGCCTACGACCTTGCTCGCGAGGAGTATGCCACGTATGCCGATGCCAATCAGGACCTGATTTATCAGACAGACCGCACAACACTCAACAATTTGGAGAACGAGATGCAGCTGCAGTTCAACAACTTCAATATGTTAGCCCAACAGTTGCAGACCGCCAAAGCAAAGGTGCAGGAAGAAACCCCTTCGTTCACCACTTTGCAGAGTGCGACAGTGCCAGTGGAGAAAGCAGGACCAGGACGAACCAAGATTGTATTGATTATCATGCTCTTGGCATTCTTGGGGACTTCCGCATGGGTTCTGTATCGGGAAGGTCAACTCAAATCCCTGTTAGGTATGGATTGAACGATTCGTTCAAAAGATTGATGTGCTGACGTGCTCTTCTTTTGTTTAAGATTCATATAAGTGTATGCTGTTCTTCAACAATAAAAAGAAATTAGTTAATACAGGCATTTTCAATGCCGCCACCGACTGGCATAGCCACATCCTGCCTGGTGTAGATGATGGCATTGAGACGATGCAAGACTCCTTGGCTGTACTTGCCTACTACGAGAAGATAGGCATCCGTGAGGTTTGGCTCACGCCACACATCATGGAAGACATGCCTAACACTCCCGGGGAATTGCGCGCTCGCTACGATGAACTGACCGAGGCTTACCAAGGACCTGTGAAGTTGAATCTTGCGGCAGAGAATATGCTTGACAATCTTTTCAATGAGCGTTTCGCCTCTGGCACACTCCTTCCCATTGGTCCGAAAGGCGACCATCTGCTGGTGGAGACCTCTTACTATCAGCCGCCACTTGATTTCCATGCCACGCTTGGACGAATCATGGAGGCTGGCTATACGCCCATCCTCGCCCACCCCGAGCGTTACCGCTACATGGACGACAATGATTACGACAATCTTTACTCCAAGGGCGTGAAGTTGCAAATGAATGTCGTTTCCTTGGCTGGTGGGTATGGCAAGCCTGCACAAGAGAAAGCCTGTGCGCTGTTAGCAAAAGGGTATTACAGTTTCTTCGGGTCAGATTTGCATGTGCTGGACCATTTTCAGCAGGCAATCAATACAAAAGCCTTAAAGAAAGAAGTGGTGGAACTGTTGCCACGCATACAAAATAAGATTTTCTAAGAACGGAAGAACATCCAATGAACGCCGTCGGTCTCTTTGTTGCTCGTATGAGTGACGAAGAGACCGACGGCGTTTTTCGTTTTTCGCTTTAACATGGGAGAAGAACAGCACTTTTGTATTCAGACGGGGAGGTTTGAGGTATGCAGAAAGGTGCTTCGGTGTGGAGCGATTCCACAGCCTCTAAATCGGAGTCCCCGACTCCGACTTGCCGATGTCCCCGACTCCGATTGGTCGGAGTCGGGGACATCGATTTTGGTGGGATTTCAAGGGGGTGAGAAATGGGGGCGAGGAGTGAGGGTGGAAGCTCTGTTTGTGCATCGAATCTTTCCGTTCGGGACAAGATGAGGTGGGACACCTTGATTCGGTTGGTGTGGTCAGTGTGGTCTTTGCCTGACGATGATGGCTTGTTGTCAAAGAAGTTCAAGATATTTGGTTGATTTCTAACAGAAAGCAAGAAACTATTCATGCTTTTGGGGATGAAATCGGTCGGAATGAGGTTCTTTTCTGTAAAAAATTATATCTTTGCATCATCAAATCAGATTTGAATGAAAGAACAGACAAACGAACAAGAGCGTGACCAAGTTCGCTTGGATGCTGCGGAGCGAGCGGCAAGAAAGCGGGGTCAATTTGTCATCACGGAGACAAAGGTGGAAACGGCTGTCATCGTGGGCCTTATCACACCTCGACAGAACGAGAAGAAGACGGAGGAATATCTGAACGAGCTGGAGTTTTTGGCCGAGACGGCTGGAGCCAAGGTCATCAAACGCTATACGCAGAAGATGAACGGTCCCAGCAGTGTCACCTATTTAGGCACGGGAAAGCTCGAAGAGATTGCGCAGTTCATCAAGGAGAAGCAGGACGAGGTGGATGCCTATTGGGAAGAGCAGTTGGCATTGGGACGCCCATACGAGGCCTGCATCGTGACGGGCACGAAAGCGCGTCACGGGGACGATTATACGGAGAATGAGAACGCATCTGAGCATAAGAGCAAGCGTCAACGCAAGCTGGAGAAACTGCTCAAGAACCAGCAACTGGCGCAAGAGAATGTGCCGCAACCAGTCGGCATGGTCATCTTCGACGACGAACTCTCTGCCAAGCAAATCCGCAACATTGAGCAGGTGCTGCAAGTGAAGATACTCGACCGCACCAGCCTCATCCTCGACATCTTTGCCATGCGTGCCCAGACCGCTGCCGCCAAGACCCAAGTGGAGTTGGCGCAGTATCGGTACATGCTCCCCCGACTCACTCGCCTGTGGACACACTTGGAACGCCAACGGGGCGGAAGCGTGGGGCTGAGAGGACCTGGCGAGACGCAGTTGGAGATGGACCAACGCATCATCCGCCACCGCATCTCCCTGCTCAAGCAACGCCTTGTGGAGATTGACCAGCAGAAGACGACGCAGCGCAAGAACCGCGGACGGCTCATCCGCGTGGCATTAGTGGGATACACCAACGTGGGCAAATCCACCCTCATGAACCTCCTTGCCAAGAGCGACATCTTTGCCGAGAACAAGCTCTTCGCCACGCTCGACACCACCGTGCGCAAGGTCATCATTGGCAACCTGCCTTTTCTCCTGTCCGACACGGTTGGCTTCATCCGCAAACTTCCGACCGACCTTGTGGAGTCGTTCAAGAGCACGCTCGACGAGGTGCGCGAGGCCGACCTCCTGCTCCATGTGGTTGACATCAGCCATCCCGACTTCGAGGAGCAGATTCAGGTGGTGGAGAAGACGCTGGGAGACCTCGGCTGTGCGGACAAGCCCATGATTATCATTTTCAACAAGATTGATGCCTACACATGGGTGGAGAAAGAGCTGGACGACCTCACGCCACGCACGAAAGAGAACATCCCGCTGGACGAACTTATCCGCACATGGATGGCAAAGCTCAACGACAACTGTCTGTTCATTTCGGCTACCCAACGCGAGAATGTGGAAGCGTTGAAAGAGACGCTCTATGCGAAAGTGCGTGAAATGCACGTACAGAAATATCCCTACAACGACTTCTTGTTCGACGACTACGACACAAGCGAAGAGGGCGTGAATGCCCAAGACGTATAAACCGCAATCCACATAAATAATACCTAAGACGCCCCAAAAAAGGACACACAATGAGAGAACTGACAGTAAACGAAATCGCTCAGTTGGAAGAGCATGGATGTTGGGCCGAAGACTGGTCGGACATACTGGTAGATGAAGGATTTGCGCCTTCGTTCCTTAACAACGTGATGCTCTACGGGCATAACGAAATCGGCAATCTGAACGGAACCGTCGAACTCGAAGAGGGCTTCCGCCGCCACTGCTGTGTGCGCAATGCCGTGCTGCGCAATGTCACCATCGGCGACGACTGCCTCATCGAGAACATCCGCGGATACATCTCCAACACCCAGATAGGCGACCGCTGCTATGTGGCAAACATCGGGGTCATCACCAACCAAGAGGGCAGCACCTTTGGCTGTGGGACAGAAATCTCCATCCTCAACGAGGGCGGCGACGGCAACATCGTCATCTTTGAAGGGCTTACAGCACAGTTAGCATGGCTCATGATTAACTTCCCGAAAGTGAAGGAACTCGCCACCATTAACGCCACATTGTCAACGCCCCACATCGGTTCCAACTCTCGCGTGGTAGGCGTGAAAGAGATGAATAATGTACGCATAGGTGAGGGATGCGAGGTGCAGGGCAGCTGCAAACTCAGCAACTGCACCATCCTCAGCACCGACGACGCAGCCACCTTCATCGGCTCTGATGTCATCATCGAAGACAGCGTGGTGGCAGCAGGCGCAAGCATCATTGATGGCGCAAAGGTGTATTGCAGTTTCGTGGGCGAATCCGTCCACATCGGCAAAGGCTTCTCGGCCGAAGCCACCGTCTTCTTTGCCAACAGCTATATGGACAACGGCGAGTCCTGTGCCGCTTTCTGCGGTCCTTTCGCCACCAGCCACCACAAGAGCACCCTGCTGATTGGCGGCGCATTCTCTTTCTACAACGCAGGCTCAGGCACCAACCAGAGCAACCACGCCTACAAGATGGGACCTATCCACTGGGGCACGCTCGACCGCGGCAGCAAGACCGCCTCTGGCAGCCACATCCTCTGGCCTGCCCATATCGGCAGCTTCTCGATGGTGATGGGTAAAGTGCAGAACCATCCACAAGTGCAGAAGCTCCCGTTCAGCTATGTAATCGCCGAAGGACGAGACACTTGGCTCGTGCCGGGCATCAACCTCCGCACGGTAGGCACTTGGCGCGATGTGGGCAAATGGCCCAAGCGAGACAAACGCCCCCTCAGCGCACGCACCGACCTCATCAATTATGCTTTCCCAAATCCCTACATCATCCAATCGGTGCTGGATGGCAAAGCCCTGCTCGAAGAACTCTTGCAGCAAAACCCCGAAAGCACCGATGTCTTCACCTATGGCGGTTGCCGCATCAAGCGGAAAGCACTGCTCAAAGGCATACAGTACTACGAACTCGCCATCAAGCTTTTCCTCTACCATTGTTTCCAAGAGAACACGACTGAAACCAACGAGACGAATGGTGGGCGTTGGGTTGACATGATGGGCATGCTGACCCCACAGAGCGAACTCGAAAGCGTGGTGCGCGACATCGAGCGTGGTGGCATCAGCACCACCACCGAGCTGTGCGACATTCTCCAGCAGATTCACCAGCACTACAAGCAGCACGAACAGGCGTATGCCAACGCTATCATGCAGCAGCAGGGCAGCAATCTCTTCATCGACCGCGACCACTGGTTCCGCGAGGCAGAAGAAGCCCACGCCCTTTGGCTCAAGATGGTGAAAGACGATGCCGAGAAAGAGTACCAGATGGGCGATGTGGATGCTGAACAGCTCCGCGACTTCTTGGAAAGCGTGAAATAACTCCCTGCCAGCCCTTGCACAGCGCATGGCACATAGTGAGCACGGAAAGACAGCGCACTCCGCGTTTTCTTTCCGTGCTCACTATGTATAGATAGACAGCGTTTCAAATTTAGAAAGATGTGTTACATGCCAACAAACACAGGCTCTCAAGAAAGGGTAACTTTGCAAGGGAAAAAGAAATCAACAAACACTAAAACCTAAAACGTATATGATTTGTATGAAGAAATGGGCACTGACCCTGCTGGTGGCACTGACAACTGCAAGCCTGTCAGCACAGGAGGACAACACGGAGACACTCTGGTACGACACTCCTGCCAACATTTGGCTTGAAGCACTGCCAATCGGCAACTCCCACTTGGGAGCTATGGTGTATGGCGGCACACAGACAGAAGAGATTCAACTGAACGAAGAGACCTTCTGGTCGGGCGGACCACACAACAATAACAGCACCACATCGCTGAACTATCTTGGGGAGGTGAGAAACCTCATCTTCGACGGCAAGGAGAAGGAAGCCGAGAAGATTATCGACCAGCAATTTATCAAAGGACCTCATGGCATGAAGTACCTAACGTTAGGCAGCCTCACACTGAAGTACATCGGCTTGCCAACAAGCAGCGTGACTGACTATCGCCGTGAGTTAGACCTCCGTACAGCCCTCTCGAAAGTGTCATTCAAGGCTAACGGCACGCAATACACCCGCACCACCTTCGCTTCGATGGCAGATGGCATCATCGTGATGCGACTGGAAGCGGATAAGGCCAGCAATATCACCATTCAGCACGCCTGCACGTTCGGCTCGAAGTACCGCAAAGAAGACGGGGGCATCGTCGCCACCATCCAAGGCGTTGGGCACGAAGGCGTGGAAGGCAAGCTGGCAGCCGAATGCCTCTACAAAGTGGAGACCGACGGAACTGCGACCATCAACGGCAGCACTGGCATCATCCTTTTGAAGGGCGCAAAGAGTGCTACATTGTACATCTCGGCAGCCACTAACTTTGTGAATTACAAAGACGTTAGCGGTCAGGCAGCGGAGAAGAACAAGCAATACATGGAGGCTGCACAGCAGTATGACTACGAAACGCTGTTGGCACGCCATATCGAAGCCTATCAGAAGCAATACAACCGAGTACACCTTTCACTGCCCTCCACCGACAACAGCCAACTGCCCACCGACAAGCGTCTGGATGCCTTCGCTGGCAGTCAGGACTGGGGCATGGTGGCACTGCTCTTCAACTACGGTCGCTACCTGCTCATCACATCGTCGCAACCTGGCGGACAGCCAGCGAACTTGCAGGGCGTGTGGAACGACAAGCGCGATGCTCCATGGGACTCGAAATACACCATCAACATCAATGCAGAAATGAACTACTGGCCTGCCGAAGTGTGCAATCTGCCTGAAACAGCCGAACCCCTCTTCTCCCTCATCCGCGACCTCAGCGAGACAGGAGCCGTGACCGCACAGCAGATGTATGGCTGTCAGGGCTGGATGGCGCACCACAACACCGACTTGTGGCGCATCGCAGGTCCTGTGGATGGCGCAGCATGGGGCATGTTCCCCAACGGTGGTGCATGGCTCGCCACCCACCTTTGGCAGCACTACCTCTACACGGGCGATAAGGACTTCCTGCGCCAGTGGTATCCCATCATCAAAGGCACAGCCGACTTCTATCTCGACTACATGCAGGAGCATCCCACCTATCACTGGCTCGTGACAGTGCCCTCCGTTAGCCCCGAGCAGGGTCCCAAGGGCAAAGCGACTCCTGTCACCGCAGGCTGCACCATGGACAACCAAATTGCCTTCGATGCCCTCTCCAACACGCTCCACGCCGCACAGATACTTGGCGTAGATGCTGACTACCAACAACGCCTACAAAACGCTATCGCACAGCTGCCTCCCATGCAGATTGGCAGCCACAAGCAACTGCAAGAGTGGCTCATCGATGCCGACGACCCTTACAACCAGCATCGCCACATCTCCCACCTCTACGGCCTTTTCCCCTCCAACCAAATCAGTCCCTATTCGCACAATGAGCTGTTCGCCGCCGCCAAGCAGACACTGGCTGAGCGAGGTGACGAGGCAACTGGCTGGAGCTTGGGATGGAAGATATGCTTCTGGGCACGCATGCTCAACGGCAACCACGCCCTCACCATTCTCACCAATATGCTGAAATTGCTGCCCTCCGAGGAAGAAGCTGGCAAGTACCCCAACGGGCGCACCTTCCCCAACCTCTTCGACGCGCATCCACCCTTCCAGATTGACGGCAACTTCGGTGCCACAGCTGGCATTGCGGAGATGCTGCTGCAAAGCCACGACGGCGCTGTACACCTGCTTCCGTCGCTGCCCACTCGCTGGACCACTGGCGAGGTGTCAGGACTCAAAGCCCGTGGCGGCTTTGAGGTGGACATGAACTGGGCAGAGGGCAAGTTGCGCCACGCAACGATTCAATCTGGCATTGGCGGTGTCCTCCGTCTGCGCTCCTACACGCCGTTAGAAGGTGAAGGGCTGACTCCAGCGAAGGGCGCATGCCCCAATCCGCTTTATGCCCCAGCCGAAGTGAAAGAACCGCTCATCTCGTCTTCCTTGACTCAGAAACCATCTGCCAGCCTGAAGACCGTGTATGAGTACGACCTCAACACGGAAGCAGGCAAGACCTACGAGGTATTCCAAGTGGGCACCACCGCAGTGGAAGGAACGAAGGCATCAGCCAAAGGCTTAAAAAAAAAATCTACAACCTCGAAGGGAAAGAAGTAAGCAACGCTGAGAAAGGCATCGTCCTTGAGCGAACCGAGGACAATGGCATCGTCAGCTACAAAAAGATACTGAAGAAATGAAGAAACTACAACTTGCCCTTGCACTGCTGCTGCTCGGCACGAACGGATGGGCACAGAACCCAATCGTGACACACTGCTACACTGCCGACCCTGCACCGATGACGTGTACTGCCAATGACAGCCTGTATGTGTATTGCGACGAAGACATGAACGTGCCTGGGGTGAACGACTTCTACTATATGGAACGCTGGCGCGTGTATTCCACCATCGACATGGTGAACTGGACGGACCACGGCGAAGCGATGCCTCGCACCGCTTTCAGCTGGGGACGCGAAGGCACTTGCTGGGCGAGCCAATGCGTGGAGAAGAACGGCAGCTACTACTGGTACATCTGCCTGTCGAAACCCAACGACTGGCGTCACTACATCGGTGTGGGCAAGAGCGACAAGCCTTCAGGCCCGTTCAAGGATGCTCGCAAGCAGCCCCTCTTCGACACGGGGGAAGGTGGCGACATTGACCCCACGGTCTTCATCGACGATGACGGGCAAGCCTATCTCTACTGGGGCAACAACAAGCTGCGCTATGCCAAGCTGAGAAACAACATGATTCTGATTGACACGAGCATAGGCAAGAACGGCATTGTAGAAGTGCCACTGACAGCCAAAGCCTTCGGGGGCGTGAAGGTGGATGACAAAGTGACGGGCAAGGATTGCTACGAGGAAGGTCCGTGGCTCGACAAGCGAGGGGACAACTACTACCTAATGTACGCCGCAGGTGGTGTGCCAGAGCACATCTCCTACAGCATGAGCAAAAGCCCCGAAGGCCCGTGGGAATACAAAGGTCAGGTGATGAGCCAGCAGAACACAGGTTCGTTCACCAACCACAGCGGCATGGTCCACTACAAGGGGAAGGACTACTTCTTCTACCACACGGGCTGGGCACAGGGCGGCGGCGGATTTAACCGCAGCATGGCGGTGGAAGAGATGCACTTCAATGCCGACGGCACCATCCGTCCCGTCACCGCAACCCGTCAGGGCGTGAAAGCACTCTGCACCATGAATCCCTACGAGCAGCAGCAAGCCGAGACGCTCAATGCCGCACACGGCATCCGTGTGGTGGGCAACGAGACCAAAGGCGTGTATGTGACTGACATCCATGCAGGTGACTCCATGCGAGTAGCCAACCTCGACTTTGGCGAAGAGCAAGCCCAATCCATCACGCTCCGTGTGGCAGCAGCCACCAATGCTGGCATCTTGGTGATTCGCCAAGACAACGCACGCGGAAAGGTGTTAGGACGCTGCCGCATCGAAGCCACAGGAGGGCTGGATGTGTGGGAAGAGCGCACGTTCGACCTGACGAGCACACCGACAGGCATCCACAACCTCCATTTCAGTTTCATCGGAGCGAGCACAGAAACGCTCTTCAACTGGGACTGGTGGCGTTTCAACACCTACACGACTGCCATCCATGCGACGGAAGCCCATGTCAACAACGGCAGCCCTGTCTTCTACACCCTGCAAGGCACACCCGTCACCCACCCCACCAAGGGCATCTATCTGCGCAAAGGAAAGAAGGTGGTCATTCCATAGGCTGACTCTTACAAGGCACAGCATCAGCATTTCTACCCCTGTCCAGGATTGGTTTCATATCCCGAACAGGGGTATTATCATGCACCAACGGAAGTGGCAGAGGAACCCACCTCTTACCCCTCACTGCTCACCCCTGCAAAAGCCCCCCATTGAAAGATTATTAACACAATATCTCACGTTATTTACTCTTCTTGGATTTATTCTACAACCTCTAACCCAAGTTGGTCAATAAGGACGTTTAATGCTGGATTACTTTTTAGTTCACTCATACTCATTTTAGGCTTATCATCTATCACATCAACAGGAGAATATGGGAAACATATCAAATGTTTGTATTCATTTGGCAGACATTTTGCAATCGTATTGCGGAACAGCATATAACATTTTTCGCTGAAATCAGTAGTGTGATATTTTATGAGTTCATCATAATCTACACTATCGATAAACTCCCGCTGGACTATGCCATCCCATTCTTCATAAGCAATCAGTTCTTCTGTTAAACCTAATCTTCCCATGCACCAAAGCACATGAGATACATTATCAAGCCATTTAGTTGTAGGATAGTTGCCCCCATAAACGCCATAATTATCAAACTTTCCTTTTAGTATTGTACAAGGAGAAGAACAGGCATTAAGATAATGAATAATCTGCTTATACAATATCTGTGTGGCTGTTCCTTCCTCAATCTGGCTATTAGATTTGGCTAAAATGTAAAGATACTCTACATCATAATGCCCACAAAATGTATAATGTTCCCTTAGCCGTTCTTTATCAATCTGAAATTGAGGATGGTTTATCAATCGGATACAAAGCCAAGTGTAATTTTCATCTATATCTAAATGAGACAGATTGTTATATACATATTCCACAGGGAAATGTCGAAGGACTACATGTCCACAGCCATTTTCATGGTAGAGTTCCCACAGAACTTTTACTTCATCATAGAATGAATTGTCCCAATTTCCTTTCAACCGATTATATGCCCACATTCTATCTTGCTTAGCAGATAAGAGAAAGGCTTTGATTATCTTCCTCTGTATCAGGAAATCCTGTTTATCAAATCTGTTCCGAAGTTTCTTTCTTGCAGATTCCACTTTACCACTTTTTTTATCTACAAATTGTTCTATCAAAGAAGATATTGCTTCATTTCTCTGTGGCACAATGTAATTCTCAGCCTTTACTACTTCATTATATAGATCCGTGACAACACTCCATGTTGAAGAATGACGCTTAAGTTTTCGTTTTAGAACTTTCAATTCTTCTTGTTGGAGAGTATGTACTAATGCCCTTAATACAGCCCTTTCTTTAGAACTTTTCTCATATTGGGGACATTGGTAGTTTTTGAGAATGTAATCTAATGCGTTCATATCATATATACCTAAAGTCGTTCATATCACTCCTCGAGAAAAATTCGAGCATAGAAGATTGCACGAGTTGCAAAGGTAGTCATTCTTTGCGACAATTTTTCAACTTGCTTTACTTCAGATAGTTTTCTCATCAGAAAGAGACTTTCCAGCATGAAAAGGTAAACCACTGGGGTTGCCTGAATCCGCAACATTTCCACCACCCTATTTATTGTCCATAACAGGGAAAAGTTGAGCATCCATGCTCTGTACCAGGAGCTATCTTATGTACTGTGGATTGGAAGCTCAGTCTTAGTTCCACAACAGACTTTTTCTTTTGCACCTTTCTGTTTCCAAGCAAGTGCTGCTCAGCCTATCTTAGGCAGCAATTCTATAAGAAGTATTGCCAGTTATCATTTTGATGTCTCTCCATCAGTCTTTGCATGTTCTCCCATTAAATAACCAGCAGTCAAAACCTAATTATGCCCCATATCCATTTATTACCAAGATGCCAAGAAACCACGAATGACAAGAAGTGCAATCATGAGCACCACAAGCAATCCCATTGCAAACAGGATTGTAGCAAATATCCTTTGTGATTTCCTTATCTCTGCATTTACGAGTAATGTAAGAGCAGAGGTCATGAACAACAATGTTGCCGACGGTCCTAATATTACAAATAGCATAATATTAAGGAAGCCATACGATAATCCTGTCACATGGCTTAAACCTTCAAGGATAAGAATGCACATATTGCATAATTCATCCCAAATGTTTGTTACTTCAATCATTTTCTTCTTTTACTTTTTATGTTAATCTTATATAGTGAGAGTTGTTTGAGAGGGAATAGCTCTAAATATCAGTCTCTATGTCTCAGAACGCATTAGGGTTGCCTATCTTTATCTATGATTGTATTTCCATTATTAGGTTATCGAAGTCTATCAGACATTTGTTCTCCATAAGGAATGGATAAAACTCCCTATACTGCGGAGTAATAACTACCTCTCCACAATCATTCTTTAGTCCATATAACCCATTTTCCTGATATATCTCCATAGTTACCTGTTGGGATAGAAAGTCTTTGACAAGTCGCGTTATCCGAGTAAACAAACGGATACACTCATGATTACCGATGACAAAGTTACAGAAATTTTCGATGTTACAGACGAACTCCGTTAGAAATTTGATGAGGAAATAGAAAATAAGTTAATAAACAAAATCAAACTGCATGATTTCTGAAGTCCATCACAAGTTCTTTTCCCATAGTCGCCAAAGCACGGTTGGCGGCATAAAAGAGCGTGTCCGAGGTAAGATAATCTTGCGGTTGAAACCATTCCCCCTTGACCATCCTCCAAAATCTCTCGACTATGTTAAGATGCGGAGAATATGGAGGGAATTACCAGATAATTATAATTGCTACAAATTCGTCGAATTCACAGGGGTATTATCATGCACCAACGGAAGTAGCAGAGAAAATCACTTTTTACCCCTCACTGCTCACCCCTGCAAAAGCCCCCCAAAATCGATGTCCCCGACATCGACCAATCGGAGTCCCCGACTCCGACCGACCGATGTCGGGGACTCCGATTTAGAGGCTGTGAAAGCACACTACAAACAGCTGTGCCTGACAGCCCGTTTCAGACCTTCCGTTGAAGGACAACAAGGACAGGTTTTTCCAAACTAACGGGCATTCTTTTACCATATCAATCATCACCTTTGCAAAGGTTGCATCATCCACCATCCTCCGTCAGTCATCGGAAGACAGAAAAACAAAACTTTGAAACACTTTTCAAGTGTTTTTTCAATAATTTTGTATAACTTTGCATTGGCTGTCGGGGACTACGACATCAATGACTTGAACGATGAGCAAAAAGTCGATACGCTTTTTCAATAACCGTGAAGTGAGGGCGGTGTGGGATGACGAAAACAACTGTTGGTGGTTTTCGGCTACAGATGTCGTGCGCGCCATCAATGACGAACCTGACTATACAAAAGCCGGCAACTATTGGCGTTGGCTGAAACGTAAGTTGAAACAAGAGGATATTCAGTTCGTGAGTGGGACTCACAAACTGAAAATTGTAGCTGCCGATGGTAAGAAGTACAATAGCGATGCACTATCAGCCGAGGATATTATGCTTCTCGCCAAGCATTACCCCAACAATAGGGCGAGCAAATTTCTTGACTGGTTTACTTATAGCGACAACACCATTGATGGTCAAAGCCGCAAAAAGGCATACACCTTATTTGAAAGCGGATTGCTGAACTCGCTTGAACCTGGGAGCATCAAATGTCTGCAACAGATACACGCCTATTTATTTGGCGGCTTATATGAGTTTGCTGGACAAATAAGGAATAAGAATATCTCAAAGGGAGGTTTCACTTTTGCTAACTGCCTCCATTTCCCTACAATCATTCCTACTATTGAGCGAATGCCTGAAACCACACTTGACGAAATCGCCAACAAGTATGTGGAGATGAATGTGGTACATCCATTTATGGAAGGGAACGGTCGGAGTACGCGCATCTGGCTCGACCTTATGCTCAGACGTTCCTTGAAACGATGTGTAGATTGGAGCAAAATTGATAAGAATGATTATCTGACAGCGATGCGCGAAAGCGTTGCTGATTCTTCCCATATCAAAGCATTGTTGAAGGATGCGCTGACCGACAAAATCAACGACCGCGAGATGTTCATGAAAGGCATCGACTACTCATATTACTACGAAGAGGAATAACTCATCGAATCCATCCGTGTAAATCACACCGACAGATTCACGCTGATGGAGAAGCCGTAAGGGGCTTCAACTTCTTGTAGAAATAACGAACGACTTTGCCGATGGGGGTGTAGCGAATGCCCCAATCGCGAATGGCTTCCGCAAAGAGTGCTTCAATGGCGGCATCTTTGTGGGGGTGCTCTATCCGAGTGAGCGGTAGCGGTTGCTGGAGTGGCTCGCGGTCGAACTCGTAGCATTGAAGCAGGGGGAAATGGCGAAAATGCGTGCCACGCTGCAAACCGATGTTTCGCACGAGGGTGCGAGCTGGAGTGAGACACAATCCACCTGCTTTGTAGATGGCTATCTCCCAGCAGATGTCCCACGGAATAGGTTGCTTGTCAAGGCTTTTCAAGCACGGAAACACACCGCCATACTGGATGGCATCGAGGTCGGTAGGGGTCAAGCCTTGCAGAGCCTCTTCACGAGTCGTGTAATGCACGAAATGCCGCTGCCAACGGTCGCGCCAAGTGCCCCACCCCCAGCCAGACATGTGAGGAGTGAAGTAGAAAGGCGGCTGAAAGTCAGCGAGGTAGAGGTTGGTGAACCCTGCTATGTGCATGACCGTGGGGATGTCGGCATAGAGGTCGAAGGCTTGGTTCATGTACTGCAAATAGTAGGGAGAAGTGCAGATGTCGTCTTCGAGCACGATGATGCGGTCGTGGGTCTCGAACACTTGGGCAATGCCCTCAGTAATGTTGCGTTCGAGGTAAATGTTCTCGGGACGCTCTATGAGGGTCATGCTTTTGAGCGTGCCTTCTCGCTCCACTTGCGCCTTGAACTGGTGGAGCATCGTCCGCACTTCATTCACCTGCCGCCACGACTGCGCATCTTTTCCTCCATCGGAAAAGACATAAAGGTCGGTGTCCCTTGCCAGCGTGTTGGCAAGAAGATGAAGGAGTGTCTTCTGTGTGTTGTCGGCACGGTTATAGACGAAGAGAGCGACGGGAGCTGCCATGAGGATGAGGAAGTTAGAGGGAAATCATTCTTTGAGCGTCTCGGCATAGAAGACCGCATGTCCCTTGCGCTGGTCTTCGGGCGGAAGGGTCATGTAGTTGGCATAGATGTTGCCCACATAGTCATGAGGACGGGCGGGTGCCATGAAGGTTTCGCCCTCAAACTGAATGGTAGAGACGGGGAATATATCCGCATTGCGGTGCATCACCCCATAGCCATTCGTCTTGATGTCATTGCCCGTATGTTCTTTCTTGGAGAGCAGCAGACACGCCATCTGCCACACCGTCCAATACCATGCACGCTTGGCCCCAAACCAAAAGAGTTCTGCCACCGAACGCCACGAGTAGTAGTGCTTCGTACAAAGAATGCCGTTCGCCCTGTTGTAGCCTCGCAATACACGCTTGCAGAACGCCTTAGACACCTTGGGATAAGGTTCCAGCGGAAAGATGTCCACGAACACGCCTTTGGGATAGGGCTGGTGGAAATCGTCGTCTGCCTCCACCAAGAAAGAGTCGCGGTCTCGTACCTTTATCATGGGCAGACGCGAAGGGTCGGTTTCAGGGGTCTGCACCTGCAACCACGACGGAAGGTCAGCGGTAGCAGCTGCGACAAAACGGGGAATGTCTTCCTTGCGCATGGCGATGTCGATGTCATCGTCCCAAGGAATAAAGCCCCCATGACGAACAGCACCCAAAATGGTGCCACCGTCGAGCCAGTATTCGATGTGGTGAGCCACACACACGGCATGTATCTCTTTCAATATGGCAAGTTCCTTGAGCTGTATGGCTCGCAGATGACGTTGCATGTAAGTCTTTAATATATCCATAGTCGCAAGTCCGTAAAACGCTTTACGCTTCTTTCTTCAAGTTGCTGGTCGTATCTCCCTGTGCATGAACAGGTTTCTTCCAGCGTCCCGACAACCAAGGCACTTTCTCCACATGCGGAACCAACAGGAAGCACACCCCAAAGAGGGTGAAGAGGAGGATGATATAGTCGTCCCAATGCCCACGGAGCGTGTGGACATTGGCGGAACGTACAATCTTGTAAAACATCATGATGGGATAGTGTGCCACGAAGAACACCATCGAATGCTCACCTATATAGCTCAGGACAGGAATGCGTGGGATGCGGATGGAGAGTAAGAGACCCGAAATGCCACAAAGGGCGAGGGTGATGTTGACGACAACGATGTAGGGATTGCCTTCCCATATATTGTCTGACATGGTGTATTTGCCACCAAACAGCCCATTCAGGCAGATGAACAGGGCAAAGAGGACACCCGACACGCCAAGCGTAATGTTCTCGCCCATTTTCTCGATGGCAAAGTGCCACACACGACCCAAATAGAACAGGTAAATGCCAATGAACACATTGTCAAAGCTCAACCACAACGGATTGCCCTTCGTGTAGAGCCAATGGCTGAGAAACGGCAGCAGGAAAATGAACCAATGCACTTTGAAGTTGCGCTTACGACCGAAGAGCGTCACACTAAAGAGTGGGGGCACTTTGGAAATGAGGTGTGCCACCACATAGGCCATGAAGAAGGAGAGCAGAAACCAGCAGGGGATGTTGCCATAGAATTGGCTGGTCGTCCACAAGTGCTTCAACTCCACCTGACGCACCAGTGAATTGCGTGGGTCGAGAATGAAGATGGTGAAGAAGAAATAGATGATGTTGCCTATCATGCCCCAAACAAGGTAGGGTACGAGCAGACGCTTGAACTTATCTTTCAAATACGCCCGTGTATCGCCCGATACAGTCTTGTTGAAGTAACCTGCCTTGAAGAAGAAGAAAGACATGAAGAAGTAACTCCACTGCATGACGGGAGTCCACCAGTCCTCTTTGCCAAAGCCGCAGGCATTGGTGACATGGAGCGTTATCATGCGGATGATGCAGATGCCGCATAGGAGGTCGAAAGCGTGATTTCGCTGTTTCATTTTCTACCGAACAAATATTCTTTCAATAACGGGCTGATGCGCAAGGCATGACTGACCAACAGGCAGAAGGCGACGACCAACAGGGCTACAATCGTGGAAACTGCTGCGTCAAGCACAAAATTAGGCTGGTGGGCATCGAGCCACTGCCCCACTTCTCGCCATCGAGGCAAGAAGATGAAATGAAGCAGATAGATGTCAAGCGTGCGAGTGCCAATGTATTGCAAACCACGCCCTAAGCGTGTCTGCCGAGTGAAGTGAGCCTGATAGTGATAGAAGAACATCACCACCACAAAGAGGAGCGAATACATGGCTAACTTATGGGGAATGTTGGCCCACTCCAAACGGAACGTATGCCACTTGAAGTAGTCGGCACAGCACACAAAGGCGACTATTGCCAGTAGGGGGAAGAACCACGAAGAACGGAAGAGCTGCTGCACCTGAGGCCAAAAGCGATGCACCAGATTCCCCATCAGGAAGAAGTGCATGAACCTGAATGTCTGAAACACAGAACTGTACATCATGAAGTCCGTCTTATACCAATAGCCAAGCGTCTGAGGCAGGAAGAGCGAGAGAGAGGCGAGCAGACTCACCACCCACAATAATGCTACTGCGCCATGCTCCACCTTCTTGCCAAAAGGTTGTGAGAGGGCGGCTGCGAGGTAATAGACGAGGAACATCTGCAGAAGTGCCCAAGTGAACCAATAGCCTCCCTTGGTGGGGCTGTGCATGCACTTCATGAAGCCTTCTGCAAAGGGGAGTTTTCCTCTCACGACGAGAAACACGCACAAGAAGACCAAAGCGGGCAACACCTGCACTTTCACCTTCTTCCATGTGAGGGAAGCAAAACTTTGAGGAGTCCAACGCCATGTGGGCTTGTAAGCCAAGAAACCACTGACAAAGAAGAACAAAGGCATACGGAACAGCACTTGCAAAGACAGCGACAGAGAAATCTTCTCGGACTCACCAAAGCCGTTCTGCGCCACATGATACGCCACCACCAAAAGCATGGTGAAACCACGCATGGCATCGAGCCACTCCATCCGCTGCCGAGGAACGGGGGGCATCAACTGCAGGGATTCATTTCCTTCCATACAATCGTTTTACTAATTGGTCACTCTTGCCACTCAACAACTTGCGAGTGAACATTTTTCCACTGTCCATCAGCGTGTCGTAATCAGTTTCGTCCATCACTTTGATAACGGGTTCATAGACAATATAATGCAGAGGCGTCAGTGCCACCAAGCCTGGATATTCGCCTTGGTGCAAGAGGCATCGGGATGCCCATTGGGGCGAATTGAAAGCGATGGTTTGGATAAGCGTCTCTGCCTGTCCGAAGGAATCAACGAAGTAACGGCGGATGGCGGGTTCCATCACATACATATTATATATATAGGTAGCCAACTGCTCACTGATGCACCACCATGCCGAGCCTTTGTAGAGCTTCCAACGAGTTCCTCCCACCATGAACGAAAGAGGTTTGCGCAGCCCTAAAGCTCCTTTCAGCTTGCGGCAGAGGATGCTCAACCGCTGGTTGCCCTTGTTGCCCAACAGCCCTATATGGAAGAAGGGACGTGACAAAGCATAGGCATCATGCTGCTGGCTGCAGATGTAAGGCGTGTCCATACAGATGCCGCTCAACAGCTCGCGGTCTCCTTGTTGCTCCAACCATGCCGTGATGCGCTCGTTGCTCCACAAGGGGTAATCCATGCCCGAAAGGAAAAAGATGCGGTCGAAAGCAACGGGATAGTCAATGGCAGCCTTGATGAGTGCCATCTGATAATCCACTTCGAGAATCGTTCCCCAACGAACGTCTATCCGTTGGGCGAGGAAATGCACGTTATCCCCTTGAAGTTCCGTCTGAAAGGGAGTGATGTCAGACTTCTTGTCAATATGGATGAAGAAGTGGGCATCGGGGTGCAGAGCCTCCACAAGCCTCTTCAGCTGGGGGGCATCTGTATGGGCTGAAATAAGATAGGCTATATTCATGAGACGGTTGAGAGTTGAGGGTTGACAGGTTTCTTCCAGCGTCCGCTTAACCACGGCACTTTCTCCACATACGGCACAAGCCAAGTACAGAAACCAAAGACAAAGACGAGCAAGATGATGAAGTCGTCCCAATGACCATAGATGCTATGCCCAAAGGAGATATGAGTGAAACGATAGAATTGCAGCAAGGGATAATGAGCCACGAAATAGACCATGGAGTGCTGACCGATGTAGTTCACCACTGGCACATGCGGCAAAGGCAGCTTGAGCAGGAAACCAGACAAGCCGACCAAGATAATCACGGTGTTGAAGAATGCCGCCAAAGGGTCTCCACGGAACAGGTTCGTACTCATCACATACTCGCCATGCCATAGCACATTCAGTACGGCAAAAGCGACAATCAACACAGCGGAGAGCACCAATGTTGTGCCTCTACCCATGCGGTCAATAGCCCAATGCCAAGTGCGTCCCAAGTTGAAGAAGAACACGCCCATGAAGACATTGCTCAGACTCATCGGCAGCGGATTCTTTAGTGTCCACATCCAATAGCTGAGCAACGGACAAGCCAGAATCACCACCGTCTGCAATACCGAGATAGGCTTGACTACATGAATCTTCTTAATGAAGTGTACCAACACATAGGCCGTCCAAAAGGAGAAGAGAAACCACACGGGTTCATTGCCCCAAAAAGAACTCGTCTTCCACAGATGGCTCCATTCCATCGGCTCAATGGGATGATGATAACGCTGAATCTCAAACGGCAAGTAAAGTGCATAGACCAAGAATCCTATCGTGCCCCACACCACATAGGGAACCAACAAACGCTTAGACTTGTCCGCCACGTATGCCTTCGTGTTGCCCGACACGGTCTTGTTAAAGTAACCTGCCTTGAAAAAGAAAAAGCACATGAAGAAGAAAGACCAAGCCATCACATCGCTCCACCATCCATCCATTCCGTGTCCACAGAACGTGATGGTGTGCAGAGTAATCATGCGGATAATGCAGATGCCGCACAGAAAGTCGAAAGCATGGTTACGTTTCTTTAATACACTATTCATAACGCCAATTTCTAATTGGGCTAACACGCTGTCTCTAAGCCGAATGGCAGTCTTAATCGCTAATGACGAATTGTCAACTGGTCGTCCACCATGCGCTCCATGTAGGATTGAATGATGGCTTTGAGTTCTCGCTCCAGCTGTTGCTCCACCTTGCCCGTAGTGCCCAAAAGGTTCTTCTTGTTATACCAGTCTTTTTTGTAGTTGTAGAGTGCCTTCGCCTGTCCGCCATCCGTGAACTGCAAGACGTAATCACCCTTCACATACTGATAGATGCCGTTCGTGTTGTTCACGGCCCAAGTCAAGCTGTCTGGCGTGTTCAGGAGGTCTGCGCCAAAAGCCACATAAGGCTTGGGATACCCCAAATAATTCAGTACAGTAGGCATGATATCTACCTGCTGGGCAATCCCGTGTCTGCGCTGAGGGGCAATCTCACCCGAAGGGTCGAAGATGATGATAGGCACGCTGAACGCACCCAAATCGGTCTGATAATACGGCTCGGAAGTGAGGTTGGTGTGGTCGGCAGTGAGCACAAAGATAGTGTTCTTATACCATGGCTGCTGCTTGGCGGTCTCGAAGAAAAGGCGCAAGGCATTATCCACATAGCGAATACACTTGTGCATGATGTTATCGTCGCCTGGCTCATCCTTATAGATGTCCTTGTATCGCTCTGGCACTTTGTAAGGATGGTGCGAGCTTGCCGTAAAGACAGAAGTGATGAACGGCTCTTTCATCTCGCTCATCTTCAAGGCATAAAACTGCAGGAATTCCTCGTCCCAAATAGCCCACATACCGTCAAAGTCCTTGTCACCATGGAAGCGTTTATCCTGGTTGTATTCCGTTCTGCCCACATACTGCTGGTAGCCCGTTGATTTGGCAAAAGCCTCAAAGCCCATCGACCCATTCTCTGCGCCATGGAAGAAAGCCGAAGAATAGCCCACCTTGCCCAACTCCCCAGCTAAACTACTCACCTTGTTCATCGAAGCAGGTGTCAGGAAGAAAGGCTCTATAAAGCGTGGGATGCTTGACAAGATGGACGGCATGCCATCAATGCTCTTACGTCCATTGGCAAACGAATAATCGAACGTCAGCGACTGCCGAATGAGCGAATCAGTGAAAGGCGTATAACCCTTGTATGATGTACCATCTGTTGACGGCTGAGCGTTGACAGGAGGGTTCAGCCCACCAATATACTCCCTGCCATAGCTCTCCAAAATGAGCACCACCACGTTTTTCTTCTTCATCACCACCGTGTCAGCAGGCGTATAGACAGGGCTGTAGATGGCATCCAACTCTTTGCGAGAGAAAAACTTAGGGTCAACAAAGACGCTCTTGTTGATGGTACGAATCATCGAGAATGGCGTATTCAGAATCAATGCAGCCTCCGAAGGACGGTTCACATACTGATTAGCGTTGCTGATGGTGATAGGACGCACCGCCGTGGTAGCACCGCCACGCATACCAGCAATGGCAAAGGGGATGTACAGCCCAAAACACACCAAGTGAACAACATAATAGATGAGTTTGTCTTTCAGCATCCGCACCTTATATGTACCCGTAGGCTTCACATAAAAGAGTATCAGTCCTACAATCAACACGATACCCACCAACCCCAAATACCAGTGACGCAACACCTCCACACCCATCACATCACCGATGTTGCTCTCGTTGCTGAACTCCTGAAAGACCGACGACGTAGTGCGACGACCCGTATATTGGAAATAAACAGCATCTACCAAATTAGCCACTACACAGATGGCATTCACCACCACATACACCCACTTCGCCAGCGTCTGCCATCCGTCATATTCCTTCCAATGCAACGGCAAAAGCATCAAGATGGCATAAAGTGCATTGGTGTAGAGAATCGCCGATGTGTCGAACATCCAGCAGCCCTTCAACGCCTCCGTGAAGGAAAGGGTATCGAAGCCCTCCGAGAGAACTGCCCAGTTTTCCAACAGATAGGCAAGACGGCATAAGCCATACACCACATAGACAAGTGCCAAATTGCAGATGAACGCAAGTGGGCTTGATATGACAGACTTCCGTAACTGAGTTTGTTTCATGATGCAATGAGAGTTATAAACAAATGAATGAGTGTGAGTTATCGTAGATTCTTTCTCTTCTTATAGTTGTTGATGCGTTCGGCAAAGGCAGCATCCTTCACGCTGCCTGACGCAGGCATGAACGTGATGCGCTCCTGTATTTCCTGTCCAGCATCCGTCAGTGTGGTGCCAGCAGCGGTCTTCACCACATAGAGGGAGTCGTAGCGTGTACCTTCCACTGCATCGTAAGCCACCATGAAGAGCGTGTCGGCATGTGTGTAGATGCGCTGATAATAGCGGCTGCCCGAGCCGAACTTGTCGAAACGCTCATCGAAATGGATGCGATAGTTCTTGGGCGAGCAGTGGCTCACCGTGTAGATGGGTGTCGTGGCATTCCCCTCCTCATCGTGCTGGGTCATGCGAGCATAGGCATGCTCATGCCCTTGCAGCACCAAATCCACACCATGCGCTTGGATAAGGTCATCGAACATCCACCGCTGAATGAGGTTGTTCGCACTCCCGTGGGTGGAATAGAGCGGATGATGCAGTACCACCACCTTCCACTTAGCCGTCGAAGCCGCCAACTGCTCGCTCAGCCACTGACGCTGTGTCCAAAGGTAAAAGAACTCTCGGTTGCTGTCGAGACAGAAGAGCTGCACATCCTTGTAGCGAACCGTAAACACCTGATTCTCACCCACCATCGAATCCAAGAAGTAGGAATGGATGAGGGAGAATCGACGTTCGAGCACGCAGATAGGTGCTTTCAGATAGTCGTGATTGCCCGTCACCGTCAGGACAGGCACCGCTTGCCCCACAGAGTCAAGACCCTCAAAGACCTCATTCCAAAAAGCATCGGTAGGGCGTTCGGTCAAGTCGCCACCACACACCAAAAACTCTGCATCGGGATGCTGCCCAAAGGCTCTCTTCAACAGCTGGTTGGCAATGCCACCTATGGAATCTTGGACATCCCCCATGTACAGGAAGGAAGTCTCGTGGTCATCCGCCTCGGGCAACCGAAAGGCATGCCATGGCGAGCTTTCCTTGCCCGTCCACACCCGATAGCGATAGGAATGACCAGCATCCAATCCCCTCAGCCGAGCCACATAATAACAACTACTCCCCCCGCGAGAGACAAACACTTCACCTTCGGCTTTCACCTTGCGGAACAGGCTATCCGTCTCGTCCAGCAGTTCTACAAAAGCGTCACACACCTCGTCGCCACAAGTCCAACTCACATTGCGGTTCAGCCCGTTCTCGTCGCCAAAAGTGAGCAACACTCTCGATGGCGTTGCAGCCGCCTCATAGGGAGCTTCGTCAGGGTTGTGAAACCATGCCTTCCAGCGGTTAGCACACCAAACAACCAGTGCCCCAACCACCACAAGCATCGACGTTCCAACGACCCTCTTTCTCATACACTCTGTCAAAGTTCGACCAGCACACAGGCTTGATTAGCAAACCTGACTGCCACCCTTCACGGGCTTTTCCACCGTTGTCACACTGATGCTGCCATCGTAGTTCTCAGCAGACAATATCATACCCTCGCTCACAAGTCCGTTCTTAAACTCGCGAGGTGCCAAGTTGGCAATGAAGAGCACCTGCTTGCCCACCAACTGCTCAGGCTCATACCATTGGGCGATGCCGCTCACGATGGTGCGTCCCTTCGGTGTGCCATCGTCAAGACGGAACTTGAGCAGCTTCTTCATCTTCGGCACACGCTCACACTCCAGCACGGTTGCCACACGGATGTCGAGTTTGGTAAAGTCATCAAACGCCACCGTGTCCTTCACTGGAGCCACCGTTGCATTGGCAGCCTCGTTCGCCTTGATGGTAGCTTCGAGCTTATCCGTCTGAAACTGAATGGTTTCGTCCTCAATCTTCGAGAACAGCAGACTGGGCTTGCCAAGCTGCTTGCCAGCTGGCAGCAGGTCGGTCTTGCCAAGGTCCTCCCAGTTCAGTTCCTCCATGTTAATCATCTCTCGCAACTTAGCAGACGAGAAAGGAAGGAACGGCTCAAATGCAATCGCCAGATTGGCAGTGAGTTGCAGTGAAATATAGATAATGGTCTTCACACGTTCAGGGTCAGTCTTGATGACCTTCCAAGGCTCTTCGTCGGCAATGTACTTGTTGCCGATGCGAGCGAGGTTCATCGCCTCCTTCTGCGCCTCACGGAACTTGAAGCCCTCAATGAGCTTCTCCACGTTGTCCTTCACGGAGGCAAACTCAGCCAGTGTGGCTCGGTCAGTGTCCGTCAGTTCGCCACAGGCAGGCACGATGCCATCGTAGTACTTCTGCGTGAGCTGCAAAGCGCGGTTCACGAAGTTGCCATACACCGCCACTAACTCGTTGTTGCAACGCGCCTGAAAGTCCGCCCAAGTGAAGTCGTTATCCTTCGTCTCGGGCGCATTCGCCGTGAGCACATAACGCAGTTCGTCCTGACGGTTAGGCAGTTCATCCAAGTATTCGTTGAGCCACACGGCATAGTTCTTCGAGGTCGAAATCTTGTTGCCCTCCAAGTTCAGGAACTCGTTGCTGGGCACGTTGTCGGGCAGGATGTAGTTGCCATGCGCCTTCAGCATCGAGGGGAACACGATGCAGTGGAACACGATGTTGTCCTTGCCGATGAAGTGTACCAGACGGGTCTCTTCGTCCTGCCACCACTTCTGCCATGTGCCCCACTTATCAGGCTGCTGCTCACAGAGTTCCTTCGTGTTGCTGATGTAGCCGATGGGGGCATCGAACCACACATAGAGCACCTTGCCCTCAGCCCCCTCCACGGGCACAGGAATACCCCAATCGAGGTCGCGCGTCACGGCACGGGGCTTCAAGCCACCATCTAACCAGCTCTTGCACTGACCGTACACATTGCTGCGCCACTCAGGGTGTCCCTTCAGAATCCACTCCTCAAGCCATTCCTGATACTGGTCGAGCGGCAAGTACCAGTGCTTCGTCGCTTTCTTCACCAACGGATTGCCGTTAATGGCGTTCACAGGATTGATGAGTTCCTCGGGCGACAGCGTTGCGCCACACTTCTCACACTGGTCGCCGTATGCCCCTTCGTTGTGGCAGCGTGGACACTCGCCCTTGATATTGCGGTCGGTGAGAAACTGCTTCGTCTCCTCGTCGTAGAACTGCTCCGAGGTGATTTCCACAAACTTACCGTCATCGTAGAGCTTCTTGAAGAAGTCGGCGGCAAACTGATGATGCGTCTTGCTGGTGGTGCGGCTGTAGATGTCGAAACTGATGCCAAAATCGGCAAACGACTTCTTGATGATACCATTGTAGCGGTCCACCACGTCCTGCACGGTGCATCCCTCCTTCTTCGCACGAATGGTCACAGGCACACCATGCTCATCACTGCCACACACAAACATCACCTCACGTCCCTTCAGTCGCAAGTATCTCACATAGATGTCGGCAGGCACATACACCCCCGCCAAGTGACCGATATGTACAGGCCCGTTGGCGTATGGCAGTGCAGCCGTCACCGTCGTTCTCTTAAAGTTTCTCTGTTCCATGTTTTTCGTTTTTAGCTATTTGGGGACAAAGGTAAGAACTTTTTGACAAACACGCACGACAAAAGACAAAAAAAGGTCGGCAGATGCGCTGCCGACCTTTATCGTATGCTGCTTTTTGCGTTGATTAGCAGTTTGCGAATGTACAAAAAAGGTGGCATTATGGGTCACGTCAAAGCCACCGCACAACACCCCTCTGAAAACCCTATAAAATCGATGTCCCCGACTCCGATTGGTCGGAGTCGGGGACATCGGTCGGTCGGAGTCGGGGACTCCGATTTAAAGGCTGTGAAAGTACACTACACAGCGAAGCATCTGACGGCTCATGTCGCACCTGCCGTCGGGGGCAAAAGAGACATGCTTTCTCCGAATGGAGACCGTTCCTAACAAAAAGCCGGTATTTAGCTACACACAAGACAGCGCACGACCCCAAAGCAAAAGATTTTCACCTTTTTTAGGGTTTGTAAGGAAGAAAATACCTATTTTTGCACGTTTTTATGATGGATTATGGGAGATAACACGTTATATAAATATCTCACGAAAATTGACGCCCCTGCCGACTTGCGCCTGCTGAAAGTGTCGGAACTGCCAGCAGTGTGTGACGAGTTGCGACGCGACATCATCGAGGAGCTGGCAATGAATCCGGGGCATCTGGCATCAAGTCTGGGCGCGGTGGAGCTGACCGTGGCACTGCATTACGTGTTCAACACACCCTACGACCGCATCGTGTGGGACGTGGGACATCAGGCTTATGGGCACAAGATTCTCACAGGGAGGCGCGACCAGTTCTGCACCAACCGCAAGCTGAACGGCTTGAAGCCTTTCCCGCATCCCGACGAAAGCGAGTATGACACCTTCTGCTGCGGACATGCCAGCAATTCCATTTCGGCTGCATTGGGCATGGCGGTGGCTGCTCGGCTGAAAGGGGAGAACCGAAAGGTGGTGGCGGTGATTGGCGACGGTGCCATGAGTGGCGGCTTGGCGTTTGAGGGCATCAACAACACGGCTGGCACACCCAACGATATGCTGATTGTGCTGAACGACAACGACATGTCCATCGACCACAGCGTGGGCGGCATGCGCAAGTATCTGCTGCAACTCACCACCAACTCTACCTACAACAGCATCCGCAACCGCCTCTCCAAGAAGCTCTTCAACTGGGGCATTCTCACCGAGAAACGCCGCAGGGGCATCATCCGCTTCACCAATAGCCTGAAGTCGGTGTTGACCCGTCAGAAGAACATATTCGTGGGCATGGACATCCGCTATTTTAGTGCTGCCGAGGGCAACGACGTGGAGGAGTTAGTGCGCGTGCTGCAAGCCATCAAGGAGATGAAAGGACCGAAGCTCCTGCACATCCACACCACCAAGGGATATGGCTATGCCCCTGCCGAGGAGGATGCCACCATCTGGCACGCCCCCGGCAAGTTCGACCCCGACACTGGCGAGCGTATCGTGAGCCACGACACAACGCCACATCCGCCCAAGTTCCAAGACGTGTTTGGCAAGACACTCCTCGAACTGGCTCAGCGGAATCCCAAGATTGTGGGTGTCACACCTGCCATGCCAACGGGCTGTTCGATGAACATCATGATGAACGCCATGCCCGAACGTGTGTTTGACGTGGGCATTGCCGAGGGGCATGCCGTCACATTCTCAGGAGGCTTGGCAAAGGACGGATTGATGCCTTTCTGCAACATCTACTCTTCTTTCATGCAGCGTGCCTACGACAACATCATCCACGATGCTGCCACGATGCGCCTCAACATGGTGCTCTGCCTTGACCGTGCAGGTCTGGTGGGCGAAGATGGCTCTACACACCACGGTGCGTTCGACCTCGCTTTCCTCCGCCCCATCCCCAACCTGACCATCGCTTCGCCGCTGAACGAGCCTGAACTGCGCCGACTGATGTACACCGCGCAACTGCCCAACAAGGGCACGTTCGTGATTCGCTATCCCCGAGGATGCGGCAACACGGTTGACTGGCAGTGCGAATTAGAAGAGGTACCTGTGGGCAAAGGGCGGAAGCTGAAAGACGGAACGGGCATTGCCGTGCTGAGCCTCGGACCTTTGGGCGTGGAGGCTGAGAAAGCCATCTCGATTGCCGAGTTGAAGTGGCTGAACACGCATGCTGCGCAGCCCCTGCATATAGCTCACTACGATATGCGCTTCCTCAAACCCATCGACGAAGACATCCTGCACGAAGTGGGACAACACTTCCAGCAGGTCGTGACCGTCGAAGATGGAGTGATAGCTGGCGGATTGGGCAGTGCGGTGCTGGAGTTCTTTGCCGACCACGGCTACCACGCATCCGTCCACCGCATCGGTCTTCCCGACCACTTCGTGATGCACGGAACAGTGGCACAGCTTCGCCGTCAGTGCGGCATGGACGCAGAGGGCATTGCAGCAGTGTTGGACAAGATAACATCGAAGATGACATGAAGATAGTCATTGCTGGCGCAGGTGCGGTGGGCACACATTTGGCACGCATGCTGTCGAACGACAACCAAGACGTTGTGCTGATTGACGCTAACGAAGGCAAGCTCGCCCGATGGGGCAACGAGCTTGACATCATGACGCTGGTCAGGCAACCCACGTCCATCGCAGGGCTGAAAGATGCCGAAGTGAATCGCGTGGACCTCTTCATTGCCGTCACGCCCAACGAGAGCGAGAACCTCACATGCGCCATGCTTGCCAAGCAGTTGGGAGCCAAGAAAGCCGTGGCTCGCGTGGATAACTACGAATACATGAAGCCCGAGAACTTGGAGTATTTCAAGAACTTGGGCGTGGAATCGCTCATCTATCCCGAGCAACTGGCAGCCGAGGACATTGCCGCCAGTGCGCGCTACAGCTGGGTGCGCCAGCTGTGGGAGTTCAATGGCGGTGAACTCTTGCTGCTCAGCGTGAAGATGCACGATGCCCACCCAAAGAACGAACGGGAAATCAGCAACAAGGACAATCAGTTAGTGGGTCACACCCTGAAAGAGATTGGCATGGCGCATGGTCACAACTTCCATGTGGTGGCTATCCGCCGCGACGACGAGACCATCAGCCCGCATGGCGATGAGCGGATTCTGCCGCGCGACCTCGTTTTCTTCATGACCACCAAGGAAAACTTTGCCATCATCCGCCACCTCACAGGCAAGGATGACTATCCTGCCGTGAAGCGCAGCCTCATCATCGGGGGCGGCAAACTCTCCGTGCGTGCCAGCTGGGCACTCGCCCCCATACATAAGAACGTGAAAATCATTGAGTCCAATCCCATCCGCACAGGGAAACTGCCATCACTCGTCGCACCCAAGACACTGATTCTGCAAGGGGAAGGCTACGACATGGACCTGCTCAACGACGAGGGATATGGCAGCACCGAGGCAGTCATTGCCTTGACCGACAACGACCAGCAGAACATCTTGGCTTGTGTCGCTGCCCGTCGCCGTGGCATCCGCAAGACCATTGCGCAGGTGGAGAACCTCGACTATTTCGACATGGCGAACGACCTTGACATCGGCACCATCATCAACAAGAAGATGATTGCCGCCAGCCATATCTACCGCATGTTGCTCAAGGGCGACGTGGACAACGTGAAAATGTTAACCATCGGTAAGGCGGACGTGGCTGAGTTCGTCGTCAAACCAGGCTCGCAGGTCACAAAGAAGAAGGTGATGAACCTCAACCTGCCCCACGGCATCAACATCGGTGGCATGTCGCGCGACGGTAAGTCCATGCTCGTCGGCGGTGCCACCCAACTGCAAGCAGGTGACAAGGTGGTCGTCTTCTGCACCAACGGAACACTAAGGAAACTGGATAAGTACTTCAAATAACAAGATGGTCAACTGGAAACTCATCGCTAAGGTCATGGGCTTCCTCCTCTTCATTGAGGCGGGGTTGATGATGCTGTGTCAGGTGGTGTGCTGGATATACGACGAAGGTGTGAAAGCTTTCTCGCTACCCATCTGCATCGCCCTGCTGCTGGGCGGTATCGGCGTACTCGTCAGCAAAGACGCAGGCAAGAAGATGGGACGCAAAGATGGCTACATCATCGTCTCGTCAGTGTGGGTGCTCTTCACCCTTATCGGCATGCTGCCGTTCTTGTTCGACGGTCACATCCCCGACGTTTCCAGTGCTTTCTTTGAAACCATGTCGGGCTTCACCAGCACAGGTGCCACCATCATCGACAACATCGACATCATGCCTCGCGGTCTCCTATTCTGGCGCAGCCTCACCCAGTGGATTGGAGGCATCGGAATCGTGTTCTTCACCATTGCCATCTTGCCAGCCTTCGGTGTGGGCGAGGTGAAACTCTTTGCAGCCGAAGCCACAGGTCCCATGCAAAACAAGGTGCATCCGCGCATCTCTATCGCTGTTCGCTGGATTGGCAGCGTGTATGTGTGGCTCACCCTCCTCTGCATCTTGTCGCTCATCGTATGCGGCATGCCCACTTTCGATGCCGTCAACTATGCCATGTGTACCACAGCCACAGGAGGTTACGGCACGCACTCCGATCTGTTAGGCGACTTCTACCACTCGCCTGCCATCGAGTATGTGCTCATCTTTTTCATGTTTGTGTCTGGCATCAACTACACATTATTATATTATACAATGCTGAAAGGGAAGGTAAAGAAGTTCTTTGGCGACGCAGAACTCAAGGCGTATATCGTCATTATATTGGGAGCTTCATGCCTCTGTGCTTTCTTCTTGGCACTCCAAGACCCTCTCCACGACATGGAAGAGGCGATTCGCCACAGCCTCTTCACCGTCATCTCCCTGCAAACCACCACAGGACTCGCCACTGTGGATTACACGTTGTGGCCTGTACACCTCATGCCCGTCCTGCTCTTCGTCATGTTTGCAGGAGCATGTTCGGGCAGCACCAGCGGTGGCTTCAAGTGTGTGCGCCTCAGCATCATCTATCGGGTGTTGAAGAACGAGTTCACACGCATCCTGCATCCTCGTGCCGTCACACCCGTCCGCATGAACGGCAACATCATTCCCACCAACGTGATGCAGACACTGCTTGGCTTTGTCGCCCTGTTCGTCTGCTCCCTCTTTTTAGGCGCGTTCGTCTTGGCGTTGTTCGGTGTCTCCCCCAACGAGATACGCCCCGAGTTCGACTACTATGAAGCCTTCGGGCTTGCCATGTCGAGCATCAGCAACGTCGGTCCTGGCATGGGCTACTACGGTCCTGTCCATTCGTGGGCCATCCTTTCCCCCGTGGCGAAGTACGTCTGTTCCTTCCTCATGCTCATCGGTCGTCTTGAAATCTTCCCCATCTTCCTTCTCTTCACCACCAACTTTTGGAAGAAAGTGTAAGGCAGAAGCACACTGAAAAAAAAGCATAAAAAGACGCTTACGGATGTCCGCAAGCGTCTTTTTTGTGCGCTTCAGGATGGGCTTGAACCAACGACCCCATGATTAACAGTCATGTGCTCTAACCAACTGAGCTACTGAAGCAGGTGTGCTCTCCATGAGGGGAAAGCGTTGCAAAGGTACAGCATTTCCCGTGAACTTCCAAGTCCAACACGAAGAATTTGCTCGGAAACACCTCCGTGTAGGCAAAAAAGCTGTACCTTTGCATGGTTTTTGACTTATGAAGGTTCTTATTATCAACACTTCCGAGCGCATCGGAGGAGCCGCCATCGCTGCCTACCGACTGATGAAAGCCTTGAAAAAGAATGGTGTCAAGGCAAGAATGTTAGTACGCGACAAGCAAACAGACCACCTCACCGTGGTGTCAGTAGGCTCCAACTGGGCACACATGCTCCGTTTCCTGTGGGAACGCCTGTGCATCTTCGTGGGCAATGGCTTCAGCCGCAAGCGTCTCTTTCAGGTTGACATAGCCAACACTGGCTCCGACATCACCCATACACAAGAGTTCCAGCGTGCCGATGTCATCCACCTGCATTGGGTCAATCAGGGTTTCCTCTCCATGAAAGGACTTCGCCACATTCTGCAAGCTGGCAAGCCAGTGGTCATCACCATGCACGACCAGTGGTATTTCACGGGCATCTGCCACTATTCAGGCAACTGCGAGAAATACACCACCCTCTGCCAACACTGCGAACTACAAAGCGGATACCTGTTGGGCGACATGGCACAACGCGTTTTCCGTCAGAAAGAACGCCTCTACCAAGCCACTCGCCTTACATTTGTGGGTTGTAGCGAGTGGATGGCAGCCATGGCACGGAAATCGAAACTCACCCAAGGGCATCAGGTCATCAGCATTCCGAACGCTATCGACACCGACCTGTTCCGCCCCCAAGACAAGACCGAAGCACGCAAGGCTTTCCAACTTCCGCTCGACAAGCGTCTGTTACTCTTTGGTTGCCAGCGAATTACAGACGAGCGCAAGGGATTCCGCTATCTGCTGGAAGCCCTGCAACTGCTCAAACAGACACACCCCGATGTGGCACAGCGCACCGAGATTGTCGTCGTGGGCGGTCAAGCCGAGGAGGTGCGCAACCAAGTCCCTTTCAGCATCATCCCCATCAGCTACATGAGCGACCCTCATAAGATGGTGCAGCTCTACAACGCCGTCGATATCTACGTGACCCCTTCTTTGCAGGACAACCTGCCCAACACCATCATGGAGGCACTCTCCTGCGGCATTCCCTGCGTAGGCTTCAACGTGGGCGGCATTCCCGAGATGATTGACCACCAGCAGACGGGCTACGTCGCCACCTATCAAGATGCCCAAGACTTTGCCAACGGCATCCTCTGGACCCTCTCTGCCGACTACGACACCCTCAGTCGCCAAGCCCGCAACAAGGCGATGGTCACCTACAGCGAGAACACCGTGGCACACCAATACATCAAAATCTACAAAAGCCTATAAGACAGACCAGTCCTATAGCCCCTATCAACACGCATGAAGTTCAGCATCATCACCGTCACCTACAACGCTGAGGACACCATCGAACGCACTCTGCAAAGCGTGGCACAGCAGACCTATCCCCACATCGAGCACCTCATCATTGACGGTGCTTCCACCGACAAGACGCTGGAGATAGCCCATCGCTACTCCCATGCCATCCTGCACAGCGAACCCGACCACGGGCTTTACGACGCCATGAACAAGGGTCTCCGTCTCGCCACAGGCGACTTCCTCTGCTTCCTCAACGCTGGCGACACGCTGCACAACAATGAGACACTGGCACACATTGCCGTGGCTGCCACTCCAACAACCGCCATCCTCTACGGCGATACCCATATCGTTGATGCCGACGGGCATTTCCTCCGTAACCGCCGCCTCACCCCTCCTGAGCACCTCACATGGCGTTCCTTCAAGGAGGGCATGTTGGTATGCCATCAAGCCTTCTACATCAACCGCCAAATAGCCCTTCCCTACGACCTGCAATACCGCTTCTCAGCCGATTTCGACTGGTGCATTCGTTGCATGAAGGAGGGCGAACAACACGGCATGACTAACCGCTATGTGAAAGAGCCTTTGACCGACTACCTCGCCGAAGGCATGACCACCGCCAACCACAAGGCATCGCTCTGCGAACGATTCCGCATCATGGCGAAACACTACGGACGGCTGACCGCTATCACACAACACATTTGGTTCATATTCAGAGCATTCGTTAAAAAATAAAAGAAAACATGAAGAGATTTCGTCTGTCAAAGCCCGAGCTGTTCTACACGCTCAAGGACTACAACCGTCAGAAGTTCATGGCCGACCTCATGGCCGGCATCATCGTGGGCATTGTCGCCCTGCCACTCGCCATCGCCTTCGGCATCGCCTCGGGCGTGTCGCCCGAAAAAGGCATCCTCACCGCCATCATCGCTGGCTTCGCCATCAGTGCCTTCGGTGGCAGCCGCGTGCAGATAGGCGGCCCCACAGGAGCCTTCATCATCATCATCTACGGCATCATCCAGCAATACGGACTCACAGGCCTCGCCATCGCCACCGTCATGGCAGGCCTCTTCCTCATTCTGCTCGGCGTGCTGCGCCTCGGCACCATCATCCGCTACATACCCTACCCCATCATCGTAGGCTTCACCAGCGGTATCGCCCTTACCATCTTCTCCACCCAAGTGAAGGACCTGCTCGGTCTCCACATCGAGGGTGGCGTGCCAGCCGACTTCATCGAGAAGTGGATTTGCTACATTCAGAACTTCTCCACCATCGACCTCGCCACTGCCATCGTCGGCGTTCTCTCCGTGGTCATCATCGCCTGCACCCCCTTCATCAGCAAGAAAGTGCCTGGCTCGCTCGTAGCCATCATCGTCATGACCGTGGCAGGCATCATCATGACTCAATACTTCGACATCCACGTTGACACCATCGGCGACCGCTTCGACATCAACCCCTCCATGCCCGAAGCCGAGCTGCCCGCCCTCAGCTGGGAAAACATCAAGAGTCTTCTCTCGCCAGCCATCACCATCGCCGTGCTCGGTGCCATCGAGAGCCTGCTCTCTGCCACCGTGGCAGACGGTATCATCGGCCACAAGCACGACTCCAACCAAGAGCTTATCGGTCAAGGCATTGCCAACGTGCTCAGCCCCGTCTTTGGCGGCATCCCTGCCACTGGTGCCATCGCACGCACAATGACCAACATCAACAACGGCGGTCGCACCCCCATCGCTGGCATCATCCATGCCGTCGTGCTCCTGCTCATCTACTTCTTCCTTATGCCTTACGCCAAGTACATCCCCATGGCATGTCTGGCAGGCGTGCTCGTCGTGGTCAGCTACAACATGAGCGGCTGGCGTACTATCCGAGAGATGGTACACAACCCCAAGAGCGACACCTTCGTGCTTTGGCTTACCTTCATCCTCACCGTCATCTTCGACCTCACCATCGCCATCGAGGTGGGACTCATGCTCGCCTGTCTGCTCTGTATGCACCGCATGGCTGAGACCACTCGTGTCAGCGTGCTCACCGACGACGACGAGATTGACCCGACCGCCGAAACCGACTTGGCTGAGAACCCGAACATCGAGCATCTCACCATCCCCGAGCATGTGGAAGTGTATGAAATCAACGGACCTTACTTCTTCGGCATCGCCAACAAGTTCGAGGAAGTGATGGTGCGCATGAAAGAACGCCCCGAGGTGCGCATCATCCGCATGCGCAAAGTGCCTTTCATCGACTCCACCGGCATGCACAACTTGCAGAGCCTCATTGGCATGTCGAAGAAAGAGGGCATCAAGATTATCCTTTCGGGCGTGAACGATTCCGTGCGCGACATACTTGCAAAGAACGGCTTCAACGAACTCATTGGCGAGGAAAACATCTGCCCCAACATCAATGTGGCACTCGAACGAGCAAAGCAATAGCCGCCCCACACTTGCCGTCATTGGCGGCGGTGCGGCAGGTTTCTTCTTGGCAATCAACGCCAAGGAGCTGATGCCCGAACTTGATGTTACCATCTTCGAGCAGCAGCACAAAGTGCTTGCCAAGGTAGAGATTTCGGGGGGAGGTCGCTGCAACTGCACCAACACCTTTGCCAGCGTGACCGACCTGCGGCAGGTCTATCCACGCGGTGCAACCCTGCTCAAACGGCTGTTCAAACAGTTCGGTCCAGCCGATGCCTACCGATGGTTCGAGACCCACGGCGTGCCCCTCACCATACAGTCAGACCAGTGCGTCTTCCCCGAAGCGCAAGACAGCCACGCCATCATCGACTGCTTCCTCCGCGAAGCCAAACGGCACGGCATCCGTCTCCGTCTCGGAACCAAGGTGGAAGACCCACAGGCACTTCTCCAATCGTTTGACTTCGTGGCTGTTACCATCGGTGGCACACCTCGCAAGGAAGGCTGCGTGCCCAGCCTCTTCACCTTCACCATCAAGGACACCGCCCTCACCGCCCTGCAAGGCTTGGTGGTGGATGATGTCCTTGTCCACCTCCCCTCCACCCCCTTCCGTACCCAAGGACCACTGCTCATCACCCACTGGGGCATGAGCGGTCCTGCCATCCTAAAACTCTCCAGCCACGCCGCCCGACACTTGGCAACGCAGCACTACCAGTCGCCCCTGTGCATCAACTGGACAGGCGAGACCAATACCGAAGCCATCCGCCTACACATTATATATATAATAGAGCAGAACGCCCAAAAGCTCATCGACAACACACGCCCCTATCCCCTGCAAAACCGCCTGTGGAACTATCTGTTGCAGAAAGCCCAACTGCAAGGCAAGCGATGCAACGAACTGGGCAAGAAAGGGTTGAACCGCTTGGTCAACCTGCTCACCAACGACACCTACCAGATAGCAGGGCGCAGCCCCTACAAAGACGAGTTCGTCACCTGCGGCGGCATCCCACTCGACGCTGTAGATAAGACCACCCTTCAGTCGAAACAAACACCCCACCTCTACTATGCAGGTGAAGTGCTCGACATCGACGGCGTGACAGGCGGATTCAACTTCCAAGCCGCCTGGACCACCGCCTACACCGTAGCCAAAGGCATCGAACTCGCCCTGACACTCCGCCACTAACCTAACATCCTCAACATCAGCATGTGCGCACCCTGCGCACTTCATTTCACACACCCTGCGCGAAATAACACGCGCAGGGTGTCCTTGTTATTTCACGCAGGCACTCCACCAATGCCCCCACACTTTACTTATGAATCATTTTGTCAATTTCCACCGATTTTGCAGTGCGTGTTTTGTCAATTTCCACCAAATGTTGACGTATGCCCGACAAATTCAGCACGGAGATAACGACTGCTCCCTGATGTCGTTATCTGCACACTTCATCGCTAATCGTAGCTGTTCGCTAAGACGCATGAGCGACTAAAATCGACCGATTGTCTTGATTCAAGGCAAGGAATCAGGGTTATTTAATATAAATTAACAAAACGGGGGGGGTAAAAGCAAGGTACAAATTCTATCTTTGTCGCCCGAACACGAAACGATGCCTTTTTAGGGGTGTTGTTCATCACAAGCCCTTCAACACATTAACAAAATAGGGAACAATTAACATTTTTAACTAATCTTTTAATCACTCTTTATGAAGAAAGCTTTACTATTGGTAGCTTCTGCGCTGATGAGCGCTGTCTCATTCGCACAGAGTTTCACGGCAACGTGGGAAAAGCCAACTGTGACTAACTTTGTCGAGATGGCTGATGACGGAGAGACCACCCAGTACCTGTACAACGTAGGTGCGAAGGGCTTCCTCGCTGGTCATAACGACTGGAACACACGCGCTTCTGTCGCTGAATATGGCGACTCAATCCGCATGAAGGCACTGGAAGACGGTGCTTACAATCTGTGCTGCTATCCAGCTGCATACACCAACAAGAACAAGTGGCTGTATGTTTCAGCCAACTCATGGGACGCTCAGTGGGTAGATGCTGGCGTCAATGATTCTAATTACCCTGGTACAAGCACATGGGTGGTGGAGAAGCAAGCCAACGGCAGCTACAAGATTACAAACACAGGCGTAGGTCAGGACGGTATCAAAGATGCTGATGACAACGCTGTCAATCCCAGCACACTCATCCCTGGCGCATGGGGCGTATGCGCAACAGCAACAGGAGCAGAGAACAACACACGTTGCTACTTCTACAATGCAGAATATCTGTACGTTCCCGAAGTGGACGGCGAGAAGATGGATCCTGAATTGGCATTCCCTGCTGGCGCACCTTTCTGGGATGAGTGGCAGTTCGTATCTGTAGCTGAGTATGAAGCTTATAAGGAAAAGGCAGCGATCTATCTCGCAGCTGAGAACCTGAAGGCTCAGATTGAGAGCGCAATGGAGAAAGGCATTGAGGCCTCGGCACTCGCTGACGAATTTGAGGTGTACAACAACACAAGCAGCTCTATCGAAGAACTGAAGAAGGCTGCTGATGCCGCTTACGACAAGGGTCGTTGGGTAGAAATCGCAGAATACTTCGAGAACATCGAAGAGGGCGAAAAGAACGACGTTTCAGGCGTATTCACCAACCCTGACTTCTCATCAGGCAATGCGAATGGCTGGGACATCACATATACGGCTAACTCAACAGCAGCCAGCAACATCGGTTATCAAGGTGCCAGCTACACCAATGGCGATGTGACAATCAGTGGCTTTATCGAAGCATGGAAAGCTAATCCTGACCATCTTGGCGACGGCTCTATCACTCAGACAATTCCAGGTCTTCCCGCTGGTAAATACACACTGGCAGTTGATGCTATCGCTAACGCTCAATGGCTCGGTGGTGCTCATCCCGACAACGTGCAGTTGTTCGCCCAGGCATCATTGGATGGCAAGGAATACTATACAGCTGTGGCTACTAACAACGAAAAGCCAGAGCACTTCGAGTTCACCTTCATCCACACTGGTGGCTCTATGACGCTCGGTCTTCGTGTCATCAACAGCGCAGAAGCACAGACACCTGTGAACTGGATTGCAATGGACAACCTGCAACTCTTCTACTATGGTGCAGTGGCAGACGACCCAGACAAGGTGTTGTTGGATGATGCCATCGAAGCAATGAAGAGCAAGCAAGACCCTGATGAAGACGCCATGGAAGAGGTGATTGCTTACACTGGCGACAAGAAGGCTTATGTGGAAGCTATCGAGAGCGCAGAAGCTATCTCTGCAAACGGTGGCGACTACATGGCTGCACAGGACGCAATGAACGCTGCCTACGAACAGCTCCAAAAGTCTATCAAGGCATACGAGACCTTCAAGGCATTCAACGAGAAGGTTGTAGAGCAGATGGACAACTTCTCAGGCACCAAGTTTGAAGGCATTTCTGATGAATTAGGTGACAACATCCAGGAGTGGGAAGAGGCTTACGAAGAGCAGACCTACACCATCGAGCAAATCGATGAGCTGGACGGCATCATGAGCAAGATGGTGAACGACTACGTTTCACAGTATCTTGAAGCAGGCGACGACATCACCTTCATGATTCAGAACCCCGACTTCGACACGAACTTCTCTGGATGGCAGACAGACGGTGCAAGACCAGCATGGGGCGGTTTGGATCAGGGAGAGAACACGCTGGACGTTGGCATTCCTGCACCTACATCGGGCAACGCAGAGGTTTACCACGCTAAGTTCGCTATGTTCCAAACTATCAAGAACATGCCTGCAGGTATCTACCAGTTCTCTTGCCAAGCCTTCGAGCGCGACGACAGCGGCAAAGGAATCGAGACTTTCCTCTATGCTGTTGTGAACGATGAAGAACAGCGTTCTGCAGTTCCAAACCAGCACGACTATGCAACAGAAGAGAAGCTCTATGACCAGGGTTCTTGGCCAAGCGACGCTGAATGGGAAGGCAAGTGGGTGCCAAACGGCATGCAGGGCGCATACTACCACTTCGCTCACACCATTGAGGGCAACGACGCTCCTGACTACACAACCAAGCTGAACATCATCCTCAACGAGCAGACAGACCTCACATTCGGTATCAAGTGCATCAGCGATGGCGACTGGGTAATCTTCGACAACTTCAAGCTGACTTATCTCGGCGGCGGTGTTGATGTATATCTTACCATCATCAATGAGAAGTTAGCTGAGCTGAACGCATTTGTCACTGCAAACGAGGACAATGTAGGCACAGACGTGACCGACGGATTGGCAGCACTGGAAGCTGGCGTTGCAGCACTCGACACCGAGGAGGCATGCAAAGCATACATTGCTAAAATTGACGAAGCTATCGCATACGCCAAGAAGTCTGCTGAACTCTATCCTCAGGCTGAAGACATCGTGAACCAGCTGGAGACAGCCAAGGACGAAGAGGAGGCCAACCCTGTTATCGCTGCTGAAGCCAGCGAGTATCTGGAGACTATCGCTGACAACCTGGGCAACAGAGAGTTGACCGTGGCTGAACTGGAAGCAGTCATCGAGAAGGCATCAAGCCTGATGGGCGAACTGAAAGTGCCAGCTAACTACGCTGAGGCCAGCGATGAGAACCCTGTTGACATGACACAGGTTATCACGAACCCAAGCTTCGAGGACGGTCTGAACGGCTGGACTTACTATCAGGGTAGCGACACACGTTCTGCTGACAACTCTAACGGAACTTACACGATTGACAACGCTGACGGTGCATACGTATTCAACACATGGAACAGCTCTGCTCCAGCAGATGGCTACTACGTTTCACAGGTGGTGAAGAGCCTCCCAGCAGGTACTTACGAGTTGCAGGCAATCCTTGCTTCTGATAATAACAACATCATCGACCTTACAGCCAACGGCGAGGGCATGCCATTCGTGATGGGTCCTGCGAAGCAGAATGGTAATATCTGCAACATCATCTTCAAGCTCGAAGAGAAGGGCGACGTAACCATCAAGGCATCCAGCACGTCATGGTTCAAGGCTGACGACTTCCGCCTCACTTACTACGGCAACGAGAGCGACAAGGAAGTAACTGGCATCGAAGAGACTGAGATTGCCAACACTGCTAACGGCAACGCTCCTATGTACAACCTCGCTGGCCAGCAGGTGGGCAAGGACTACAAGGGCATCGTGATTGTCAATGGCAAGAAGCTCTACATCAAGTAAAATCACACACTGCATTATTCAAAGTGGCGGGCACTAAGTGTCCGCCACTTTTTTTATGCTTTTCTTTGGAAGCTACAGAAATTGTCGTACCTTTGTCGCAAAGTCATTTAAGAAGCAATGCCTATGGAAACTCAGAAAAGCATTCCCATCATTGGGCATATCGGTGTGATTCGTCCAAGAACAGCCACGAGAAGACGAAAGCCAAGGCAACTGACTGCAGAAGAGAAGGAACGCCTCATCAAACAAGCTAAAACAGCCTATGAAATACGTATCACTCCCTCTGCAAGAGTATCCGATTGAGCCATCGTTCAAGATGTGTACAGATTGTGTTGTCTTCTCGCACGACTTCCAGAACCTGCATGTTGCTGATGCAGCTTTGATTGATACGGGTGCTACCCGAACTGCTGTAAGCATGGACATTTTGAGAGAACTGAAATGCCAACCTAAGCGTGAAGAACTCATAGAAATTGGCAACAAACTCAACACTGTGGGTGTGTATGATGTCCGATTGATGCTAACCCCTGACTTGGTGTTCAACTTAGAGGTGTATGGCTTGGATGGCGAGGGACTCGGAACTGTCATCATTGGCATGGACATTATCGGTCGTGGCAAACTGACCATCGAACTTGCAGGCAAGAAACACAAAGGAGAACTTTTGTTCCCAACCCCCTAACAAATAAGTGGCGGACACCCCAAGTGTTCGCCATTTCTTTATGTCTTCCAGCCACAAGGTTGAAAGAGAAGCCCCCGTTCGGGATGATTTCCTCATCCCGAACGGGGGCGTTCTGTGCATCGGTTGAGGTCACAGCGTAATGACCTGTAGAATGACCCTCAAAATCGATGTCGGGGACATCGACCAATCGGAGTCCCCGACATCGGTCGGTCGGAGTCGGGGACTCCGATTTAGAGGGTGTGAAACCGCCCCACACATCGACGTGCTCTGCGGTCTATGGAAGGCAGCCTTGCGAGGGATGCAAGAGAGGTGTTAATGCCGAAAGCGAGTCAAGTAGAACTCACACAGGTCATCAACGCAAAGTGGCGGACACCATGTGCCCGCCACTTTTTTGTGGTCTCCAGTTGCAAGGCTGGAAGAATATGTGTATTTTTGCAACATGAACAAGACGTACAGCGACATCAAGACCCTGCTGGTGCGGAGCGGTACGGAAGCCAACGAGGCCAAGGCTATTGCCCTGTTGCTGATGGAGAAGGTGTGTGGCATGAGCACGACCGACGTACTGACGGGAGGGGACGACACTACACGCACCGCCCAAGAGCAGCAAGCCCTTGACATGGCGACACAGGTGGCTCATGGAACACCTGTGCAGTATGTGTTAGGCGAAGCCGACTTCTGTGGCATGACGTTCCGTGTCGCTTCGGGGGTGCTCATTCCCCGTCCCGAGACGGAGGAGTTAGTGGACTGGATTGTCAAGGATTGCCAACTGCCAACAGGCAATGCGCTACGCCCAACGAGAAGAATACTGGACATCGGCACGGGCAGTGGCTGCATCGCCATCGCTTTGGCCAAACTGCTGCCACAGGTGGAGGTGGAGGGTTGGGACATCAGTCCCATCGCCCTGCATATCGCCCAAGAGAATGCCAAACGTAACAATGTGAAACTCAAGGTTGCCAAAGTGGATGTCTTGTCAACGCTCAACGACCAAGGCTTGACGCTGAATGCTTACGATTGCCTCGTCTCCAACCCTCCATACGTCTGCGAAGAAGAGGCACGGGAGATGGAAGCCCATGTGCTGGAGCACGAGCCGCACCTCGCCCTGTTCGTGCCCAACAACGACCCTCTCCTGTTCTATCGCAAGATAGGAGAATTAGCTCTGCAACTGCTGCACGCTGGTGGGCAACTCTACTTCGAGATTAACCGTCGCTTCGGGCATGAGACCGTGGCAATGCTGCGAGGCATGGGCTACCACGATGTGGAACTGCGCAAGGATGGCTTTGGCAACGACCGCATGGTGAGGGCAATAAAGCCGGCATAACTTCGTTATTGGATATATGAGAAAGCTGCTTTTCATCTTACTATTGTGTTGTGCTGGCAGCCACTGCGTGCAAGCCAACGACTGGACCATCTATGCCGCATACCACGGAGCCACGAAGGCGGTGAAGACCGACTCGCGCATCTTCGTCCTTGCTCAGGGGGGGCTGTACAGCTATGACACTGACGACCAACTGATAGAGGCCTACGACAAGACGAACACGCTGAGCGACTGCGGCATCTACGACATCGCTTATTCGACCCAGTTGAAGTGTCTGGTGGTGCTCTATGACAATGGCAATATCGACCTCTTGGGCATGGACAACACCCGTTGGAACTTGTCGGACTTGAAGAACAAAACGCTGAATGACAAGACGCTGAACGAGCTAAAGGTGGTGGGTAAGGAGGCACTCATCAGCCTCAACGAGGGCTTGGCAGTCATCAATCTGAAGGAGGGTTACTTTGAGGACTTCTACACCTTTGGCAGCAAAGTGAAGGCGGCTACGCTGGTGAATGGCAAGCTGTATGCCAACACCGCCGCTGGTGTGAAGGAGGGAGACCGCGCGAAAAACTTGCTGGACATGGCTAACTGGATGACTGTCAGTGCAAGTACCGTCACTTTCGGCCCTACAACAGAGGAGCAGGAAGCGGCTGCCAAATGGCTGGAGCAGGTGAAGGACATCGTGCCAAACTCTCCCGTTCGCAACTATGCCTACCACCTCAACATGCAGGGCAACCGCCTGTTGGTGGCTGGCGGCAATTTCTACTATCCCAACGTGAACTATCCCGGCACGGCCATGAAGTATGAAAACGGTCGATGGACTGCTTTCGACGAAGAGGAGGCCATTGCCTTAGTGGGGAAGAACACCTACATGAACGTGACTGACATCGCGCAAGACCCGAACGACCCAGAGCATCACTGGCTGGGCACGATGCGCAGTGGCATCTACGAGTTTAAGGACTACAAGTTGAAGAACCACTACACCTACGATAACTCGCCACTGACCAGCATCTTACCTAATAGCACCAATGCGCAGAACTATGTGCGTGTGACAGCCCTCGCTTTTGATGCTGGCAACAATCTGTGGATGATGAACAACGAGTGTGATGTCATCGTGCGCATCCTCAAGAAGGACGGCACATGGACGGAGTTGCCGTTCGACGAGCTGAAAGGGAACACCACTTTCGACCACATCATCTTTGACCAACGCGGATGGATGTGGTCCAACAGTCGCCGCGACGCAAACGGAACGCGTGCCGCTGGCATTCTTGTGATGAACACCAACGGCACGCTCGACAACACGAGGGACGACCACTATAAGTTTATCACCGCGTTCCAAAACCAAGACGGTGTGGCTTACGACCCTGACTATGTATATTGTATTACTGAAACACTGGATGGCACTATTTGGATTGGCACGAACCTCGGACTCTTCGTGTGCAAAGACCCAACCACTCTCTTCAACAACAACTTCCACCTGAGCCAGCTCAAAGTGCCACGCAACGATGGCAGCGGTCTTGCTGACTATCTGATGAACAGCGTCAACGTGAAGTGCATCACCATCGACGGCGGCAACCGCAAGTGGATTGGCACGGTCGATGATGGCGTGTATCTGCTCAGTGCCGACGGTATGCAGACACTTGAACACTTCACCACTACCAACAGCCCCCTTATCAGCAACGAAATCAACGACATTGCCATCAACGGCGAGACGGGCGAAGTCTTCATCGCCACCACCAAAGGACTTTGCTCCTATCGGGGCGATGCCACTGACCCTGCCGCATCCATGCGCGACAACACCCTCAAGGTCTATCCCAACCCTGTGCGCCCCGACTATCATGGCAAGGTACACATCACGGGGCTGATGCAGAACTCGAATGTGAAGATTGTGAGTGCGGCTGGCAAACTTGTGGCAGAAGGCACCAGCGTGGGAGGCGAGTTCTCGTGGAACGGCTGCATGCAGAGCGGTCGCCGCGTCGCTTCAGGCATCTACTATGCCCTCTGCACCGACGAAGAAGGCAACGAGGGAGCATGCGCCAAAATCCTCATCGTTCACCCATGAAGGAGCTTATATCTGTCATTGTCTGCACCTATAACCAAGAAGACACCCTCGCACGGACACTCGACGGCATCCTGCGTCAGCAGTGCCATCTGCCCGTGGAAATCATCGTGGGTGAGGACTGCTCGACCGACCACACCCTCGACGTGTGCAGACAGTATGCTGAACGCTACCCTGAATCCATCCGTCTCTTTGCCAATGCCCACAATAAAGGCATCGTCGATAACTACTTCGATTGTCTGCTTGCCGCACAAGGTCGGTACATCGCCGACTGCGCTGGCGACGACGAGTGGAGCGACCCCGAGAAATTAGAGAAGGAATTGCGCATCATGGAGGCACACCCAGAGGTGACGCTCGTACACACTGACTATCTGCATCGGGATGCCACCACAGGAGCCATCTTCGCTCCCCATCCGCATCCCTGCTTTCACACCCCAAAAGGCGAAACGGAAATCGTAGATGGTCAACAACTGCTCGTTCCCATCCTCACCCAACTGCAACGCCCTGTCATTCACCTCTGTACCGCCTTATATCGGGCTGATGTCATCCGTCAGGCTTACGAGCGCAACACTGCTTTCTTCCGCAACAAGACCTATGGATGTGAAGACGTACAAGTGTGCTTCATGATGGCGATGGCAGGGAAAGTCGCCTACCTCAACGAACCGACTCTCTACTACGCAGTAGGCGGAAAGACCATCTCCAACACGCAAGAGGAAGCCAAGCAGTTCCGCTTCGTCAAGAATGCGACCCAACTGGTATATGACCTCGCCCAAACCTTTCAGATAGAGGCAACTGCGCTCCAATCCTACTTTGACTATCGGCTTTACGCACTGCTGATGCACGCTTTCCGCGCCCACAACGACGAACTACGCACAGAAGCCCTTCTGTGTCAGAAAGATTGGCATGCTCGCTTCAACATGAAAGCCAAACTCGTCCGATTCGTCACGAGTATGCCTCTCTTGTGGTCATTCGCTCTCCTCTTACGAAAACTATTCGCCTCCAACAACCACTGACCCCATGAGCCGCCCACAAGACATCGTTATACGCTTCCGTTCAGGCTTAGCCAACCGAATGTTCCAATACGCCTACTACCTCTACCTGCGGCAGAAGGGGTATAACGTGTGGATGGACAGCACCAGCTACCGAATCTCCCATGCCCATGAACAGGTGGAGTGGCGACGCATCTTCCCAAATGCCACGATAGAAGAAGCCCCATCACGGCTCATCAACCGCTATGGAGGGGGCAGCGACCTCCTCTCCAAAGTGCGCCGACACATTCCCCATGCCAGTCGGGTATGGTGGCGAATGGAAGACCCAACCTTCCGCCTGCCCACCGAGGAGGAACTGCGCAAGCGTCCCTACCTCATCGGCTTCTTCCAGCGAGCAGACATGGTGGCTCAAGTGAAAGAACGCATCTGCAAAGATTTCCAATTTACGCCTTTTGAGCCACATACACCCTACGCAGAACTGGCACAGCGGCTGGCAAACGAGGAGTCCGTAGCCATCCACGTCCGCAAGGCTAAGGACTACACCAGTCTCCCATGCTTCCACAACACCTGCTCAGAAGCCTACTACACCCATGCCATCGACTACATAAAACAGCACCTGCAACACCCTCGCTTTTATGTATTTACCGACAATCCAACGTGGATTAAGCAACATCTTCCCGAAGAATGTGAGTGTGTAGGAACAGGAATCACTTCAGGTTGGGGCAACCACTTCGATATGCAACTCATGAGCTGCTGCCAACACAACATCATCGCTAATAGCACTTACAGCTGGTGGGGAGCTTTCTTGAACTCCAATCCCGACAAGCGTGTCATCATGCCCGGCCATTGGTTCAATCCCGAATTATACCCAAAACCCGAAGATGCCCTTCGAGCAGAAGGATGGGTCAGCCTTGATTGAACACTTGCATGATTTGCCGTGCCACCACCTCTGGTGCCACACGCTGTCTCAAAACCTCGTGCCATTGAGGGTTGAACGTCACAGACATCACTTCCTGCATCCGTTGGCGCAACGATTCCGCATCACCAACTGCAGCAATCAGACAAGCCCCTTCCACCAAGGCATTCCGAGGGATGATGTCGGTGGTCACCACGGGAATACCTGTACTAATAGCCTCCATGATGACCAAACCCTGAGACTCACTCCGCGAAGCGAACACAAGCGCATCGGAATGGTAGAGCAAATCGCGCACACCCATTTTGTCCAAAGCACCATGAAAGAAAACGTTCGGCATGTCCACAAACAATGCACGAAGAGCCTCACAATCAGTACCTTTTCCTGCAATGTGCAACTCCACATTATCCATTCCCTTCAACGCTTCTGCCAACACATCGTAGCCCTTGCGATGGATGTCGCCAATAGCCAAACAACAGAAACGGAACGGTCTGCCTTCCCGTGGTTTGCGTAGATGGAAAGCGAAGAAGTCCACATCAATGATATTGGAGATAGGCGTAAACGCATAGTCCTTGCCAAAGAACGGAGCAAGGTCATCTACCAACTCGGCTGACACTGGAATCACATGATTGGCAAGCGAATAGGTGTCCTTCAACAGCAAGCGTGCCCATTCTGCCTTGTGCCAACCTTTCCCATAATTGGCTTCAAAGATGCCAGAAGGAAGATGCTCAGTGATGAAGAAGGGGATGCCCTCACGTTCTGCAATCATCCGTGCGGCCACACCAGCCCATTGACAGCAGTGGGCGTGCAGCACGTCAGGTTTGCCATACCGCCGCCGATAGTCCTCATACATCTCCCCCACGATACGATACCAACGCTTTTGGTTAGGACGGATACAACGGGGAATGGCTCGCATATAGGTACGATAAACCTCCACTCCATCCATCTCTTCCCACCATCTCCCTTGGCGAGCCTTGAAGTAGAAAGCACCATCGACAGACACGCCCAACTGCACACATGCCAACATACGCACAACGTTTCCCTGCATCTGCAAGGCGCGTGCCTGATCCAAAGCGAAGAGTCCGCCATGAGGAGGAAAGAAAGACGGTATTTCGAGTATATGCATAAGGCTCTACAGAAAAGGAGTTACAGCACCATCCGAGTATAAAGATTGAACAAGAAGTATTTCCACTCCCAGTGCCATCGAAGCGGGAAATAGTCCAACGCTTTCAAGTCCGCCACAATTTCACGCTTAAAAGTCCAAGAATGATGCTGACGAAGCAAGACACGGAGGATATCCACAGCCAAATAGTCAAGCTTGTACTGCAGACAGACACGCAATGCCGCATCTGTCTGTGCCAACGCCTCAACATGCCGCAATGCAGCCACCATGTCTCGAAGTTTCTTCTGCTGACGTTCCTTGTCAGTGGTCATGGTGATACTTTCAGCATGGAGAATCCGTTCATACCAATCCACATTCAAAGCCATGAACGTCTGTGCCATCGCAAAAGCCCTTGGCGTGAAGTCCTCGTCCTCATGATACATGCCCTCCACAAACGAAAGCCGCACCTCACGCAGAAAGGCTGTACGCCACAAATAGCTCCACACACACGGCATCAAGTTACGTCCCTGCATAAACTGGCGTGCCGACATCAGTTGTTCATAAGGTGGCACATAGCGACGATAGGGTTTCCGTTTGCCAGCAAGGTCGGTCTGCAACACATTGACACTGAATATATCAGCTTGCTGTGTCTCCAGCATCTTGACAGGCACCCGGGCAGCAAACAAACGGTCATCGGCATCCATAAAACAGAGATACTCCCCCTTTGCCACCTGCATGCCAGCATTGCGAGCCGCACTCAACCCCCGATTTTCCTGTGTGATGACCACCATCTCGGCATGACCTTGCGCATATCCCTGCAAGAACTCAGCCGTGCCATCTGTAGAGCCATCGTTCACCACAATGACCTCATAACCACGCCCTTGCATATCCAAACGATAAATGCTGTCCAGACACTCCTTGAGGTAAGGCGCAGCATTGTAAGCAGGGATGACGAAAGAGAGCAACAGGCGGTTCATACATCATCCGTTTTTAACATCGACAACCAATCGAGCCTTGCAGTAACAGCGTCTGCGCAAAGCCCACCGCACCAGCCACAAAGGATACAGACACACATTCCATCCGATGGAAAGCCCACTTTCACCCACCGTCTTCAACTCCGCCACACAAGCAACCACATCGCGCCATTGTCCTTTCAAAAGACTGAATACCAAGGGGCGGTACGCCCGTTTGTAGCAATAAGGAAGTCCATGTTGGCGGAAGAATCGGTTGGTTTGTGCCATCACCTGTGTGTAGGCCCTTTTGCGCTGGGGCGACATTGTCTTGCCGACGCTATTCACATTGTTATATATACGATAGCACACACTATTCTCCACAACCACTCGCCTTGCATAGTGCCCCACGAGATAAGAAAAGCGAACATCATTCATCATCGGGGTCTCGTCAAACCTGATACCCCGTTCCACCAACAACTCCCTCCGAATCAGCTTGCACCACGGTTCGCTGTGCAGATAACGCAACAACCTCTCTCGCTCATTCTTTGGCTGAACCATCATCCAATTAAGGCGGTCAGTACGAGCCGATGGCACACCAGTATCCTCCTCCACAGCTACAGCATTGAACCCCAACAAGTCAAAGTCTTCATTGGCATACTTGTCCAGCAAGCCGTTCAGTGCTTCCGTCACAAAAGCATCGTCAGCATCTGCAAAGAGCACATAGCCGCCCTTCGCCACCTGCAATGCCGCATTGCGAGCCGCGCCCCCTCCTTTGTTTTCGGGCAACAGCAAAAACTCCACCTGCGGATATTCCACCTGCAATGCCATCAACGCTCCGCCAAACGAAGCCTCACTGCCATCATCAGCCACCACCACCTGCAAATCGTTGCGCATAGGCACCGACTGCAACAACCGCCCCAACTTCTGAGGCTGGTTATAGTGAGGAATAACGAGGGTGTAACGAGGATTCATCAACTTCCATCATCATGGTTTCGGCTACAAAGTTAGCCTTTTTTTTCGTCATATCAAAGCGTCAGGACTCATACTTTACATTACCCTGCAACCTCATCGTCAAAATCATTCCTGTACATACACACGCTGCACCCTGTTGCTGATGCAAGTGAGCACCTCGTATGGTATCGTGTCCAGCGCATCGCTGAGCACCGTCACGGGCAAGTGGTCACCAAAAATCTCCACAGAGTCACCCTCCTTGCAGTCGATGTCAGTCACGTCTATCATGCACACATCCATACAGATATTTCCCACATAATCAGCCCTTTGTCCGTTCACCAGACAATAGCAACCACGATTGCCCAAATGGCGGTTCAAGCCATCGGCATAGCCAATGGGGATGGCGGCAATGCGGCTGTCGCGGTTGAGGATGGTGCGACGCGAGTAACCGATGCTGTCGCCTTTGTGTACTTGGCGAATCTGGAGAATCGTCGTTTTCAGCGTGGCGACATTGTTCAATATGTGGTTGTTGCGTGCATTGATGCCATACAAGCCAAGTCCCAATCGCACCATATCGAGGTGATACTCAGGGAAGTGCTCAATACCTGCCGAGTTGCAGATGTGGCGGATTATCTTGTGCGGATAAGCCGCCTGCAACTGACGGCTCGCCTCATCGTACAACTGAAATTGCCGACGAGAAAAGGCATCGAACTCATCGCCATCGCTACCCACAAAGTGGCTGAACACCGAACAAGGCACCAACGCTGTCTGACGACGCAACCGCTCAATGAGCTGGGGCATGTCCGTCTCAGGGTTGAAGCCCAGGCGGCGCATGCCCGTGTCGAGTTTGATGTGAATGGGGAAGTTGGTGATGCCCTCCTTCTCTGCCGCACGAATCAGCTGCTCCAACAGGTCAAAACTGAACACCTCGGGTTCCAGACGGTAGTCGAACAGCATCTTGAACGAGGTGGTCTCGGGGTTCATAATCATGATGTTAGCGGTAATGCCAGCCTCACGCAGGTCAGCCCCTTCGTCGGCCACAGCCACAGCCAAATAATCCACACCATTGTCTTGCAACGTCTTACCCGTCTCCAACGAACCCACGCCATAGCCACCTGCCTTCACCATGCACACCATCTTCGCCTCGGGCTTCATGAAACTGCGGTAATAGCGCACATTGTTGACAAGGGCATTGAGGTTGACCTCCAAAATGGTCTGGTGTACCTTCAACGTCAAGAGGTCGCTCACCTTGTCAAAACGGAACTGGCGCGCACCCTTGATAAGGATGAATTCATTGCTCAGCCCCTCGAACTCATCGCTGCCAATCAAGGCTTCTGTCGTTCGGAACATGTGGTGCTCCATGGGGAAGTAATCAGCACAGGCACTCAGTTCCTCGCCCACGCCAATCACCTTCTCGATGCCCCTCGATGCCGCCATCTGCGCCACGCGCGAATAGAGGCTCTTAGGCGATTCGCCACTCTGCAAGATGTCGCTCAGAATCAACGTGCTCCGCTGCTTCCTCGTCTCAGGACGGCGGCACATGAAGTCCAGCGC
>CAMWJL010000002.1 GCA_947174565.1 uncultured Prevotellaceae bacterium | reverse complement strand
GATACGCACGACGCTGACGCTGACAAGAAGGTTCTTGGTTTGACGGGTTTGTGCTTGGAATATGCTCGCAAGGTCTTTCTGAATGAGACGGGCGATTTTATTCTGTCTTGTTGTTTCCATTTAGCTGTTTTTTGAGTTGTTTATAGATGAAAAGGTGTGTTATTTCTTGTGGATGATAGTGAGACCATCGCGGAGCGGAAGGATGACTTTCTCGACGCGAGAGTCTGTAGCAACGAGGTCATTGAAGCGGCGGATGCCTTCGGTCTGTGCATCGTGTGACGATTCGTCCACCACATGACCATCCCAAAGGGTATTGTCTGCCAAAATATAGCCCCCTTTGTTAAGGTACGCCATCACCATCTCGTAATAATCTACATACTTGCGCTTGTCGCCATCGATGAAGATTAGGTCGAATTGCAGGTCAAGCTTGGGTATTACCTCAAGTGCATCACCGATGTGCATGGTAATGCGGTCGGCATAAGGGGAGTTCTGAAACCATGGGAGCGTGAAATCCTCCTGCTCGTCGTTGATTTCGATGGTGTGGAGGTGTGCTCCCTCTTCCAGTCCTTCAGCGATGCAAAGTCCCGAATAACCGCTATAAGTACCAATCTCGAGCACCAGCTTGGGACGAATCATCCCCACCAGCATTTTCAGCAAACGTCCCTGCAAGTGCCCGCTTGCCATCCGTCCGTAGAGCAGATGGAGCTGGGTGGCTCGCCATAGTCGGTGCAGATAGTCGCTCTCCTGGTCAATGTGGCTCAGGATGTACTCGTCTATGCGTTCAGTTTCTGTCATAGTTCTTCAATGCCTCCACTGCCAGTCGGTAGCTGTCCAGCCCGAAACCGCAGATGACACCTGCGCAGGCGCAGCTAATCATGGAATGGTGGCGGAATTCCTCGCGCTGATGTACATTGGAGATGTGTACCTCCACCACTGGTGTCTTTACCCCACGGATAGCATCTTGAAGGGCAATGCTGGTGTGGGTGTAGGCTCCAGCGTTGAACACGATGCCGTCCCACGAGAAGCCCACTTCGTGAATCTTGTTGATGAGTTCACCTTCGATATTGGATTGGAAGTAAGATAGTTCCACCTCAGGGAACTGCTCTTTGAGTTCGTCGAAGTATTCCTCGAAGCCTCGACTTCCGTAGATGCCTGGTTCACGCTTGCCCAGCAGGTTGAGGTTCGGTCCGTTGAGAATGAGTATCTTCATGTTATGTCGATTGTCTAGCAATGTGTGATACATATATAATATGTGTAAGATGCAAAATTACAACATTCCGTCGTTCGGCACAAGTTTTTCTTTGTTTTTGTGTGCGTTTTGGATGTTGTGGGTTCTAAAAATGACAAAAACCACTGTCGGAACGATTCGAAGTGGTTGGGTATAGAGGCTTGATGAAAGCCTGTCAGAATTGATTGGTGATGTCAACAAGTTTTCCTTCGCGTAGCGATGCAGGGACATCCACAATGCGCTGGTTCTCACTGCCTCGGAAACGAAGCTGAATGTTGCGCTGAGCTAAAATGAAAGGACCTTCCACCAATACATCTATTTGCTGGAGCAGAGGCAGGAAGCGTGGCTCCTGAATGATTTGTTCCCATCGGTAACCCGTGTAGCACCAGATGTTGCGGTGTTGCTCCTCTTTGATGCGTTGGGCGAGATGGGCGATGGGGGCAGGGTTAAAGAAAGGGTCACCGCCCGAGAACGTGACGGGAAAATCATTGTAGGCAATGATTTTGAGCAGGTCATCTTCGCTCATGTCGTGCCCTGCTGTGGGCGACCACGATTGAGGATTGTGGCAGCCTTCGCAGTGGTGCGAACAGCCCGCGAAGTAGATGGAGGTACGAAGACCTGGACCATCCACCGAAGTGCCTTCTGATATGTTCAAGATGCGGAGCATGTTCATTGATGTAAGATGTTAAATGCGGACATCGTGTTAGTTCGCTTATCTATTTCCTAAATACTTGCAATAGATACGGATAGCGGTTTCCACCATGCGGACACAAGGGCGTTTCTTGTAATACTCATCTGTACGAGGCTCAGGAGTAGCTACAATCTGAATCTCAGGTATGGTGCCGTCAGCACGTTGTTTGTTTAGCCCAAGCAGTTCTTTGCAGATGATGGAACCTGTCTCTGCCTTAAAGTCTGCTGCAAGGCGTTGCACCGCCTCGTAGTTCTGCCGTTTCAGTTCTTGGTCAGGATAGTCGCCCTTCACCTCCAGCCCTGCTAACATGAACATGCCGCATGCCGTGCCGCAAGTCTCACGCATTCTGCCGATTCCACCTCCGAACGAGCCTGAAATATGGGCGGCAAACGCCTCGTCCAACCCGTAGTAGTCCGCAAAAGCCAGCACGACCGATTGGGCGCAGTTATAGCCTTGCTTGAAGTAGGCAACGCCTTTGGCGACGCGTTCTTCTGTCTCTTGTTGGGTCATGGGGTTAATGAACAATCAGCGATTCTTATACATTTCCTCGTAGTACTTTTCATAGTCGCCGCTGGTGATGTTGTCCATCCATGCCTCGTTTTCCAAGTACCACTTCACCGTTTTCTCGATTCCTTCTTCAAACTGAAGGCTTGGCTCCCAGCCGAGTTCTTTTTGGAGTTTGCGCGAGTCGATGGCATAGCGGGCATCATGTCCAAGACGGTCAGTCACATAAGTGATGAGGTCGAGGTCAGCCCCCTCTGGACGACCCAGCAGAAGGTCAACAGTCTTGATGACCACCTTGATGATGTCGATGTTTTTCCACTCGTTGAACCCACCGATGTTGTATGTCTCATTCACCTTGCCATTGTGGAAGATGGTGTCGATGGCACGAGCGTGATCGACCACATAAAGCCAGTCGCGCACGTTCTCGCCCTTGCCATATACAGGAAGTGGTTTGCGGTGGCGTATGTTGTTGATGAACAGCGGAATCAGTTTCTCGGGAAACTGATAAGGTCCGTAATTGTTCGAGCAGTTTGTCACAATCGTGGGCATGCCATAAGTGTCGTGATAAGCCCTCACGAAGTGGTCGCTGCTCGCCTTCGATGCACTGTAGGGAGAGTGTGGGTTGTACTTTGTGGTCTCCAAAAAGAAGTCCTTGCCATAAGCGGCATGGTGTTCTGTGCTCGAAGCCGTAGTGGTGAAAGGACTCTCCACACCTTCAGGGTGCGTCAGTTCCAGCGCACCATACACCTCATCCGTAGAGATGTGGTAGAACCGCTTGCCCTCATACTTCTCAGGCAAACTCTCCCAATACAACTTGGCAGCTTGTAACAGCGAGAGCGTGCCCATCACGTTTGTTCGGGCAAAAGTGAAGGGGTCTTTGATGCTCCTATCTACATGGCTCTCGGCAGCCAAGTGAATGATGCCATCTACATGCTCGTCCTGCATCAGCTGGTAGAATGCGTCGAAGTCGCAGATGTCCATCTTCACGAACTTGTAGTTCGGTTTCTCCTCCACGTCTTTCAGGTTTGCCAGATTGCCCGCATAAGTGAGTTTGTCGAGATTGATGATTTTGTACTCGGGATACTTGTTCACAAACAGGCGTACCACATGGCTTCCGATGAAGCCTGCGCCACCTGTGATAATAATGCTACGTTTGAAATCCATATAATTACCTAATTTTTTATTTTTATCTATTTAATGAAACAGGAACTTGTATTTCTGTGTCAGGTGCAGAATCACATCGTTCGCATAAACCAGCATTTTCCAGCGGAGAGGGAACTGATAGTGGAGCGGATTCTGTCTCCAGTGTTCAATATACCTGTAGGAGGAAAAGACGAACTTCTTGCACGTGGCTACTTTGTCGTAGATTTCAGGACACAAGCACTTCATGCGGTCGTCCAGTGCCTTCATTTCCTGGTTTGTCAGGCTGGTGTACATGATGCCGAATTTCAGGGTGTTTCCTTCGTTGTACAGCAACTGATTTTCCATAAAAGCGTATGCTCCCGGTGAAAGTTTGTCCTTCACTTGTTCCCAAATGTCCAGTTTGTGGTTCGCAATCTTCAGGTAGTGATCCGCATTCTTACGCATTACATAGCGGTCCATCGATTGTCCCTCGCGTCCCAAACGATAGCAGTACAGCGTTTTATCAACAAAACTGATAGTCCTTACCGCCTGCATAGGAGTGAAGCGCCACACATCGTCGGTATAAAGGATGCCCTCGGGCTGTATATAATGGATGTCCTTCAGCAGTTGGGTACGATACGCCATGTAGTGCATCATAATGCCTTTGAACTGGGACATTCTTCCAATCTCGTCTATATCGAACGTCTTGCCATGAAACGACAAATACCCCCCCCTCTTGTAGATTTTCCCTTTGATAGTCACTCTCATGATGTCTGTCACCACCAAATCTGCTGTGCTCTCACCGAGGCAGGTGAGCACAGTATCCAAGTCGGGTGTGTGGAAAAAATCGTCAGCATCCAGTATCTTCACATACTTGCCCGTAGCCGCTTTCAGACCGTGGTTTACACACGACCCGTAGTGCCCGTTTTCCTTGTCAATCACCTTGAAGAGCGTTGGGTATTGTTCGGCAAACCCATGGGCAATAGCCGATGATGCGTCTGTGCTGCCATCGTTCACCACGATGATCTCCAGCAGTTCCTGACTTTTCTGTGTAACCATCGAAGTCAGGCACTCACCCAAATACTGTTCCATATTGAATGTTGGAACAATCACGCTTAATACTTTGTCCATTTATTCTTATAGATACTGGTTCAATCCCTTCTCTGCTCGTGTTCTCCGCAGTCGTTCCGTCTCCTCGCGGATGGCGATGTTCTCCTTGTGTGTCTTGTAGTTCTCAGCGGCTTTGGGATGATATAGGTGTACACAGGGAGCCAGTCCCTTGATGTTCTTCCTTCTCACACCGATGTGGTAGAGGCGGTCAGCTAATTCCGTATCTTCGCATCCCCAACCCTCGAAGCGTTCCTCAAAACCATTCACTGCCACCAAGTCCTTCTTCCAAAACGACATGTTGCACCCTCTGATTTTAGCGATGCCCGAAACACCTTTCGCCACACGATGCAGCCATGGCATGCGTACCATTACCAACGGACGCTTCAACCCTGAAGTGAATGCAGTGATGTGCGCATCCCGTCGCTCGCAATGTCTGCGTGTAGCTTTTTCCGTCAGTCGGGCACGACTCCCGTTGATGAAACATCCCTCTTCACGTGCCCATACATGGTCTTGCACAAATGATGGTCCTACCACGATGTCGCCATCAATCATGATGATGTAATCACCCTTTGCTTTTGCAATAGCTACATTGCGCGACTTCGACAGGCGAAACCCTTCGTCGGGAATCCACGAATGCATCAACGGCACGGGAAACTGCGCCTGATAACGCTCGATGAGCATCCTTGTCTCGTCCTTGGAGCCATCGTCCGCCACAATCACCTCGCAAGGCAATACACGTTGCCGCATCACGCTCTTCAACACCAGTTCCAGAAACACAGGCTTGTTATAGGTGGTGATGATTAACGTCGTGTCATCAGCCACATGTAGCTTCTTCCGCATGTTGTTTTTTAACTTTGTATATTTCTATCAGTAGGTGTATAAAACTCTATCTTACAGTCATGTTTTTTTGATGCTATGTCGTAGTTAATGCCAACAAGAATTATCTCATCGCTATATTGTAAAACCTTGCTTTGATATTCTTTGCGATGTATTTGCTCAATGGCAGCATCAGCAGATTTGTTGCATTTTAGTTCCAGTAGGATGGCTGGTTTTGGAGTATTTTTTCGTGGTATTAGCACAATGTCAGCAAAGCCCTTTCCTGTTGGCAGTTCTCTGTGGAATATATAATCATTCTTTGCGTAATAGAATGCGAGACTAAGCACACAAGCCAAAGAGTTCTCGTTGTTGTAGCTTAGGATGCTGGTATTCTCGTCATGAGCTTTATCCACGCAGTACGCTACAGTCTGTTCATCTCCATTGAGTACAGCCTGAAGGATTGTCTGTGATTCATTGATAGACTCAATGACATGATGCCAATTGGTGTCTTTGATAGCGTTTACCATCTCGCCTTCCACCTCTTGGTTTGGAATGTAACATTCGCTCGTATCCCCGTTATAAGCCAAATATCCTAAATGGATAAGTACAGTAAGTACATCGTTTTTGTTTTTGATAGTAGATATGGTGTTCTGAAAACCAGTAGGGTCTATTTTACATTTCTCGCCGCCCAACATTTTAATAATGTCATCCTTGAGTCCCTCGAAATTCATCTGTACATACGAGGCGATAGCGTCATAGGCTCCTGTGCTTGCCCAATAACTCCGACACTTTTTATTCCAAATAGCTTGTATGACAGAATTAGGATTAAAGACTGATGGTTCGTCTCCCATTTTGTACCCATCATACCAGTTCTCCATTTCAGAGAAGTCTGTATTGTGTTTTCGGCAAAGCATCTGCACCTCCTCCGTTGTAAAGCCGTAATATCCAGCCAACAAGCCTGGATTTATCATTGAATACTCCGTGAAGTTGTTTAGTGCAGACTCTGTGTTGTATTTCTTTATGGGCAGGATACCAGTCATATAGGCTCCTGCGAATACTTGTGCGGACTGTCCTCCCTTGAATAAGCGCCGCAACCAGTTAACATATTTATCTATGGCCGTTGTGTCAGTCTGAAATTCGCGACAAATGGCATCCCACTCATCGATGATGAAAAAGAACTGAATGTGCATGGTAGAGGTGATGCGGATAAGATAGTCCATCAAATCATCGTCTTCTTTCATTGGCACATTCGGATAGGTCTCTTGAAGGTCGGCTGTGATTCTGTTGTTGAGCTGCCATACAATATCGTCACTCTTGTATCGTGAAACAAAATCCGAAAGGTCAAGGAATATCGTGGGGTATTTGTTCAAGTGCTTCTCAAAGGTAGTATGGCGAGCTATCTTTAAGTCTGCGAACAAATGTTTGGAGTCGCTTGATTGGTCATAATAGGCACAGAGCATATTGGCAGCCATTGACTTTCCGAAACGCCGACAGCGCGAAACACAACTGAAGCAGTGCTCCGTAAAAAGTGTTTGGTTGATGATGGCAATCAGTTCGGACTTGTCCACATACTCGCTATTACGGGCACGTTGAAATCCCGAATTGCTAACATTGATATATACTCCCATGCTTTTTCCTATTTAGGTTACAAAGTTACGATTTTTTGGTCATTCTTTTGTTACTATAATTCAAATTTAATTCAAAGTTACAATAAATCTGTCTATTAGCTCAGCAACTTAATAACTTTTTTAGTCAATATCCTGTTTTTGTTGTCATGTTGGGGAACTTTTCCGATTTGAATCAGATTTGTGCCTATGTCTAAATGATAACCATTGGCCATTCAGGGTGTTGTGAAACACGGAAAGGGAGAACTTTCCCCCTTTCCTCGTTCGTTTCTTCGGATGTTAGCATTCTGTGGTCCGAGTACGCTTGGTACTCACTGAATCTCGATGTTGAGCGTCTCTTTCGCCATTTCTTCCTCGGTCTTCTTCGGGATGTTGATGGCGAGCACGCCGTCAGCCATGTTGGCAGAGATTTTGGGCTTTTCCACGTTGTCGGGCAACGAGAAGCGTTGCTCAAATTTGCTGTAGCTGAACTCCTTGCGCAGGTATGTCTTCTTGGAGTCCTTGTCGCTGCACTCTTGCGTTTCGTTCTTCTTCTCCATGCTGATGACGATGTCGCCGTCGGTCGTCAGCTGAATCTTGAAGTCGTCTTTCGTCATGCCTGGGGCAGCCACCTCCACCTTATACCCTGTTTGGTCTTCCGACACATTGATGGCAGGGGTTGTGCCGCGAGGTTTGATGGTCGGCATCCAGTTGTCGTTGAAGAAATCGTTGAACACTGCGGGAATCCACCCTTGGTTGCGTGTAGCATAAATAGTAGGCATCATAGTTTTGTCCTCCTTTGTTAGTTTTTAGTTAAACAATTTGTTTGCTTGTCTGGATGGTCTGGGTCGCCCCGGCCGTTCCAGCTTCTGCCTATCATAAAGGGCAACTTTTGTGCCTAACTGCCACTTTGTCAATGATTTTATACTTCCTTAAACCTTCGTGGTGTCCAATTAAATTCTCTTAAATATTGGCGCGGAAAGTGGCTGACGTTTTGGCAGGGAGGTGTGCCCTTTTTGCTGGAGTAATCGCATTGTCGGGTCGCTGTCTTGGACGATTGGTGGGCGGATGGTGTCCTGCACGGCGAAGGAAGACTTTCCTGCACGGGGCAGGACGGTTTTCCTTCACCGTGCAGGAAAAACCTCGTTCCGGGTGAGGGGATGCTGCACATGCTGGTGCTTCAGCGTTGGTTCGTATGAACTTCAGGCAATGCGGTCTTTTTCGTTCGCCCACCGAAAGAAAAGTAGGCTTTCCTTTGATTTTGTACCTGCTTATCCTTACCTTTGCACCCATCAAATTGGCGACAAGGAACTCGATTCTTTCACTCTTCAACTTTAAGTGGATTATGGCTAACTTTATCGAGAAAACATTGGAGGCTGGCGAACAGGTCATCTTCAAGGGGCGGCTGCACTGGTCGTACCATTTCCGCTACACGGTGTGGGGGCTGCTGTTCATCCTGCCGAGTGTGGCTGGCATGATTATCATGGCTTTGTCCTACGATAACGCGACCGGCACTGAGACCACCAGCGGCGACACGAGCTGGCTCTGGTGGCTGTGTGGCATAGGCTGTCTGGTGGGCGTGGGACTGATTGCTTACGGCTATTTCATCCGCAGCCGCACGGAGTTTGCCATCACCAACCACCGATTTGTGCAGAAGGATGGCATCTTCAGCATCAAGATGACGGAGATTCCCCTCTTCAAGATTGAGACGGTGAACTTCTACCAGACGTTCATGGAGCGCATTCTCAACACGGGTGCCATCGAGCTGGTGGGGAGCGGCGGCACGACACACAAGGTGGAGTTTGTGCAGAACCCTTATCAGGTGCGTAACTTCATTGCCACTCAGATGAAGCAGCAGGACCAGCGCACCGAGGAATCCACGGCAGGATGCGACGCATAGGGCTGCTTTCTGACACGCATGGCTGTTGGGACGAACGCTATGCAAAGCATTTCAAGGACTGCGATGAAATTTGGCATGCGGGCGACATCGGCACCATGGAGGTGGCTGACCGACTGGCAGAAGTCGCTCCGCTGCGTGCGGTGTATGGCAACATCGACAGCGGCGATGCCCGCATCCGATTCCCTGAGACTTATCGGTGGAAGTGTGAGGAGGTGGATGTGCTGATGAAGCACATTGGGGGCTATCCTGGCAAGTACGATGCCAGCATACGGCGCACCCTCTATGCCAAGCCTCCTCGGCTGTTCATCTCGGGACATTCACACCTCCTGCGTGTAATGCACGACCCCGTCATCGGATGCCTGCACATCAATCCTGGTGCGGCAGGCAGATACGGCTTCCACGAGGTGCGCACACTGGTGCGGTTTGTCATCGACGGCAAGGAGATTAAGGATTTGGAGGTCATAGAGTTGAACGATTCCACCCACAAATAAAAATCCGCTGCACACTCGTGCAGCGGATTTATTGTTCTCGACTTCATGCGCCCCCTTGTTTGGCGTGCATGAACGGAATCTTGTATAGTGGATTTTCTTATGACATCGGTGATGCTGTGGGCGATGATTCGATGGCGTTCATCGCCTGTTCAAAGCTCTTCTTGAAGTGGAAACCGCTGTTGAGCTTGTCCTTCATCGCCAAGGCGGCTTGTCGGTATTGTGCGTATGTTTCGGGCGTGATGCTGTTCAGTTTCTCGGGCAACTCGCGCAGGGAGTGTACGGCGATGCCGAGGTGATTATTGAGGATGAAGGAAGCCATGGCTGATTCGGCCCACACGATGACGGGAAGACCTGCACGCAGGTAGAAAGACGTCTTGTGAGGGTTGTTGATGCGGAGATAAGAGCCCCAAATGCCTGAACAGCCGTCGATGGTGTCGCCGTCCCACACCAGCCCCCAGTCGGCAGTGGTGGTGTGGATAAACTCGTCAGATGGAATGCGTCCGTGGTAGGTGGAGTTGCGCCATTCGTTGTCAGTTCCAGGGATAAGCCCCGAGCCGTAGAGGTCGAAATGGCAGTTGTGTTGTCCGTCGTTCAGCACCTCGTCTATCTGATAGAGGAAGGCGCACTTGCGGCGGCTGATGCCTCCTGCAAAGGTGATGGTGGGTGTGGCGTTGGGCTGGTGAGGCGTGGGCTGTTCGGGCGAGAGATAGTCGAAGATGTCGAGGTTGACTATAGGCACTTGGCAGCCATGCTCTTTGAGCCACTGGTTCATGCTGGGGTTGTGGACAATGAGTGCGTCGGTGTGGGAGAGTCGCTTGATTTCCTGCTGGGCAGTGAGTTTGCGCCGACGGAACGTGCCGAGGTCGTGGATGAGGGTGATGGTCTTCGCACCCTTCCAGTGGGCAATGCGGCACTGGATGACGTAGAACTTCTTGAAGGGGTATTGAATGAGCAGCACGTCGCCCTTGTGGAGCTTGAACAGCAGGTTGACCATGCTGAAGAGCTTGCGGAAGTAGGTGCCGACTTTGCCCTTCCATGTTTCGACAGCCAAGTCGCGGAAGTGCATCTGCTTCATGAGTTCGTCAATGTGACGTTTCGCCGCGTTGGGCGAGTCCATGCTGATGTAACTATTCATCTTTGTGGAGTTTAACTTTTCTTTTATGATGCTGGTTCGCTGTTTTGTGGGCAAAGGTAGAAAAAAGTTAGGAGTTAGGGACTGAAGTTGAGAATTTTTCGTAACTTTGCATAAAAACAAGAGGTTATGCACGAGATAAAAGTAAAGGAGGGTTATCGGCTCGATGAGCGGTTGATGCCTCTATGGCAGGTGCAGTTGCAGTTGTTGCAGAAATTCATAGAGGTGTGCCAACGCTATGACTTGCGTTGTTGGGTGGATAGCGGCACACTGCTGGGTGCGGTCAGGCACAAGGGCTTCATCCCGTGGGACGATGATGTGGATGTGATTATGATGCGCGAGGATTATGACCGCTTGCAGGCTGTGGCGGCAGAGGCATTTGAGTCTCCGTTCTTCTACCAGACGGCTTATACTGACAAGGACTATTACCGTATTCATGGACAGCTGCGTATGGATGGCACGGCTGCCATACGCCCTTCGGATTGCTTCCAACCCTTCCATCAGGGCATTTTCCTTGATGTGTTCCCGCTTGACGGCATCCCTGATGGCGACCCTCGCTTGGATGATGCGCTGCGTAAGACGCGCCGTATCTTGCGGTTCTTGAAGGCGAAGAATACCAGCATCTTCCTTTCTGGGCGTTGGGGCTTGGTGTTCCGCAAGTGGAAAGCGCGTCGGGAGGTGGCTCGTCGTGGTTGGGCGAACATCTTCCGCGAGGCTGAAGACCTGTATCGCTCGTTCCCAGTATCTGAGACCGACATGGTGGGCGCACTTGCCACCATGGGCAAGACCTCGGCTTGCAGGAAAAGCGTCTATGACGATACGGTATGGCTTGATTTTGAGGATATCAGAGTGCCCGCTCCCGCTGGGTATGACGAGCTTCTGCGTGTATATTACGGCGACAACTACATGACCCCAATGAAAGTCCCTACATCACATGGCAGTTTGGTGATTGATACGCATAGGGATTATCGTGAGGTGTTGCCCGAGGTGCAAAAAGCCTACCGAAACTCTGCTTTGAAACGTTTGTGGGGAAAATTGTTGAAGAAATAGGGTTGAGATAACGCTCCCAAGACCCGATACAAGACGTAGAGATTTTGCTGTTTTGTGAGAACATCGTGCCCTATTTCTGTGTAGCATTATGGCAAGGTGACAGATAAATATATCCAATCTTAATGAGATACAAATATATTATCAATCCTAAGTACGAGAGATTGTTCCGATTTATTAAAGAAGTGCCCGATAAATTTGATGTGGAGGGAACGCTGATTTATGACTCGCGTAACAAGGTGAGAATCTTTACAGTAGAAGGCATGAAGGTGGTGGTGAAGCGTTTCCGTATTCCTTACTTCCATCAGCGTTTTGACTACACGTTTGTGCGTCCCAGCAAAGCCAAGCGTGCCTATACCTACGGTTTGCGACTGTTGGAACTGGGCATTTGCACGCCCGAACCGATTGCCTGTGTGGAAGAGTATTCCTTCGGGCTTTTCCGTCAGGGCTATCTGCTGTCTGCCTTCTGTGGCGATAAGGATACACGCATCATTCGCAGTGAGCCAGATGGGCACGACGACTTGATTGATGCCTTGGCGCACTTCTTGGTGGATATGCACCAAAAGGGTTTCCTGCATGGCGACACCAATCTGTCTAACTTCCTCTATCGGAAGGACGATGCTTCACCCACGGGCTACCACATCACTACCATCGACATCAATCGCTCTTGCTTTGTGAAGAAGCCTACACGGGAGGCGTGTCTTCGTAGTTTGGTGCGTTTGACTCATGTGCGTGCCGCTCTGCGGAAGATTGTGCGTCGCTATGCCGAGTTGCGAAACTGGAATGCCGATGAGGCGGTCGATTTCGTTGTCTGTAAATTGGATGATTTTGAGAAACGGCAGCGGCTGAAACATAGGATGAAGCATAAGAGCAAGAGGTAGAGAGGATGAAAAACAAGGCAAGCCCCCATTGTCGCAGGATTGACAATGAGGGCTTGCCTTGTTGATGACAGAAGCGATAATGTGTTCGCTGATTCTGATGGGGATGGGCTGTTTGTTGTGGTACTTTTCTAAATCATTCCCTAAAAAGCAATTTCTTTCCTATAAATGGGGGGCGTTCAATACTTTTTCGTAACTTTGCCGAACTGGAATAAAGAGCATGCTTCGTTCATAACTATATAATAGCCCCTCTTGTGAAAAAGATATTGACAGTTGGCGTTTATGACCTCCTACATATTGGTCATGTTGAACTTTTCCGTAAGGCGAAGGCTTTGGGAGATTATTTGATTGTCGCAGTACAGGATTCTGAGGTAGTACGAAAATTCAAGCCTGACGCACAGATGGTCTATAGTACTGAGGAGCGTTGCTATATGGCTCGCGCCATCCGCTATGTAGATGAGGTCGTTGTGTATCGTGATGTGAAGGACATCGTGAAGGAAGTGGACTTTGATGTTTTTGCTAAAGGTCCAGACCAAAAGCATGAAGGCTTCCAAACTGCCGTGCGCTACTGCAAGGAACATGGAAAAGAAGTGGTTGTTATGCCACGCACTGAGGGGATTTCCACCTCGGAGTTGAAGAGTATCATTAAGAATGCGTGAGCGATTCTTGCGTTTTCATGCTCATTTCTGTAGCTTCCCCTTGTCAAAACACCTGTAAGGTTCGTCCAGATTCATGTAGAAGAAGTTGTGTTGGTGAATCTTGTTGGCAGGTGGAGGAGTCATGTAATCCCCAAAGAGTTGCGTGAGGTAGGCATCATTGTTCTTTAGTCCCCAAACTTGCTTGTTCTCAAACTCCACAGGTGTAGGGTTGCCCAACACGGTCTCCTTGTCAATCATGGCTCCCAGTCCGTCGTTGTGGTTAAACGACACCAAGCCACACTCCTCAAAACGATATTCCATCATACACCGCTTCACCGCCTTTTGCCATCCTGCCATTGGCTGTATTTTCCTTGCCAGCAACGGCACCCACGATGAAGCCCCATGCCCATGTCGGTAAGGGTCTCTATAGCTAAAATACAGCATCTTTCGCAGAAACTGATAGCGGAAGTTCCACCAGCGGCGTGCCAGCATCCTTTTGGGCGCACCGTCGATGGGAAACACATCAACATACACGCCTCCTAAATAATAGAGGTGTGGACGTTCCACCAGCGTAGATTCTCTGTCCTGCACCTTTCCAAAGTGAAGCGGATAGGTTGCATCGTTCTCAAAGCAGACAAACTCATACCGTTCGGGTAGCCACTCCTTGCTGTGCTGTATAAGCAGTTCATAGTCAGGGCGAGGCATACAGATGTCCATGTCGTCATCCCACGGGATGAATCCCTTTTCGCGTACTGCCCCTATCAGTGAGCCGTCAGCCAAATAGTAGCGAAGTCCATGTGCCTCGCACATCTGCTGAATCACCAGTAGGATGTCCAGCAACCGTAGTTGCAAGGGTCGAATGTCATAGCTTGCCATAGATTTTCTATTGCTTGATTTGTTCATACACCCCCATCAGTTGCTTTGCCAGCTTCTGTGGGTGGAACGTCTCCATTGCATAATTTCTGCCTCCCTCAATCGTTTTCTGCCGCAATTCCGTGTCCGTCAGCAGTTTGGTCATCTTCTCGCAGATGTCCTCGGGGCTGGACGGGTCTGCTTTCTGTGCCCACGCTCCCCCCGCTTCTGGCAGGCTGCTTACATTGCTCGTCACCACAGGACAGCCACACAGTTGCGCCTCCACCACGGGCAGACCGAATCCTTCGTAGAATGAGGGATAGATAAATAATTCCGCATTCGTGTAGAGCCGTCGCAGTTCGTCTGTACTCACCACCATGTCGGGCCACACAAACCACTTCTCCATGCCCTTCTCTGCAATGTACTCCTTCACCTTTTGTTTGTATGAGCCACCACCGCCAACTACCACCAGTTTCATGCGTAAATCTTTGGGTATTAGTTCCATTGCCTTCACCACGCCCAAGAGGTTCTTGCGAGAATTGATGCTCCCCACATACAACATGTAGGGCGGTTGCCCGTCCTTCTCCATCATTGGTTCGTAGTAGATGGAGTTCACTGGTTGGTACACCACCTCCACCTTGTGCTCAGGCACGTTGTAGAACTCCAACACATCGCGCTTCGTACATTCGCTGATGCAGATAATCTTGTCGGCATGGTTGCAGGCATACTGCCACTTCAAGTTGTAAATCTTCTTGTCGTGCCAATGGTACATGTCGGGAAAGGTCTTGAAAGCCACGTCGTGGATGGTCACCACCGATGCTATCCCTGAGTGAAACAGCCCGACGGGCATCTCGTTGCTCAGTCCGTGAAACACCTCAATGCCGTCCTTCTTCATCTGCTCCACCTGCCCGTAGGTTCTCCATGCACTGCCTCTCACGATTCCCGTCGGCTTCACGGTGTGGCAGCCCTTCTTGTTCAGATAGGGTTGCGTCACTTCGTTCAGTGTCACCTTGGGGGTGTAGAGCCAATACTCATGGTTAGGATACGCTTCGGTCAGGATGTCGATGGTTGTCCTGCTGTGGTTTCCCAGCCCCGTGAAGTTGTTGTACAATCGCTTGGCGTCAAACCCGATTCTCATTTCTTATACAGCACAGGGTTCGTATTGGGGTCGTTATACATCTTCATCTGCTTGTACACCTTCATGTACTTCTTGCCAGCCTCGATGTCGGCAATCAGTTGGTCAATGGCGGTGGAGAGGTCTTTCCGTTGTTCCAAGAGTACGTCCAGTTTCTTTTGGCAGGTCTCCTTGTGAGCCGCCGTCGCATCAGTGCGTTCCACCTGCTCCTTCATGTGGTAAATCTTCAGGGCGAGGATGGACAGGCGGTCCACTGCCCATGCTGGGCTTTCGGTGTTGATGGTGGCATCTGCCTCCACCTTCACGTCCTTGTATTTGGTCCAAAACCACGAGTCGATGGTCTCCACCAAGTCTGTTCGGTCTTGGTTGCTCTTGTCAATGCGACGTTTCAGCACCAATGCCTCAGTGGGGTCAATCTGTGGGTCTCGAATCACGTCTTCAAAGTGCCACTGCACCGTATCAATCCAGTTTTTCGTATAGAGGTCGTGCTCGATTGTTCCTGACTCATAGGGGTTTACCATCGGCTGGTCAATGTTGTCATGCACGTGATAGTCCTTGATTGCCTGCTCGAAAATAGGGAAGGCACGTTCTGTGAAAAGCATAGAATCTTTATTAAGATGTTAAAATTCGCTACAAAAGTAAAGTTTTTTCTTCAAACAAACAACTAAATGCTCCCAAACCGCTATCTTTGTCGCCACATTTAATCATAATGGTGTACAATTTATAATTTGTAGTGGTTCTGTACCTTGCCTACTGCTTGTCAGTCCATTATCGTTTATAGATTGTCCCACGGCATAGCCCCCAATCTTCCCCAAGCGCACTGCAGGTTGATTCCGAAGTCGGTGCCCAAGTTGGAAGTGCGGGGCTTTTTGTGCTATTGCCTACCGTCTTCCTTAGAGTCTCATGCCGAGGCTCAGCCGCCCTCTCCATTTCCTGAAGTTGATGTCCACCTCGTCGTCGCCTAACAAAGAGTTCGTCATCACCACCGAACCCGCAGCAAACCATTTTTGCGAAAAATTATACACGACGGCTCCCCGTTCTGTCAGAATCAGGTCAGGAAATTTCGTGTCCATCTTATGATGCTCGTCGTTCACTCGCACATTGTTGTAGTTACCAATCACCACCGTCGGCAGGGCGGAAAGGTGCATCAGCAGCCGCCCTCGGAAAGCCACCCAGTTGTAGCCGTAGCCACCGCCGACACCAAAGTGTCCCACATAGATTCTGTACTTCGACAAGCCCTTCATTGCCTGATGATTAGTCGTTTTCAAGCTGCCGCCCATGTAGGAGAACCCTATCAGCCACGAGCCAGCACTCCGCTTCTGTATGTACGACTGCGAAAATGCCGCAGGATAGGAGAAACGTCTGCCACTGAAAGCGTAATAGCCATTCACGTTCACCATCTTCATGCGCAGGATGTCCTTGCCCAGAAACCCGTCCATGTCGCCATACTTCACATAGCCCGACAGGGTACGAGTGTCTTGATACACTCCATCGATGCCATAGCGGTTCGAGTACGCATTCAGATTGAACTCAAAGTCCTTGTTCTTGCCCTTCAAGCTGGCAGGATTCAGCGAAACTCCAGCCGACACGCCACGCCAGCTTGCCCCCAGGTTCAGCGTTGCCTTATGGTCCGATTTCAGCGTCCCGTCGCCCTCCATCGCTCCGTGACGCCTTACCCTGAACTCGTTGCCGCTGACGCTGGTACGCACCCTCAGCGTCAGTGGCTGCATAGGGCGACCTATATACATCGTATCGTGCTTCACGCTGAAATAGCGTGCCGACAGCACACTGTCCACCATCGTCTTCACCTCCTCCTTTTTCTCCCTCAGACGCTCTTTCCTCGTTTGTGCAAGGGCTGTCCCACAGGCTATTGTCAGCAGTATTCCAATCCACACCAATCGTTTCATGTCCTATTATGTGTTATCGGATTTTGTGACAAATGTAGTGAAAATCAAGCATAGGACAACGCAAAAAGTCCGTTTTTCTTTTGTGTTATGTCTGAATAGCCCTATCTTTGCAAAGCTAATCTAAGCAATTACTAAATAACTAATAACTAAACAACTACTATGGCAGATCTTTCTGATTTCTCTTTGGAGGGTAAGAACGCGTGGATTACGGGTGCGTCTTACGGTATTGGTTTCAACATTGCCAAAGCCTTTGTGAAGGCTGGAGTGAAGAACATCGTGTTTAACGACATCAACGAGGCTGCTCTGCAGCGCGGTCTTGACAACTATAAGGAGGCTGGCATCACGAACGTGAAGGGCTATGTGTGCGATGTGACGGACGAGAACGGGGTCAAGGCGTTGGTGGAGAAGATTCACGAGGAAGTGGGTCAGATTGACATCCTTGTGAACAATGCCGGCATCATCAAGCGCATTCCCATGCACGAGATGGCTCGTGCCGAGTTCCAGCAAGTCATTGACATCGACCTCGTTGCCCCTTTCATCTGCGCCAGTGCCGTGCTGCCTGAAATGATGGAGCGCAAGGAGGGCAAGATTATCAACATCTGCTCGATGATGAGCGAACTGGGTCGCGAAACCGTGTCGGCCTACGCCGCAGCCAAGGGCGGATTGAAGATGCTGACTCGCAACATCTGTTCAGAGTATGGCGAGTACAACATCCAGTGCAACGGCATCGGTCCCGGCTATATCGCCACTCCTCAGACAGCTCCGTTGCGTGAGCGTCAGGCCGACGGCTCTCGCCATCCGTTCGACTCGTTCATCTGTGCCAAGACCCCTGCTGGTCGCTGGCTCGACCCATCCGAGTTGGGCGGTCCTGCCGTCTTCCTCGCTTCCCACGCGTCAGATGCCGTGAATGGTCATGTGCTCTACGTCGATGGCGGAATCTTGGCTTACATTGGCAAGCAGCCTAAATAAATAGTAAACCCAATAAGCACGGGGGAATCTGATACAGTTCAGATTCCCCCGTGCTTTGTTTCTGTGCCGACCTTCAACCCCATCGCCTTGTTCTTGTAGCAAAAACTTGTGACAAGAACGTCTCTTGTACCCTCAGACAGGAAGAAACGATGTGTGCCGTAAAGCACTTCGGTGTGTGGTGTGGTTTCACAGCCTCAAAATCGGAGTCCCCGACATCGACTGACCGATGTCGGGGACTCCGATTGGTCGATGTCGGGGACATCGATTTTGAGGCTCTTTCAGAGGGTCATTGCTCCGATACCTCTGTTCGTTCATTTTTTGTCAGGTGGCAAGACTATCTTACCATTATTTTCGACACGACATTGCCTTGACGGCGAATGAAAATTCCCTTCTGAGGATTCAACACTCGTATTCCTTGGAGGTTGTAATACTCAACAGGGGCATTGCCATCAACAGTCTTGCCGTCAGCCATCACGTCCTCCACGCCTGTTAGGTCACCGTCGCCTCCCGCAAGGCGGTCGATAAACGAACAAGCAGTCTCTTGCAGCGTCGGAAACAAATCGCCAAGCGAACGGGAGCAGTCAAGAACAAACATGATAGCGGCAGACGTGCGCACGTCCTCAATGTCGATTTTGCCGTCTTTATCGTTCTCAATGTTGTGCTGCCAGATATCGCTTGATGCGATATAAGTCCATTGGTCGATGTCATTCTTCTCCACCTCAAGAATATCCTGCTCTTTGTCGCGACAGTCAGTGAATGTGAGCTTGAGATACACACCGTTACGTTCTGCCATAATCTTCTCGCCCGAAGCCGATGTGAATCCATGGTATTGTACATCGTTGAGCGAAAAGTCGGTGATGTTGAACACGCCCTCTATCCACACCTCCGAGTTGTTGACTTTCGCTGGGTCTGTCGTGCCGTCGAGCGTGAAGCGGTAACGGTCTCCATGTGACATCATCGGCACAACAATGCTGACGACACGTTGGCTCGTCTGCCTGTACAAGTCCTCATAAATCTTGGCAAGCTCGGTCTGCACGCCCTCAATGTCGGTCACGGAATGTGCATTCTCAGGTGCAGACGAAAGTGATTCAAGATTCAGCATGAAGAGTTCATCGTCGGCCACATCGTTACTCTTCAATCCGATGGTGTAGGTTTGCAGTTTCTGACCCTTTACAGACGTTGAAGCAATCCGCTCAGATAGATGCTGGGCATAGTTCCTCGATGTCAGCAACTCAGGCTTCATCGCTAATGAACCTTGGTCGAGTCCATCGGTAAAGGTGACGATAACAGCGTTAGATAAGTTGTCAGGATAAGTGGGCTGATTTATTGCGGTGATGGCTTGATCAACAGCATAATAGAGCAGGGTGGCGTTCTCCATTTCCATATTGTTGACAAAATTGATAAACGTCGGTTCTGTGTACTGGTTCAGCACGGAGATTGGCAGATTGTCAATCTTGTCATTAAAAGAGATGATTCCCATAAAGATGCCATTGTCATCCTCAATCGGAGTGTTGTATCCCTCAGGCAGCGTGATGACGAGTTTTTCACCCGTAATATTCTGCTTTTGGTTGGTCGATGTATTGACTATCGTGAAATAGTCGCTTGGAATCTCAATCTTCCCGTTTGCCAACTTTCCGTATCTTGATGAGCTTGAACCATTCTCACCACATTGCTGGGTGAATCTGTAATTTGACGCAGTAAATTCTTCAAGCCAAATTTTCTCTGAGTTTTCTGTGTGAATCAGAATGGGCGTGTCTGCGTCCGATAAGCTGTAAGGAGAGCAACGGAACACATCTGTGCGGTCCATGCTCCGCTCAAAGGAGACCTCCTTCTTTTGTATGAGAGAAAAAGCGTCTTCCCATTCGCCTTTCCCGACATTTACCCATGTCTCAGGCTGAGATTCGAGGATTCCTTCGGGAAAGACAATCTTATGAATATATCGGGAGTATTTGGCATCTGAAAGTAAGACGGTTTGCGAATATGTATTAATTATATGTTCCTTAATAGCAAAACTCCCTATAGGGAACTCTATTGAATTATTGTTGACTATTGTCCCGTAATATCTGCTGTCATATCCGTTTTCTGGACACCGCTGCCAGACATAGTTGTAGTAAGTACAATAGCCGTAGCCGTAAACGTCTTGAGCATAGTTGCGGTATTGATAGTATTCAAAATATACCTGTTTGGGATTTTCTGTATGTAGATATACATAAACATTATCATCCTTCAAACCAAGAGGCTGTGATGCGTACGGCTGCAAACGGAAAACATTCGGACGAGAGTCAGAACGTTCAACAGGCACTTTCCATGTTTTGTTGTAACTGCTGGATTCTCCCGTCAGTGCTCCCTCTGTCCATTGTACTTGTCCAACAGGAGTCCACGTTTCTGCACTTGTGCTTAATACGCTGAGTAGAATTAAGCAAATAAGAAAAAGTTTTTTCATTGTTCTTACTGTTTGTGTCCGATGGATTGAATGATGCCAATGCGGACGGTTACTTATTTAATTGGTTAATAAAAATGTATGCAGCATTAGGGCACAAAAATGGCGTGACCATTCTTATGCGTTTAGCTAAGAGGTGAAGCCCGGAAATGGATACCCCTGCGTACTTTTCCAAGAATGCATCACGCCAAAGCGTGTTGCATAGCTGTAACTAAGTACGCATGAGATGTCCCATCATAAGGCGACCTCCCACAAATTAAATCGTGTCTTATATCCAATGAAAGTTTTCCGGGCTTCTTGGCTAAACGCGAAATAATAAGCTAATGCAATGGAATCGGGATTTCTCCCCCGAAACCGACGGCAAAGATAGGGAATATATTTGAAATTTGCAACATTTCGGAGGAGTTTGTCGCTTTTAGTTTGCGAACCATGTAAAAAGGGTGTATCTTTGTACCTATATATTATATATTGTATGTTGGCAATTAGAAGTAAGATTTATGAGGTAAGAGGTCAGCGTGTGATGCTGGACTTTGACTTGGCAAGTATGTATGGAGTGGAGACACGTGCGCTCAACCAGTCTGTGAAGCGTAATATTGAACGTTTCCCAGAGGACTTCATGTTTCAGTTGACAAAAGATGAGTTGGATGTCTTGAAATCACAAATTGTGACATCAAGTTGGGGTGGCACGAGAAAATTGCCTTATGCTTTTACCGAAATGGGTGTTGCCATGTTGAGTAGTGTGCTTCGTTCTCCCCTTGCCATTCAAGTGAATATCGGCATCATGCGTGCTTTTACGGAGTTCCGCCGAATGGCTGTTGCATTGCCTCTCTCTGATGACAACAGAGAACTGCGAGCAGAAATCCAAGTCTTGCGTGATGAAATGAATGATATGTTGAACATTCAAAATGAAATCAATGAGGATACACGGGCACAGTTGGATGCTATCAGTGAAGCATTAGCTGAGTTGCAGCCTCGCGAGCCCAGTACCTACAAGCGCAGAAGAATTGGTTTCTATACAGATGGAGAACAAAAATAGTGATGTGGCGATGTTATTACCTTACTATAAAGAGGGAGTGATGGAGGCTGGCTGCGACGAGGCAGGGCGAGGTTGCTTGGCAGGTAGCGTGTATGCGGCGGCGGTGATTCTGCCGCCCGACTACCACAACGACCTGCTGAACGACTCGAAACAGTTGACGGCTAAACAGCGGTATGGGTTGCGGACGGAGATTGAGCGCGATGCGGTGGCTTGGGCGTTGGGCATTGTGACGGCGCAGGAGATAGACGAGATGAACATCCTGCGTGCCAGCATCACGGCGATGCACCGAGCCATCGACGGGCTGAAAGTGAAGCCACAGCACCTGATTATTGATGGCAACCGATTCATGCCATACAAGCGTGAGGGGATGGTTGTTCCCCACACTACCATCGTGAAGGGCGATGGCAAGTATCTTTCCATTGCGGCGGCATCCATCTTGGCGAAGACCTATCGCGACGACTACATGAAGGAGCTGCATCGGGAGTACCCCTTCTATGGTTGGGAGCACAATGCTGGCTATCCCACCAAAGAGCATCGGAAAGGCATTGAAGAGCACGGCACGACCCCTTATCACCGCATGACCTTCAACCTGTTAGGTGCTGTGCAGTTGGAGCTGCCTTTCGGATGAAGTGCGAACATCCCTTCGGGGCATAGGGAAAAGCCCCTTGCAAATAGGAAAACACCATTTGCAAGGGGCTTGCTTTTGCTGTAACTTTGTGGCGCAAACAAAAAGAAAGGCAGTATTAACCAACTCAAAACCAATATGATTATGAAGGCTTTAAGAACTCTCCTCACCGCAGTTGTCCTGCTGACAGGAAGCATGACGATGAACGCTCAGGGCATGAGCATTACCGTGATGCGCGACAATGCGCGCTTCTTGACCGACCGCATGGCTTTCACCCTCGGCATCCGAGACCCCTACCTCATTGACGAGATATACCGCATCAACTACGATTATATTTGGGGCGTGAATGACTATTTGGATGACGTGGCGATGGGATACTATTACGATGACTACATGACCGTTGTGGCAGCACGCGATGCCGCCCTGCGCAGCCTGTTGGGCAACCGTGTGTGGAAACGCCTGAAGGGTTACGCCTACTTCCATCGTCCCATCGTGTTTGCCAACCAGCGTTGGCGTTTCACTATCTATGACCACGACCGCTATGGCTTGCACTACTTCCACTTTGGCGTTCCAAAACCCTACGGTGCTGGCTATGCAGGAGGGCACATCGTCCGTCCGATGCCACCTCGTCCTGTGGCGCACCGCCCAGTCCCTCCTCGCCCAGCGCACCGTCCTGTAGCTCCCCGTGTGGAGCGTCGTCCTGCCGCTCCTGGTGGACACGTCACGCTACCCACGACTCCTCGCAATCCAGGCAACCGCAATGTGACACCACGGAATCAAAACACTGCGCCCAACACGGGAGCTTATCGTGGCACTCTCTCTCGTGGCGATGCGACGACGGCACCTCGCAGCGGAAGCAACACACGCAGTTCTTCTCGCACGAGCACAGGGACTTCCACTCGCACTGCATCGCGCAGATAACAACACCCGTCGGAGGCTGTACCAACTTCGGTACAGCCTCCGATGCGTTTTAAGAAAAAGCCGCTTTTTCTTTTCTCTATGCTCGCTTATTTGTAACTTTGCGCCCAAAAATCAACACATTATGACCATAGAAGAAAGACTCATAGCTGGTGTGCAGCAAGCCGTGAAGGAGCTGTACAGCTTGGACGCAACCGCCCAGCAGGTGCAGTTGCAGAAGACGAGAGACGAATTTGAAGGACACCTCACCGTGGTGGTGTTCCCATTTGTCAAGGCTGCCCGCAAATCGCCAGAGATGGTGGGCGACGAAATCGGCAAATACCTCGTTGAGCATGTGGGCGACGTGGTTGCCAAGTACAACGTGGTGAAGGGTTTCCTCAACCTCGTTGTCAGCGATGCCCCGTGGCTTGCGCTGCTCAACACCATCAATGCTGAGGAGAAGTTTGGCTTCCAGCCTGTTACCGACGAGAGTCCGTTGGTGATGATTGAATACTCATCGCCCAACACCAACAAGCCCCTCCACTTGGGTCACATGCGCAACAACCTCCTCGGTGCTGCCTTGGCTCGCATCGTCGAGGCAAACGGCAACAAGGTGGTGAAGACCAACATTGTGAACGACCGCGGCATCCACATCTGCAAGTCCATGTTGGCTTGGCTCAAGTGGGGCAACGGCGAGACTCCCGAGTCGTCGGGCAAGAAGGGCGACCACCTCATTGGCGACTACTATGTGGCGTTCGACAAGCACTACAAGGCTGAGTGTGACGAACTTGCCAAGCAGTACATCGCCGATGGCATGGATGCCGAAGCCGCCAAGGAGAAGGCGAAGCAGGAAGCACCGCTCATCAAGGAGGCGCACGAAATGCTGGTGAAGTGGGAGCAGAACGACCCCGAAGTGCGCTCGCTGTGGAAGCGGATGAATGAGTGGGTTTATGCTGGATTCGACGAGACCTATAAGATGATGGGCGTGGGCTTCGACAAGATTTATTATGAGTCGGACACCTACCTCGAAGGCAAGGAGAAGGTGATGGAAGGACTGCAGAAGGGACTCTTCTACCGTCGCGACGATGGTTCCGTGTGGGCTGACCTCACCTCCGAGGGACTCGACGAGAAGCTCCTTCTCCGCTCTGACGGCACTTCCGTCTATATGACGCAGGACATTGGCACTGCCAAGCTCCGCTTCCAAGACTTCCCCATCGACAAGATGGTCTATGTTGTTGGTAACGAACAGAATTACCACTTTCAGGTGCTCTCCATCCTCCTCGACAAGCTCGGCTTCAAGTGGGGCAAGGACCTCGTTCACTTCTCATACGGCATGGTTGAGCTTCCCAATGGCAAGATGAAGAGCCGCGAGGGCACTGTTGTGGATGCCGACGACCTCATGGCAGCCATGATTGCCGATGCCTACGCAGCCAGCAAGGAGCGTGTGAAGCAGACCGAGATGCCCGAAGAGGAGGCTCAGGAAGTGGCTCGCAAGGTGGGACTCGGTGCGCTTAAATACTTCATTCTCAAGGTGGATGCTCGCAAGAATATGCTCTTCAACCCTGAAGAGTCCATCGACTTCAACGGCAACACGGGTCCTTTCATTCAATATACCTATGCCCGCATCGCCTCCATCCTCCGCAAGGCTAAGGAACAGGGCATTGAGGATGTCTCTCACCTCTCGCCCCTCTCCGCCCGTCTCTCGACGAAGGAGACCGAACTCATCCAAAAGCTCAACCAGTTTGGCGCAGCCGTGCGTCAGGCAGGCACTGACTATAGCCCTTCAGGCATCTGCAACTATTGCTACGAGCTGACCAAGGCCTTCAATCAGTTCTATCACGACTTCACCATCCTTGGCGAAGCTGACGAGTCGCTGAAGATGTTCCGCCTCTCTCTTGCCAAGGCGGTCGCTAAGGTCATCCGCCTCGGCATGGGACTTTTGGGCATTGAAATGCCTGAGCGGATGTAGTGGCTGAATGCCCATGCTGAAAGGCTAACGCTGACCGCCATCGCATGGATTGAGACAGATAAACGCAACACTTTCCGCAGCGGACAACTCTCACCCAGTTGTCCGCTGTTTTTGTTGTCGTCAGTATCGCAGTCCTGCTGTTGCAGGACTCCAATCCTCCCCGTGCAGGATTGGAGTCCTTCCGCTGGAGGACTGCTGTCCTTGTGAGGCAGGATGGTGGCGAGGACTGGTGCGTGGTGAGGGTGGCTTCGTGCGTGTGTGAATCCATCGAAAGCGTAGGGATGTAGCATAATCGGAAGTTCTTGCAACATATTCGTAAGTGGGTTCTCGGTGGGAGCGTTACCTTTGTGGCGGGTGTGCCCGTGCAGGGCTGAACTGCCCATGAGAAGCGAAGAATCATATCATCTAAAAACCTATTTTTCCTTATGTTGAAAAAGTTATTGTCTGTGATGGTGCTGGCGTCGATGGTCGGCACCGTGCGTGTGGCGGCTCAGGAGCCGTGGAAGAATCCGGCACTCAGTGCGAAGGAACGGGCGATTGACCTGTGTGGCAGGTTGACGCTGGAGGAGAAGGCACAGCTGATGCTGGACGAAAGCCCTGCCATTCCGAGGTTGGGCATCAAGAAGTTCTTTTGGTGGAGCGAGGCACTGCATGGTGCGGCGAACATGGGTAACGTGACGGTGTTTCCCGAGCCTGTGGGCATGGCGGCTTCGTTCGACCCGAACCTGCTTTACCGTGTGTTTGACGCTGCGAGCACGGAGTTTCGTGCGCAGTACAACCACCGCATGCTGAATGGGGGCGAGGACGAGAAGTTCCACAGCCTGAGCGTGTGGACACCCAACGTGAACATCTTCCGCGACCCTCGTTGGGGGCGTGGGCAGGAGACCTATGGCGAAGACCCTTACCTGACCAGCGTGATGGGCATACAGGTGGTGAAGGGCTTGCAGGGGCCTGAGAGTACCAAATACCGCAAGTTGTGGGCCTGCGCCAAGCATTATGCCGTGCATAGTGGTCCTGAATACACGCGCCATACTGCCAACCTCATCGACGTGACACCGCGCGATATGTGGGAGACTTATATGCCTGCTTTCAAGGCACTTGTGCAGGAGGCGAAGGTGAGGGAGGTGATGTGTGCCTATCAGCGACTGGATGATGACCCGTGCTGTGGCAGTGCTCGGCTGTTGCAGCAGATTCTGAGGGACGAGTGGGGATTTCAGTATCTGGTGGTGAGCGACTGCGGTGCGGTGAGCGACTTCTACGATTCGCACAAGTCGTCGTCGGACGCTGCCCATGCGGCTGCCAAGGCGACGCTGGCTGGCACGGATGTGGAGTGTGGTTATGGCTATGCTTACAAGAGCATCCCCGAGGCGGTGAAGCGTGGCTTCATCACTGAGGCTGAGGTGGATAAGCATGTGGTGCGTCTGTTGGAAGGACGTTTCGACTTGGGCGAGATGGACGACCCCTCGCTGGTGGAGTGGTCGAAGATTCCTTACTCGGCAATGGACTCGAAGGAACACAGGCAGTTGTCGCTCAACATGGCTCGCGAGTCGATGGTGCTCTTGCAGAACAGGGGCGATGTGTTGCCCTTGCAGCGTGGCAAGGAGCGGATTGCGGTGATTGGTCCGAATGCCGACGACGAGCCGCTGATGTGGGGTAACTACAATGGCACGCCCAATCGCACCATCACCATCCTTGATGGCATCAAGGGGAAGCAGAAGAGCGTTCTCTATATGCCTGGTTGCGACCGCACTTATGACAAGGTGATGGATTGCCTGATGGCGACGCAGTGTGGCATAGACGGGAAGAAGGGCTTGAAGGGCACGTTCTGGAACAATACGGAGATGGAAGGCAAGCCTGTGACGACGCAGTTCTACACCACGCCACTGGCGGTGACGACTGCGGGCATGCACAACTTTGCCCCTGGGGTGAATCTGGAGGATTTCTCTGCTAAGTACGAGACGGTATTCACGCCGAAGGAGGCTGGCGAGTATGTGGTGAACATGGAGAGTTGTGGCGACTTTGAGCTGCTTGTTGACGGGGTGAGCAAGGTGAAGCATCACACATGGCGCACGACACCTACCCGAACGGTCATCCATGCGGAGGCTGGAAAGGCGTACAAGATTGAGGTGCGCTTCAAGTTTGTGAAGACGTGGGGTGCGAACATGAAAATCAATGTGGCGAAGGAGCTGCCTATCGACTATGCTGCGGTGATTGAGCAGCTGAAAGGCATCGACAAGGTGGTGTTTGTGGGTGGCATTGCCGCTGCGCTGGAAGGTGAGGAAATGCCTGTGGATATAGACGGTTTCAAGGGTGGTGACCGCACGCACATCGAGCTGCCGAAGGTGCAGCGTGACTTCCTCAAGGCGTTGAAGGAGGCTGGCAAGCAGGTGGTCTTTGTGTGCTGCTCGGGTTCTGCCATTGCGTTGCTGCCTGAGACGGAGACGTGCGACGCGATTCTGCAAGTGTGGTATCCTGGACAGGAGGGTGGTCAGGCTGTGGCGGACGTGCTCTTTGGCGACTATAACCCCAGCGGCAAGCTGCCTGTTACATTCTATAAGACTTCGGCACAGCTGCCTGATTATGAGGACTATTCGATGAAGGGGCGTACCTACCGATACTTTGATGACCCGCTGTTTGCCTTTGGCTATGGATTGAGTTACACGCAGTTCCAAGTGGGTGAAGGCAAGCTGGCGAAGCAGGGCAAGAACTACACGCTGACGGTGCCTGTGACCAACGTGGGCAAGCGTGACGGTGCGGAGGTGGTGCAGGTGTATATCCGCGACCTTTCCGACCCTGATGGTCCGCTGAAGTCGCTGCGTGCGTTCCAGCGTGTGGAGGTAAAGGCTGGGCAGACGCTCAGCGTGAAGCTGGAGCTGACACCTCGTTCGTTTGAGTTCTTCGACCCCGAGACGAACACGGTACACAGCAAGCAAGGCGACTTTGAAATCCTCTATGGCACAAGCTCGCTGGACAAAGACCTACAAAAAATGGCACTCACCGTGAAGTGAGTGCCATCCATGCTGGAGCTTGTATCGTAGTGCTTTCTGATGGGCTTTCCGACCAGTGTTAGTGGTTGCGGAAAGCCCATTTTGAATTGTCTGAGTTGAAATCGTATTCGGCTAATGTGGGTGTGCTGTCGGCGATGGAGTAGAGGCAGTACTTCGTGTTGATGCCCTCGCAGCCAGGGATGGTTTTGGGCATGATGCGGAAAGTGCCGTCGGTGAGCTGCTCAATGCGCCACAGCTGTTCGTCCGCTCCTGTGTATTCAGGTACGGTGGTCACTTCCTTTGCCGATGTGGCAGCCAACGCACGGTTGGTTCCTGCAATGGTGATTTTGAAGTAGGGGTTGCTCAGATAGCCGCCTGCTTCGGGCACAGCTGTGATGGTCCATCTTTGGTGGGGGCGGAACATGTAGTCGCTGATGCGGGCTGGTATCTCGCCTTGTGGCCATGTGCCGATGACTTCTTCTAACTTTTGGTTCTCCACGGGCACCACGGGTTTCTCCTGTTCTTCGGGACGGAACCATGCCGCACGTTCCTGCTGCATGCGAACGAAATCAACGGCGAGTTCGAGGGCGTAGCCACGACGTTGGGATTCAATCTCGTATGTGCCTTCCTTGAAGCGGTTGCCAGCGTAAGGCCAGCCGTTTTTCCAAAGCAGGGGGCGGATGCCGAGCACGCTGCGACCGCCTTGGTCGAAGTCGGCTTCGTAGTGGCAGGACATGATTTCCACGCCTTCGTCAATGACGGTGCGTCCGAAGTGTCCGGGGCCGCACACGCGGTCTCCTGCGGCGATGACCATCTTGCCGCCGCCGTGGAACATGTCACGCCCTACATTATCAAGATAAGGTCCTGTGACCTTCTTGGAGCGTCCCACCACGATGTTGTAGGTGGAGTTCACGCCATCGCAGCAGGTGCCATGCGTGCCCAACAGGTAGTACCACCCATCGCGATAGATGAGGTCGGTGGCTTCGCAGTCGATGGCAATGTCTTTTTCCTTGTTGCCAGCCACACGGTGTCCTGTCTTGGGGTCAAGTTCGATGAGGCGGATGGTGCCGAAGTAAGTGCCGTAGCTTGCCCAAAGGCGACCTGTGGTGGGGTCGAGCAAGAGGCCTGGGTCGATGGCATCTTGGTCTTCCATGCCGTCGCTGGCACACACCTCTACGGCTTCTGTGTATTTGAAGTCGGGGGACTTGGGGTCGAGTGTCTTGTTCCACATGGTCAGGATTCGACCATTGTGACCGCCACCCAAGCCACCGCCTGTGGCTCCGTAGATGATGAGGTAGCGGTCTCCAATCTTGAGGACATCGGGGGCTGCACCGCCACCTGGTCGCTCTGCACCGCTGTGCCATGACCAGCCGTCGTCGCTGATGAGGCCTCCGCCGCCTGTGCCGAAGGTGTAGTATTTCCCGTCGCACTCTGCCAGCGTGGAGGGGTCGTGGATGTATGGTTGTCCGCCTTGTGCCTTGCTGGTTGTGCTGATAGCTAACAATCCTATAATCAATGCGATGTTGTGTTTCATGATGATGTCTATTTTATTTTGATGTTGGTAATTGGGTTGCCTTTTTCGTCGATGAACCTGACGCACATGTCGCTAAGTCCGGGGCCATTGATGACGGCGCATCGCAGGATGTTGCGTCCTTTCTTCAGCGTCAGTCGTGGCGATACGCCATCGTCTTCCACCATGCGGCGGTCGCCTTCCAGCAGGAGCACTTCCTCTTCGTTGAGCCACCACATAGAAGCACCATTGGAGCCTGCTGCCAAGCGCACGTTGGGGATGTCTTCTGCACATTCGATGGTGGTCACTGCCCAGAAAAGTGAGCCGTAGGTCTGTTGCCCCCAGCGTTCGGCAAAGCGGAAGAGCTTGATGTTGTAGTTTTCGCTTTCGAGCGCATGCCATGCCAATGTCTGCTGACCTGCCTTTACCTTCTGTCCGTCCTTAGGCAGGATGGTCATTTGGTCTTTGAAGTAGGTTTTAGAAAAGGCTTCGCGCAACCAGGTGTTGGTAAAGATGACGTTGGAGCGGATGTCTTGCTTGATGGGTTCGAGCAACATCCAACGACGGATGTAGCCTTGTTCGTCTGGTGTCGAAGGGGTGGATGCCACGAATGAGGATTTGAAGTATTTGGGACGGTTCTTGAATTGTAGCCAGTCGATGCTGACCTCGCTTCCCTCGCAGGTGATGCAGATGTCGGTAACACCTTTGGGCGTGTATTGTAGGGGGGCGGTTAGCGTGAGCCATTGGTTGCTTTGGTCGCGGCGGAAACGCCCTTGTTCGCTGATGACCGTCACTGCCAAACGGGCGATGATGCGTCCCTTGGCGTTCTTTTCGCGAACACAAATTTCGGTGTTCCCGCTCGCCTTGGCACAGAGCGTTAGGTATCCATCTGTCAAACAACTGAAATCGACATTTGCATAACGTATCCATGCCCCTTTCTGTGGCAGGTTCACACAAGCACCACGCTGATAGTTACAGGTATCTACATACTGGGTATAGACACCGCTGGAACTGTCGTTGAAGCGGTCAATCTCAATCTTCTCAGTCGCCTTGTTGATGCCCACACCACGCATGGTTGGCTTCACTTCTTGGATAGTGCCGTCGGCATTGAAGGTGACTTTCTCGATGCAAGTGGAGCGGCGTTTGTCTTGGTTGGGTGAGAAGAAGTTGTGGTGGTAGAACAGATACCATTGCCCTTGATATTCCACGAGGCTGTGGTGGTTTGTCCAGCAGCCATTGGCGTGTTCCGCCATGATGATACCCTTGAAGTCCCAAGGACCCAGTGGGCTTTTCGACATGGAATAGGCGAGGGTCTCGGTGGGGTTCTTCCCGTCGCTGGTGTCGCCCCGCACCCAAGGGAAAGTGAGGTAGTACCAGTCGCCCCGCTTGAAGACGAATGGTCCTTCTTTGAAGCCATCGGGAAGTCCTTCCATTGCCTGTCCTGCCACTTTGAAACTACCTGCTGGAGCGGTGCTTTCAGGGCGTTGCGAAAGGGTCATCTCTTGCATTTCGCCATCAATTTCCTTCATGTTGTTCTTCAGCTTGGCACCACGGATGCCCATGCCTGACCAGTAGATGTAGGCTTGACCGTCGGCATCGACGAGTACACAAGGGTCGATGCCTGACACACCCTTGATAGGCTCAGGCTCGCAGGTGAAAGGTCCTTCGGGATGGTCTGCCGTCGCCACTCCTATGGCAAAGCCGCGTCCGCCTTTGGGAGCGGAGGGGAAATAGAAGTAGTACTTGCCATCCTTATACACGCAGTCGGGTGCCCACATCGAATAAGAGTCGGGTTGTACCCAGGGGACTTTGTTTTGGGTGATGATGATGCCGTGATCCGTCCAGTCAGTCAGGTTCTCAGACGAGAAGACATGATAGTCAGCCATGCAGAACCAGTCCTTTCGCATCCCCTCAGGGGCAGGGACGGGTTCATGGATATCGTGGGACGGATAGAGATAAACTTTGTTGTTGAAAACCCTGGCAGTGGGGTCAGCCGTAAACTGGTTGCGGATGACGGGGTTCTGTGCCGCTCCATGGAGTGCCATCAGCAGCAGAGAAGTCAATACCGTTTTTCTCATTGTGTAAATGGTTAGATAGATAGTAAAAGTGGAAAGTAAAAGAGGATTGTACCCCTCATGTTAATGAACAGTGCAAAGTTAGCGGAAGTGAGGAATTCTCCCTTCTGTATATGTGTCAGATTATATTAGATTCGTAACATTTCCCTTATAGAATGAGCAAGCGTTGGGCAAACTCCCAGATGACGATGCCTGCCGTAGTGCTCACATTGAGAGAGTGTTTCGTGCCGAACTGAGGAATTTCGATACATCCGTCGGAAGCGTCAACCACTTCCTGATGAACTCCTTTCACCTCGTTGCCGAGGATGATGGCACAGCCACACGCACCTTGTTGAGAAAGGGTGTCTGTCATGTTGGGCAGTTCTTGCAACGGCATCGAACCTTCACATTGCTCGATAGCATAGACGATGTAGCCCTTTTCCTTGAGGGCTGTTACAGCCTCTAAAGCTGTGGGGAAATGTAGCCAAGATACGGTATCTTCTGCCCCGAGTGCCGTCTTGTGGATTTCGGGATGAGGCGGTTGTGCCGTGATGCCGCAGAGGTAGATGGCTTCCACACGGAAAGCATCAGCAGAACGGAAGACGCTGCCCACATTATACATGCTCCTCACGTCGTCCAGCACGACAACGAGTGGCATCTTCTTGGAAGCGCGGAACTCTTCTGCGTTCATGCGCCCCATCTCGGTGATTTTCAGCTTACGCATAGTTTCGTTTGTAGTTGGCTTTCTCACATTTGCCCACTCTCGATGAGCAGAATGGCTCGTTCAGTGAGACGGTCGTCAACTTCGGCATCGTACTCCTTCTTCAGGCTTGCACCGAAGAGGGATGCGAACGCGTTGTAGAAGCCAGCCTTAAAGCTGCCCATGTATTTCTTAATCAGCTCATAACCCGTCATGTCGCACTGGCGGTCGATGAGTTTGATGAGCAGCTTGCCTTGGGCAAAAGTGAGTTTCTTGAGTTTGGGATAATATAAGGCTTTGAGTTCCTTCTCCTGTTGCTTGAGGTAGGCATCTTTCTCTCGCTTGGTGGGCAAGGAGTCCATGTGGGCGATGGTGCGGTTGACCGTTTGTTGTATCTCGCAAGCGATGGGATAGACTTTCTTGATGTTGTTAGCTATCTTGTAATACTTGCGGGCTTGTGCAGCGTTCTTGAAGATAAGGGGGCGGAACACATAGAAGTCGCTGAACATGAAACTGGGTATCATCTCCCCGTCATACTCAACCATACCCGTGTAGTAAAGGGTATGACTGAAAATGGGGTCACCCGTCATGGCTTGGTCAGTGGAGGCATCAGCCTTAATCTGCTGTGCCTGCATGAGTTGAGGTAGCACCAGCAGGAAAGCGACCATGAGAAGCCGCTGGAGTGCTGCATGAATGTCTGTTCGTCTCATGATGAAAGCCATGAAAGTTTTTGCTTCAGATGTTAGCGTCGCTTGCCTCTGCGACTGTCACGCTTTTCGCGTCTGGGAGTTTTGCCAGTGCGGTTAGGCTTGCCCATTCGTTTTGTATGGACAAAAGGCTCGTAGAAAGTGGTGTTAGCAGGAAGGATGGACGACTCATGGCTCACCAGGTCGTAGTCAAGCTGTTTGCGGAAGAGGTCGGCATGAGCCATGCGGATGCGGATGGGGTCGCCAAGCGAGAAACGGTGGTGGCTCTGTCGTCCGACGAGACTATAATTCTTGTCATCAAAGTCAAAGGCTTCGTCGCCAAGATGGCGGACAGCGATGAGTCCTTCGCAGTGGTTCTCGTCAATTTCTGCATAGATGCCAAATTCAGTCACACCGCTGATGTGTGCATCGAACTCTTCACCGAGTTTGTCCGACATGAACTCCACTTGCTTATACTTGATGCTGGCACGTTCAGCACTGGCTGCGAGTTGCTCCATCTGCGAGGAGTGCTCACAAAGTGCTTCGTACTTCTTCTGCGAAGCGGAAGGACTGCCGTTGGCGTAACGGGTGAGCAGGCGGTGAACCATCAGGTCAGGATAACGGCGGATGGGTGAAGTGAAGTGGGTGTAGTAGTCAAAGCCCAATCCGTAGTGCCCGATGTTGTAGGTGGAGTAAACCGCTTTCTGCATGGCTCGGAGGGATGCCATCTCAATAAGGTTCTGTATGCGGTTGCCTCTCACGTTCCTAAGCAGCGAGTTGAGGCTCTTTGCTACATCGCTTTTCTGACCTTGGGTTTGGAGGTGGAAACCGAAACGAGAAGCCATCGCAGCGAGATTGTCCAGTTTGTTGATGTCGGGCATGTCGTGGATGCGGTAGGGGAGCGTCTTGGGCTTTTCGCCCTTCTTTATAATACCGATACTTTCGGCCACCGTGCGATTGGCGAGGAGCATGAACTCTTCGACCAGTTTGTTCGCGTCTTTGGCTTGTTTGAAATAGACGCGGATGGGTTTGCCGTGCTCGTCAATCTCGAAGCGAGGCTCTTCGCGGTCGAAGTTGATGGCACCATCCTTGAAACGCTGGTCGCGCAACAGGTGAGCCATGCGGTTGAGCGTGATGAGCAGGTCGGCATTCTCGCCTTTCCGATGCTCGGCTGGCATTGGTGTGACGGGCAGTTTGGCTGGGTCGATGGGTGCGAGCTGGTCGCGGAAAGCGTTCAGTTCTGTATCGGGCAGCACCTCCTGTGCTGGAATAGGCTGTGTGGGTGTGGTTTGACCTTGGCGAATCAGTTCACATTCACGGGCTTCACCGTTTTGTTCGAGCAGATACTGCACTTCCTCGTAAGTGTAACGGCGGTTGCTCTTGATGACGGTGTGGCAGATGCGATGGCGCAACACCTCAGCTTGGTCGTTCATCTCGAACACTACAGAAAACGTGAGTTTCTCCTCGTTCGGACGAAGGGAGCAAAGTTGGTTGCACAAACGCTCGGGCAACATGGGTATGGTTCTATCCACCAAATAGATAGAAGTGGCACGCTGCTCGGCTTCTCTGTCAATGATAGAGCCTTCTTGTACATAGTGGCTCACATCGGCGATATGTACACCCACTTCCCACAGCCCTTCTTTGAGCGACTTGATGGAAATGGCATCGTCGAAGTCCTTGGCATCGCGAGGGTCGATGGTGATGGTGAAGGTGTCGCGGAAGTCCTCACGTTGTGCTATCTCATTGGGGGTAATGCCTGCATCTATGCGGTTGGCGGCGGCTTCCACCTGCTCCGGATAAGAGTAAGGAAGACCGTATTCAGCCAAGATGGCGTGCATTTCCGTGTTGTTATCACCTTCAGCTCCCAGCACGTCAATCACCTGTCCGATAGGGTTGGGGGCATTCATGGGCCACTCTTTGATACGCGCCACAACCTTGTCCCCGCTCTTGGCTCCTTGCAGGTATCGGAAGGGGATAACAATGTCGTGTGGCATCTGTTCTGACGGGATGATGAGGTAGGCCACATTGTCCTGCACTTGCAGAATGCCGACGAAAGATTTCTCTGTGCGTTTCAGTATCTCCGTCACCGCTCCATAAAGTTTGCTGGTGCCACGGCGTTTGGCGAAGAGATTCACTTTGACGCGGTCGCCAGGCAATGCGTGGAGGGTATCGTTCTCATGGATGGATACGCCTGCACCGTTGTTGGTATCGACAAAGCAGCGTCCACCGCTGGTACGGTGGAATGTGCCTTCAACAACGTGCGAAATGCCGCCAAACATGATGTTCCCGTCATAATCTCGGTCAATGTAGCCCTGTTCGAGCAGCTCGTTGAGAATATCGACACAAAGCATGCGCAGGGGATGTTTGGTAAGCCCCATCTCACTGAAAATGCTTTTGAGCGAGAATGCGCGTCTTTTGTGAGTCTCAAAAAAGTTGATGACCTGTTGGGTGAGTTCGCGTTTATTGATACTGGACTTCATCAGTCCCTTGGTTTTCTTTCCCATAGCGAGTTCGTGCTGTTTAGGGTACAAAGGTAAGGAAAAGTTGGGAGTTTTTGGGTAGCAATTAAGTATTTTTAGTACCTTTGTCGCCAAAAACAGGCGGAAAGCATGAGAATTTTAATCACAGGTGCCAGTGGCTTCATCGGGAGTTTCCTTTGTGAGGAAGGCTTGAAGCGTGGGATGGAGACGTGGGCAGGAATGCGAGCACACTCAAGCAAGCGTTGGCTGACGGATGAACGGCTGAAATTTGCCACGCTCGACATGACCCATGTGGAGCGGCTGAAAGAGCAGCTTGCGGCGTACAAGCAGGAGGTGGGCAGATGGGATGTCATCATCCATGCAGGAGGAGCGACGAAGTGTCTGAAACGGGAGGACTTTAACCTGCACAACTACGTCTGCACCAAGCACTTGGTCGAGGCACTGAAAGCACTGGACATGATGCCATCGCAGTTCCTGTATGTCAGCAGCCTCAGTGTCTTGGGGCCTATCCGCGAGCAGCAGAATGCGGACGGCACTTATTGTGATATGCTGTCGTCGGACATGCCACAACCCAACACGGCTTACGGGGAGAGTAAGGTGAAGAGTGAGGCGTATCTGAAAGGCATAGAGGGCGTTACCATCTTCCGACCCACGGGTGTGTATGGTCCTCGCGAGAAAGACTACTTCATGATGGCGAAGAGCATCAAGCAGCACATCGACTTCTCGGTGGGATACCAAAAGCAGGTGCTCACCTTTGTGTATGTGCGCGACTTGGTTGGGGCGATTTTCGCAGCCATCGGAAGGGCTGACGTAGCGAGTGGAAAGACCTATCAGGTGAGTGATGGGCGCAATTATGACAGCCGTGCATTCAGCGATTTGATACAGAAGGAGTTGGGCGTGAGGTGCGTGCTCCACGTCAAAGCCCCGTTGTGGCTGTTGAGGGTCATCAGTGCCGTGGCAGAGGGCATTTCGTGTTTCACGCGCCGACCCAGCACGCTGAATGGCGACAAGTACCGTATTATGTGTCAGCGCAACTGGCAGTGCGACATCTCACCGCTGAAGAACGACCTCGGTTTCGTGCCTGAATGGCCTTTGGAACGGGGTGTGAAAGAGTGTATGGCATGGTATAGAGCAAACAACTGGATTTAAGAAAATGACACTGAACGACTATTTCAAGAGAGACGAAGAAAGGGGGCTTTGGAGCATGGAGAGCCTCACGCTGATGTACATGCTGTTCACAACCATCCTGATAGGCTTCTACTGGGAGGGGTTGGCGGCACCGATGGACATGCTGCTCACGCGCCTGTGGATGCTGGTGGCGATGGCTGCCGTGTATGGCTTCTACCGCTGGTATCCCTGCCGTGTCCTGCGCATCCTCCGCGTCATTCCCCCCTTGCTGGGCTTAATTTTTTGGTATCCAGAGACGTATGACTTCTGTTCGCAGCTGCCTTACCTCGACCACATCTTCGCTGGAATTGACCAGACACTCTTCGGTTGCCAACCCGCGTTGGTGTTCAACACGGTGGTGACCAGCACCTTCTGGAGCGAAGCCTTCAACATGGGCTATTATGCTTATTATTATATGATGGGGGCTACCATCATCTTCTACCTGCTGTGTCGCTATGCCGAGGCGGACAAAGCGGGGTTCATCTTCTTGACCTCTTTCTTCCTTTTCTATGTGATATACGAGCTTCTGCCTGTGGCAGGACCTCAGTATTATTTCAAGGCGGTGGGCGTGGAGACTGCCAACACGGGCGTGTTTCCTGACGTTGGCTATTACTTCCAGTCGCACACCGAGATGCTGATGCCCGAGATTAAAGGCATATTCAGCCGGCTTGTGCTGGGTACGCAGGAGGTGGGCGAACGTCCCACGGCAGCCTTTCCCAGCAGCCATGTGGGCATGAGCACGGTGACGATGCTGTTAGCGTGGCGGACGCGGAACAAGTGGCTCTTTTGGGGCATGATGCCGTTTTACCTGCTGCTTTGCTGTGCAACGGTCTATATTCAGGCGCACTATCTCATCGATTCCATCTGTGGCTTCCTGGTGGCGTTTGTGTTCTATGGGCTGACCAGCTGGCTCTACGATTTACTGAAAACTGATTGGGCTGCTCTGTCGCAGAGGCTCGATAAATCCTGACAACTTAACACTATGACAGTTCTCTATTCAAGTCCCATTTTTGGTCCTGTGCATAGCCGCCGTTTGGGTGTCTCTCTGGGCATCAACCTGCTGCCTGCCGACGGCAAGTGCTGCTCGTTCGACTGCATCTACTGCGAGTGTGGTTTCAACCGCGACTTTGTGCCTAAGCAGAAGATGCCGACGCGCGAGGAGGTGCGCGAAGCTCTGGAGGCTCAGCTGCGGAAGATGGCGGCAGAAGGACCTACGCCCGACGTGTTTACGTTCGCTGGCAATGGCGAACCGACCCTCCACCCTCACTTCCCCGAAATCATCGAGGATACGCTTGCCCTGCGCGACCGCTACTTCCCCAGTGCCAAGGTGAGTGTGCTCACCAACGCCACCCAAATTCTGCGTCAGCCGGTGTTCGATGCCTTGTGCAAGGTCGATAACAACATCTGCAAGCTCGACACCATTTCGCCCGACTACATTCGGCTGATTGACCGCCCCAACAACACCTACGATGTGGGGCAAATCATCGAGCGGCTCAAGGACTTTGGCGACCGCTGCATCATTCAGACGATGTTCATGCAGGGCGAATACGAAGGGAAGTCGGCAGACAACACGGGTGAAGCCTTCGTGCAGCCTTGGCTGAAGACCGTCGGCGAGATACGCCCACGCGAGGTGATGATATACACGATTGACCGCGAGACACCTGCCCACGGCTTGCGCAAGGCGTCGCCCGAAGTGCTGGATGCCATTGGCGCACAAGTGGAACAGCTCGGCATCCTGTGCAGGGTGGCTTATTAGCCCGATTCCGCAGCCCCGAATCGCCCGTTGCCGCAGGTTCGAGGCAGGGCGCAGGGAAGTCGTTCATAACTTTGGAATAATTATTCATAACTTATAAATAATTGTTCGTAAGTTTGGAATAATTGTTCATAACTTATGAATAACCACGAAAGAGACAAATACGCTAACCATCAACAGCTAAATCCCGTCATCAACATGAAGAACTTGGTTTTCCTTACAGGTGCAGGCATGTCGGCCGAGAGCGGCATCAGCACCTTCCGCGACAGCGGCGGTCTTTGGGAGCAGTATCCCGTCGAAGCCGTAGCGAGCATTCAGGGCTATGAGCGTGACCCTGCGCTCGTGCAGAAGTTCTACAACGAACGCCGCCAGCAGTTGGGCAGCGTGAAGCCTAACGAGGGGCACAAGCTCGTGGCGAGCCTCGAAGACAAGTACCATGTGACGGTCATCACACAGAATGTTGACGACCTGCATGAACGTGCTGGTTCACATCACATTATCCACCTGCACGGCGAACTGATGAAAGCCACTTCGTCGCGCAATCCGAACGACCCGAACTGCATCGTCACCCTGCCCGAGAATGACCCCATCATCCGCATGGGCGACAAGGCGAAAGACGGCAGCCAGCTGCGCCCGTTCATCGTGTGGTTTGGCGAGAGCGTGCCCATGATTGAGCCAGCCATCGAGGAAGTGGCAAAGGCGGACATCCTGGTGGTGATAGGCACCTCGCTCAATGTCTATCCAGCCGCAGGATTGCTGAACTTTGCCAACGCGCACTGCAAAATCTTCCTCATCGACCCGAAGGACGTGCCTTACAACCCCAATTTGGGCATCCGTCACATCATGAAAGGAGCCAGCGAGGGGATGAAGGAGCTGTGTCAACTCTTGGAGACCTGAAAAATGGAAGAATTGTGGGACTTTTCTCTTAATATAGCATAAAATCCGTTAAAATAGGCTTGAACACTTCGTTAATGCAAAAAATGTTTGTACTTTTGCCGAACATTTGTGTATATTAGCGCATTACGAACAATGAAAAAGGCTAAGATAAGATATGGGTTGTGGAGCATGGTGGTGGTGATGTTGTTCTCTCTGTCCGCGTGTCTTAACGATGCGGTCACGGAGACATCACCCGATTGTGCTATCCTGTCGTTTTCGGTGGGAAGCATCACCAGCCATGTGACCATCCAGAAATACGATGCCGCAGGGGTCGCGAAAGACACGGTGGTGGCAAGAACCATTGACGGAACGGGAATCTACTTCAACATCAATCAGATGGATGGACACATCTACTCGGTGGATTCTCTGCCCGTATGGGTCAATCTCCAGCGCGTTGTGCCTTCGATGGTGAGCAATGGCAACATCTATGTGAAGGTGGACGAGGCGGAGGATTTGTATTACAGCGTCCGTTCGGGTGTTGATTCCCTCGACTTCACTAAGCCTGTGGAGCTGTTGTGCGTGTCAACCGATGGCACGGCACGTCGCACCTATACCGTGGATATTTATCGGCACAAGACCAATATCGACACGCTGGAGTGGAAGGGGGCTGCGGCCAACATCGCTGTGGCTAAGCTTGGTCGGACGCTCTATGCCGACGGGAAAGTGTTTGCTTTCGCTCAAAATGAGGATGGCGACGCTGTGGTGACTTTCGCCGACAAGAAGGACATTGCGGTGTGGAGCACGCCTGTCACCATCCCTGTGGAGACAGGTTCGGTGATGCTCTTCCAGGGGCAATTCTATGGTCGGGGTGCCGATGGCTGTCTTTACAGTGCTGACCCTACCCAAATGGCTGCCACATGGACAAAGGCAGGAGAACAGCAGGTGGAGCGTCTCTTGGCAGCCGATGCGTGCTATCTCTACGCCTACGATGGCACGAACATCATTGGTTCGGCTGACCTCAACGAATGGACCGTGATGGGCACGACGAACCTGAATATGCTGCCCGAGACCGACCTCTGCGCTGTGTCGCACCCCATGCGGACGAATGCTGACTTGCAGCAGACCGTGATGGCAGGCATGAGCGGTCAGGACGAGGCACATGGCGTAGTGTGGTATAAGGTTGCCTCGACCGATGTCAACACCAATCAGGATTGGGAGTACATACAGGTGACGAGCGACAATCCCTATGGGCTGCCACACGCTGAGAATTTCAGCATGACCTACTACCATGGTGCCATTTATGCGATGGGTGCTGTGGATGGCAAATACCAGTATCTGTACTGCTCCAACGACAACGGCATCACTTGGCATCCTTTGACGGAGAAGTATCTGATGCCCAAGGACATCACTCCTGCCGAGGGTGTTGCACGTCTTGTGGCAGTGGATGAGGAGCTGTGGATTGTACAGGAAAACGGCAAGGTATGGCAAGGCTCTATACAGTAATCGTTGCACTGGCTCTCTCTTGCTGCGCTCACCTCAGGATGGGGGCACAAGAGTTGGAGTATGCTATGGAGCTTGGTGTGATGGGCGGTCCTGCTTTCTACATAGGCGATGCCAACCTCAACGGATTCTATCGGAACGTGACGATGGCTGGTGCTGCGATGGGACGATATAATCTCAACCCTCGCATGGCACTGAAATTCGACATCGGCTATGGAAGCATCAAGGGAGATGCGACCCAAGAGGCAAACAAGTTCCCCGACATGAAGGGGCAGGAATGGAGCTTCGACCATCCGCTGGTGGATGTCGGCTGCCAATACGAGCTGAACTTCTGGGGATACGGGACTGGCACAGGATACAAGGGGCACAAACGGCTGGTGCCTTACATACAGGTGGGGTTGGGCTTTACCTATTGCAACGCGGACTTGACCATGAACATTCCTGTGGGCGTTGGCATCAAGTACAAGCTCAAGCCGAGGCTGAATGTCGGTCTTGATTGGACCATGCGTTTTGCCATGAGCGACAAACTGGACGGCATCGAAGACCCCTACCGCATCCCGAGCGGATTCCTGAAGAACAAGGACAGCTATTCGTGGACGATGTTCTACATCTCCTACGACCTCTGCCCGAAATACAGAAAGTGTAATAATTAAACCCCATAAGGTTTGGAGAGCCTTCAACAAATAGCGAAATGTATCAAGAACAGATAGATATGACCCGATTGCCGCATCACGTTGCCATCATCATGGATGGTAATGGACGCTGGGCAAAAGCGCAGGGAAAGGAACGCACCTACGGACATCAGGAAGGTGCAGAGCGTGTGCATGAAATCATGGAGATGGCTGTGCGGTTGGGGTTGGATTATCTGACACTCTATACATTCTCGACTGAGAACTGGAATCGTCCTGCGGCGGAAGTGGAGGCCTTGATGACCTTGTTGCTCAAGCACTTGGAGGAGGAACTCTTCATGAAGCAGAACGCTCGTTTCCGAGTGATAGGCGATACGGAGCGTTTGCCGCAGGTGGTGCAGGACGCTTGCCACCAGCTGGAGGAGCGCACCAGTCGCAACACGGGTACCTGTATGGTGCTGGCACTCAGTTACTCGTCGAAATGGGAAATCACCCATGCCGTGCAGCAGATTGCCGCCAAGGCAAAGAGCGGAGAGCTGGAGGTGGAGGACATTGATGAGGAGATGATTAGCGAGCATCTGACCACCAACTTCATGCCTGACCCCGAACTGATGATACGCACGGGTGGAGAGGAGCGTTTGAGCAACTACTTGCTGTGGCAATGTGCTTATTCCGAGTTCTATTTCACTGATACGTATTGGCCTGATTTCCATGGAGAGAACCTCTGCAAGGCTATTGTTGACTATCAAGGCAGGCAGCGTCGCTTTGGCAAGACGGGCGAGCAGGTGGCTGACCCGCAGGTTTCGACCAACAAGAAATAATCTCACATATTATATATAATAGAAGACTCTCTACATGAGAAGATTGAAAATCACCATATTCACCTTTGTCCTGCTTGTGTGTGCATGCGTAGCTGTTGAGGCGCAAGTGCAGACAAAGCCTTCCGTTGTGTATGGTAGGACGCAGAAATACGAGATTGGGGGCATTGCGGTTGAAGGTGTGAAGAACTACGAAGACTATATCCTCATCGGCCTGTCGGGGCTTACTGTCGGCGAGACCATATCGTTGCCGGGCGAGGAAATCACCGAGGCCATCAAGCGTTACTGGAAGCATGGACTTTTCTCTGCGGTCAAGATTGAGGCTGACAGCATCGTGGATGACAAGGTGTTCCTGAAGATTACGCTGGCAAGCCGCCCCAAGGTGTCGCAGCTCAACATCAATGGTGTGAAGAAGTCGGAACACGATGATTTGCAGGAGCGTATCGGGCTTGTGAAGGGAAATCAGCTCACGCCCAACATGGTGGATAAGGCGAAGATTGTCATCAAGCGATACTTCGCAGAGAAGGGTTTCAAGAATGCGGAAGTGGATATTGTGCAGCGCGATGACCCTGAACAGTCCGACCAACTGATTGTGGATGTCAACATTGACAAGAAAGAAAAGGTGCGGGTGAACGAGATTTTCATCACGGGTAACACGCACATTGCCACGAAGAAGTTTCATGGTGGCTTCTTCTCAGGCGGTCTGTTGAAGAAGACTAACGAGAAGGGCTTCAAGAGTTTCTTCAAGACGAAGAAGTTCGTCGTAGAGAAGTACGAGGAAGACAAAGACCGTGTGGTGGAGAAGTACAACGAACTTGGCTACCGCGATGCCTACATCTATGCTGACAGTGTTGTGGACATTGGCAACAATTTGGTGAACGTCTATCTCCATATAGACGAGGGTGATAAGTACTATGTCCGCGACATTCGTTGGGTGGGTAACACCATCTACAATACTGCGACGTTGGAGCGTGTCTTGGACATGAAGCGTGGCGATGTCTATAACAAGAAGCACATCCAGAAGAAGCTTCATGAGGACGACTTGGCTGTGAGCAACCTTTACTACAACGATGGCTATGTCTTCAACCAAGTGCAGGACGTGGAGGTCGATGTAGATGGCGACTCTATCGACTTGGAAATCCGTATCTTTGAGGGCACTCAGGCTGCCATCAACAAGATTAAAATTTATGGCAACACCCGTGTGTATGAGGAGGTGATTCGCCGTGAACTCTTGCTCAAGCCTGGCGATTTGTTCAGCATGGATGCCTACAAGATGACTTATCAGGAGATTGCGCAGATGGGGCATTTTGACCCCGAACAGATTGACTTCAAGCCAGTCCCTGATGCGATTAACGGCACGGTTGACCTGAACCTCGGGCTTGTGCCTAAGGCGAGCGATCAGCTTGAGTTCTCATTGGGTTGGGGTATGACTGGTGTGATTGGTAAGGTGGGTTTGAAGTTCACGAATTTCTCTGTGCGCAACCTCATTGGAAAGAACCGTGTCCATCGTGGCATCTTGCCGCAGGGTGATGCTCAGGAATTGGAATTGAGTGCTTCGACCAATGGCTCGTACTATCAGCAGTACAGCATTTCGTTCCTCGACCCGTGGTTTGGTCGTAAACGTCCTAATCAATTCTCTGTCAGTGCCTTCTTCTCTCGCCAGACAGACATCAGCAGTAACTACTACAACAGCAGCTACTACAACAACTACTACTCAATGCTTTATGGTTATGGCAACTACAACAGCAGTTACTATAACAACTATTCTAACTACTACGACCCCGACAAGTACATCGAGCTGTTTGGTCTGAACATTGGCTTCGGTAAGCGTCTTACATGGCCCGACAACAACTTCCGTTTTCAGGCATCGTTGGGCTATACACGCTACATGATGAAGGATTGGGAGTACTTCATTGTGCAGAACGGTAACTGTAACGACATCAACCTGACCCTGTCGCTTTCACGCAGTTCCATCGACAACGCCATGTTCCCACGTCGTGGTTCGCAACTCTCGGCTTCCGTGTCCGTTACCCCACCTTATTCTCTGTTCGATGATATCGACTACGAGCACATGGCTACCAATTACTATGATGCTAACTACCAGCGTGACATGAGCCGTAAGTATAAGTGGATTGAGTATCACAAGTGGAAGTTCAACTCCCGCTTATTCACTCCGCTTGGTGGCGGTCGTAAGTGCTTTGTGCTGATGACTCGCTTTGACTTCGGTTTCTTGGGGCACTTCAACAAGTATAAGAAGTCGCCATTCTCCACCTTCTATGTCGGTGGTGACGGCATGTCGGGCTACTCCTCCAGCTACTATTCTGAGAACATCGGTCTTCGTGGTTACGACAACGGCGCATTGACCCAAGGCTACAACTACGGCTATGCCTACGACCGCATGACGCTCGAACTCCGCTACCCACTGATGCTGCAAGGTGCCACCAACATCTATGCGTTAGCTTTCATGGAAGGGGGTAACGCATGGACGGAGACACGGAAGTTCAACCCCTTCGACATGAAGCGTTCAGCTGGTGTCGGTGTCCGCCTCTTCCTCCCGATGGTCGGCTTGATGGGTATCGACTGGGCTTATGGTTTCGACAATATCAATGGTTCAAAGAGCTACGGTGGAAGCCAGTTCCACTTTGTGCTTGGTCAAGAGTTCTAACCCATGCAAATGCTCATGGGTGCTCCCCCTGACTGACTCGGTAAAAAACGTTAAATCAAAACAATACAGAGAGAATCCAAACAACATAACAACTGTAGAAACACCCCCACAAACATCTACACCTCCTGTCCAACGGAGGCTGGGGAAAGGAATCTTATGAGAAAGCTAATACTGACCATGACCGTGCTGCTTGCGTCCATCGCAGCCAATGCACAGAAGTTCGCTCTTGTCGATATGGAGTACATCCTCAAGAACGTGCCAGCCTATGAGCGTGCCAACGAACAGCTCAACCAAGTGTCCAAGAAGTGGGAAGGCGAAGTGGAAGCCCTGCTCAACGAAGCCGAAACCCTCTATAAGAAATACCAGTCGGAATCTGTGTTCCTCTCCGACACCCAAAAGACCAAGGCTGAAGAAGCCATCATGGCAAAGGAGAAGGAAGCCAGCGACTTGAAAAAGAAGTACTTCGGTGGTGAAGGCGAACTGTACAAGAAACGCCAAAGCCTTCTCGCCCCCATCCAAGACGAGATTTACAACGCCGTCAAGGACATCTGCGACCAAAAAGGCTACCAGCTTGTCCTCGACCGTGCCTCGGGCGGCAGCATCATCTATGCCTCGCCCAAAATTGACATCAGCGAGGAAGTGCTCCAGAAACTCGGCTACGCTTACTAACAAGGCTCATAAGTCCTGTAAAGACTTATAAGCCATCTTAATCCATAAAACTCAAAACAATCCAACAACAATGAAAAAAACTATTATTGCCATTCTCTTGGCATTGCCAATGACCCTTTTCGCACAGAAAATCGGACACGTAAACATGGACGCTGTTGCTCAAGGTATGCCTGAGTACGCAGCCATCCAGACAGAACTCCAAAACTTGCAGAAGCAGTTCCAGGACGAGTTGCAGAGAAAGCAGAGCGACATCCAAACCAAGGCTGACGCATACGAGAAGGAGAAAGCAAACCTTTCTGAGACCCTCCGTACCTATCGTGAACAGGAACTCCAGAAGGCATACGAGGAGTATCAGCAGTTCGGTCAAACCAGCGAGCAGGAACTCCAAAAGGTTTACCAGACCAAAATGGGTGAACTCCAACAGAAAGTGATGAAGGCAGTGGAAGAAGTGGGTGCAGCAGGCAGTTTCGCCTATATCCTTCCCAGCAACGGTATCGCCTATGTGGGTACAAGTGCCATTGACGTCACCGACCAAGTGAAAGCCAAGGTTGGTGCTAAGTAATTCAGTCTTATGAAGAAAATACTTACATTGATAGCACTGTCTGCTTGCACTGTCGTTCTGTCAGCGCAAGAGGCAGTGCCTTCTGTTTCTGTCCAACAGCCCCAGCAGGCTGTCCTCCAGCCACGCCACTTCGGCTATCTCTCCTACAACGACGTGCTCCATGCCATGCCCGAGTACGAACAGGCCATGAAGAGCCTTGACGAACTCAAGACCACCTATCAGCAAGAGATGGAACGTGCCGAACAGGAGTTCTCCAAGAAGTTTGCCGAGTACATAGACGGGCAGCAGTCCTTCCCCGAAAACATTATGCTCAAGCGTCAGAAAGAGCTTCAGCAGCTCATGGAACAGAGCATGAAGTTCAAGCAAGAGGCGCAAGAGCTGCTGACCAAAGCAGAAGCCGAACTGATGGCACCCATTCGTTCGCGGTTAGGCGAAGCCATTACAGCAGTGGGCAAGCGAAACAGCTATGCCTATGTGCTCAACACCGATGCCAACGCCTATCCCTACATCAGCGGTGACGGCGAAGCGGAAGACTGCACCGATGCTGTGCTCACCGAGCTTGGCATCCAGTGATTTGTCAGTAATCAGCATTCAAATGCCAATCAGCAGAACATGGGTCGCATAGGCGTTTTCGACTCAGGCTATGGAGGTCTGACCATCCTTGACAGCATACGCAAGCGGATGCCCGAGTATGACTACATCTATCTTGGCGACAATGCGCGTGCTCCATACGGCACACGTTCCTTCGACGTGGTGTATGAGTTCACCCTTCAGGCAGTCCAAAAGCTCTTCGCTTTGGGATGCCCTTTGGTCATTTTGGGGTGTAACACCGCTTCCGCCAAGGCCTTACGCTCCATCCAGCAGAAGTACCTCCCTGTGCATGCCCCCGACCACCGTGTGCTCGGGGTCATACGCCCAACAGCCGAAGTCGTGGGACAGCTCTCCCACACTCGCCATATCGGTGTGCTCGCCACCGAAGGCACTATCAAGTCCCAATCCTACAATCTGGAGATAGAGAAACTCTATCCTGGTTCTACCATCGTGGGACAAGCATGTCCCATGTGGGTGCCACTGGTCGAATGTGGCGAGTTCGACAAGCCCGGAGCCGACTACTTCGTCCGCGACTCCCTTCAGAAACTGCTTGCCCAAGACCCCCTCATCGACACCATCATCCTCGGCTGCACCCACTATCCCCTCCTGCTCGACAAAATCAGCCAGCAGCTTCACGACCTCACGACTCCCATCCCCCACGGCAGGGAAGTTCAAGACGTTTCCTCGCAGATTCGCATCATTCCTCAAGGTCAGTACATCGCCGCCAGCCTTGACGACTATCTTCATCGCCATCCCGAAATGGCACAGCGGCTCACCCGCGGTGGCACCTGCCAGTATTTCACCACCGAATCTCCCACACGATTCCGCGAAAGTGCCAGCCTCTTCCTCCACGACGAGATTACGGCACAGCGTATCACCCTCAACTGACCCCTCCTTTCCCCTCATTTCTCGCTTCTTACTTTTCACCCCCAAATACCCCCTCTAAATCGATGTCCCCGACATCGACCAATCGGAGTCCCCGACATCGGTTAACCGATGTCGGGGACTCCGATTTTTATGCTGTGAAAGCACGTTGCGCACAGAAGTGCCTAATGACCCATGTTACCCCTTCCTGTTTAAGCACCCAAAAGACGTTTTCATCCTGAACCGAGGTGAGAGCGACTCTGAAATGACCTTAATGGAAGTTTCGATTGCTGAACTCGGGTTGTTACACCATCCGTTTTTCCCTTTTCATACCTGTTGTGCATATCAAAAATGTAATAATTTCTGAGTGTAATGGGAAAACTGTCTTGTAGCAAATAATAACCCTATGTCCGCTTTATTATTTCAGGGCTGACATAACTATGTCAGCAACGCCGTCAGGATTGAGATTACATTCACGTTGGAGTTCGACGGCATTATACCTGTTCAGGAACTCTTTTGGTAAACCTAAATTGATTACTTTGACATCGGTATCACCAAGATAAGATGCTACTTTCTGTCCGAATCCGCCATCAATAATACCATCCTCGGCTGTAATGATTATATCGAAATCTTTTATAGAGTCGAGGCAAGCAGTATCGAGCGTTGATACCTCACGCGGGTTAATCACCATAGGGTCAAGACCCTTCATTGCGAGATTCTCAGCTGCTTGCTGCATTATCGGCAGGAATGTACCCACGCCTATTAGGGCTATTCGCGAGCCTTTTCTGACAATCTCATACGAGGGGCAGGAATAGTCCTCAAGGATAGTAATTTTAGAGTCGGAACGCACTGCACCGCCTGGAACACGGATAACAACAGGTTTCTTGCGCTGGTCTTCTGACCAACGGAGCATAGCCAAAAATTCTTCCTTACATGTCGGGGTCAATACGAGCAGATTAGGAATGTTGGAGAGTAATCCCAAATCAAAGAATCCAAGATGAGTCTCGTCATTGATACCGAAAATCGAGCCATAGAATACAACGAAAGTTGCTGGCTGGTGATTAAGGGCAATGTCTTGACTGAACTGGTCATATGCTCGCTGTAGGAAAGTGCTTGCAAGTGCCACGACTGGGCGTGCCCCTCCCTTTGCGAGACCGCTTGCCATAGCAACCGCCTGTTGTTCGGCAATACCGACATCTACATACTGAGAGCCAGCCTCCTTACGACGTGCTGGGCTAAAGCCGATTACACCAGGAGTACCAGCAGAGATAACCACAAGTTCAGGAAGCTCCTTCATTCGTTCCAGCAACTGATTGGCGAACAGATCGTCATAACCCTCTGATGTCTCTGATGCAGCGTTTGGTGAATAAACTTCTCCTGTTTTGAGATCAAACGGAGCGGAGAAATGGAATTTTTCCTTATCAGCTTCAGCGACAGGGAGTCCCATTCCTTTCATCGTATTTATATGCACCACTACTGGATAGTTGATATCCTTGACCGAACGGAACATATTGATAAGACTGGAAATGTCGTTACCATGATGAACATACCGGTATGCAAAGCCCATTGCACGGAAGAGGTTATTGTCCGCTGTTCCGTTGGTGTCGCGGAGCAGACGCAAGTCAGCATAAATGCCACCATGGTTTTCTGCGATACTCATGTCATTGTCATTGACAACAACAATGAAGTTTGTACCAAGGGTTGCACCGTAGTCAAGCCCCTCGAAAGCCACGCCCCCACTGAGTGAACCATCGCCGATAACCGCTATTACATTTTCCTTACCTCCTTTGAGATCGCGAGCTTTGGCAAGTCCAGACGCTAAAGAAACAGCAGAAGAAGTGTGACCAAGCGAGAAAAGGTCATAGTCGCTTTCTTGTGGGTTGGTGTACCCGGTTACGTCATCATAATGTGCAGGATCGGTAAATGCTTGCATACGACCAGTCAGCATCTTATGAGGATAGGTCTGATGAGAGACATCGAATACTATTTTGTCTTCGGGAGTATTAAAGACATAATGAAGGGCAATGATTGCCTCTATCATTCCAAGGTTCGGACCAACATGACCACCATGGGCTGATACCTTTTCAAGAAGAGCCTTGCGCATAGCCAGTGCAAGGTCTTTCAACTGCTTTTCATCCATTTTGCGGATGTCAGATGGGGAATAGATTGCTGATAAATCTGTATTCTTCATATTTATAAGATAGTATTTATTTTAGTCAATGTATTTGATAACTTTGGCGGGGACACCTGCCACAACTGCATTGTCTGGCACATCCTTGGTAACGACTGCACTTGCCGCCACGATGGCATTTTCTCCAATGGTAATGCCAGGTAATATTGTTGCACCAGCACCGACCCAAGCGTTGCGCTTGATTTCTATTGGGGCGCAAGTTAAGATCCATCGCTTGTGCTCATCGTGATTATTGGTTATCAACTGAGCATTAGCCGCAATCATGACTCCATCCCCGATTGTAATACCTCCAGCTGCCATGAAGAGCACATTGTTCAGTATTGAACAGTTACGACCGATTTTTACCTCCTTACCACGAACCACGTTTATCATTGGCATGATTTTTGAACCTTCGCCAAATTCACCGAAGAGTTCACGCACCAATACATCATACTCGGGAGTGTGGGGCATGGTATGGTTCAACTTGAAACAAAGCTGGTTATTATAGACATCTTTCGCTGCATCTTCTTCCGAGATAGCGTTATAATCAATTATTGTATATTTTTTATCCATAATTATGAAACTTTATTTTGAGCACAAAATTATAGTATTTTACCATTATGTCGCTTGTCATTATTCCACTAAAACTTGCACAATTTTACGAAATATATTAACTTTGCATCATGGAAAGGCATCTTCATGAATTGATAGTGTTCTCCGAGGAGTTCAGCCTTGTTAACTCTCCGACATTCTATGATTGTGTAGTGCATTCGATATGCACCGAAGGTACAGGAACTTTCTTATATAACGGCCGTATCTTCAAGATGTCTAAAAATGACATTGTGGTAATCTCCCATCCTCGGTTAGTTACGGAAATACGTCTTTATGATAATTTTCGGTGCGAATACATAGCCGCACCCGATAAGATTCTTCACAATCTTCTGCCTGCCAACAATTACGCTATTCAGGGAAGAGTGAGCCTGTTTGACAATCCGATAATAACCGTGTCGGATATAGATGCGGCACGCTTCAGAACAGACCTTACCAATATCAAAAATCGAATCGACAACACCGATCACCGTTTCTATCAGGAACTGATGGGAAGCCTGTTGCAGACGATGGTATATGACCTGTTTGACTTTCATGCTAAAACAAATAACAGTATCCTGACCACTGACCGGATTGGCTATATTGCCACTCAGTTCTTCACACTGATAGAAGGAGGGAGACCTAAGACTCAAAGAGAGGTGTCGCACTATGCCAAGCAATTGAATGTTACTCCTAAATATCTATCAGATACCATAAAACGAGTCACTGGTGTAAGTGCCTCTACCCATATCAACAATGCTGCCATTACAATTGTACTGGAATATCTTAAGGACAACACTATGTCTGTTTCCCAAATTGCCGATGAAATGAATTTCTCATCTTTGAGTTATTTCAGCCGTTTCTGTGTGAAACATATTGGCATCTCTCCTGTTAAGTTCCGCACTGCTGGCACAAAAAATAATACTTATGCCCCAATGTTATTGGCATAGGAACATTGGTGGACACTAATGTAAAAGGATGAAGAATTATTTCACACTCAAATCTGTGTTCATCGCCTTGCTGGTGATGATTAGTTGTACAATGGAGGCAAAAATTGTCGACTATACAACAGGTGACGGCTTTGTTTATAGCCTTAGGACAGAACCCAGTACCATCGTGATAGTGAAGGTTGGCAAGAAGAGTTTCAAGGTCTATATGGAGTAAGGTTATCAGTTCCGTTACACAAAGAAAGAGGGCATATCCAGCATGATGCGGATATGCCCTCTTTCTCTCTCTGGTCGGGATGAGGCGACTCGAACGCCCGACCCCTACGTCCCGAACGTAGTGCGCTACCAACTGCGCTACATCCCGATGCGTGTGCCTCCCGTTGGAGGTTGCGGCTGCAAAGGTACAAATTATAATTCACAATTCATTACGCATCATTCATAAATTTGTCATTTGCCTTGGTTAAAGGAGCGATTGCAAACCAAATGTTGCAACTCTTTGTGGAATTGTGTCCTTTTATGAACTTTTTTATGCTGAAACGGTGAAAAAAACATAAAATCGGTTGTGGGGGACTTTGCCCGAATGAGAGAAATGCGTACCTTTGCAAAGAGGGTGATTCGAGGGGTGAGGATGCACTTGCCCGTTGACACCTTGGGCGGAGGCGGAGTCGGGCTTTCCAAACCGCAGAGATGAAACACGGTAGAAAGATTTGTTATTCATTTTATATATTAAAAAACAAAAGTACTATGGCATTAGATTTGACAAAGTATGGTATCACTGGTTCTACAGTGATTGCGCACAATCCTTCTTACGAGGAGCTTTACAAGGCTGAGGTTAATCCTGCTCTCGAGGGCTACGAGAAGGGTCAGGAGACTGAGCTGGGTGCAGTGAACGTGATGACTGGTATCTTCACGGGTCGTTCTCCTAAGGATAAGTACATCGTTGACAATGACGAGAGCCACGACAACGTGTGGTGGACTTCTGACGCATACAAGAACGACAACCACCCTATGTCTGAGGACGTTTGGGCACAGGTGAAGGAGATTGCCAAGAAGGAGCTTTCTAACAAGCAGCTGTATGTGGTGGACGCATTCTGCGGTGCCAATGAGGCAACTCGTCTTTCTGTGCGTTTCATCGTGGAGGTGGCTTGGCAGGCACACTTCGTTGAGAATATGTTCATCCGCCCCACTGAGGAGGAGCTGAAGAACTTCGAGCCAAACTTCGTTATCTACAACGCTTCTAAGGCAAAGGTTGAGAACTACAAGGAGCTGGGTCTGAACTCTGAGACTTGTGTGGCTTTCAACACGAAGAGCCGCGAGCAGGTCATCATCAACACTTGGTATGGTGGTGAGATGAAGAAAGGTATGTTCTCTATGCAGAACTACTACCTCCCACTCAAGGGCATCGCTTCTATGCACTGCTCTGCCAACACTGACATGGAGGGCAAGAACACTGCTATCTTCTTCGGTCTCTCAGGCACTGGTAAGACTACACTTTCTACTGATCCAAAGCGTCTCCTCATCGGTGACGACGAGCACGGATGGGATGACGAGGGTGTGTTCAACCTTGAGGGTGGCTGCTATGCCAAGGTTATCAACCTCTCTAAGGAGAACGAGCCTGACATCTACGGTGCTATCAAGCGCGACGCTCTTTTGGAGAACGTGACTGTGGCTGAGGACGGTAAGATTGATTTCGCTGACAAGAGCGTGACTGAGAACACTCGCGTTTCTTACCCCATCGACCATATCAAGAACATCGTGAAGAATGTGGCTGGCAAGAGCGCAGGTCCTGCTGCCAAGAATGTCATCTTCCTTTCTGCTGACGCATTCGGCGTGCTGCCTCCAGTGTCTATCCTCACTCCTGAGCAGACTCAGTACTACTTCCTCTCTGGCTTCACTGCAAAGCTTGCAGGTACAGAGCGTGGCATCACTGAGCCAACTCCAACTTTCTCTGCTTGCTTCGGTCAGGCATTCCTCGAGCTGCACCCAACTAAGTATGCAGAGGAACTCGTGAAGAAGATGCAGCAGAGCGGTGCCAAGGCTTACCTCGTGAACACTGGTTGGAACGGTACTGGCAAGCGCATCTCTATTCCAGACACTCGTGGTATCATCGATGCTATCCTCGATGGTTCTATCCTCAAGGCTGAGACCAAGAAGATTCCATTCTTCGACTTCGAGGTGCCAACAGCTCTGCCAAACGTGAACCCTGCCATCCTCGACCCACGCGACACTTATGCTGACGCATCTGTTTGGGAAGAGAAGGCTAAGGACCTCGCTGGTCGCTTCATCAAGAACTTTGACAAGTATGCTACCAACGAAGCTGGTAAGGCTCTCGTTGCAGCTGGTCCAAAGCTCTAATCGGAAACACTGTCAAATGACATATCGCAAAGGCGGCACTCGAAGAATCGGGTGTCGCCTTTTTCCGTCAGAAGCCTTGATTCTTTCGTACCTCTGTCAGAAAGCCTCTCAAACAGCAAAAAACTCCCAACACCACCCCTCCAACTCCTAACTTTTCACTACCTTTGCCACAAAGAACGCAACAATGGCAAAACAGAAATTCTATGTAGTTTGGAACGGAGCTGAGGACGGAGTTTATACCACATGGGACGCTTGTCGTCAAGCCGTCGAGGGCTTCTCGGGAGCGAAGTTCCAGTCTTTCAAGACCGAAGCCGAAGCCGAAGAAGCCTTTGAGATGGGGTATGAGGAATATCAGAAGTCAAAGGAGGTAAAAGAGCCAGAGGAGGTGGAAGGAGTGGAGGCATCGAAAGGGTTCTCGCTTCCTCCTGCTGCTATCAACGAAGCCATCGCTGTCGATGCGGCGTGCAGCGGCAACCCTGGCAAGATGGAGTATCGGGGTGTGTATCTGCGCACAGGCAAGGAGATATTCCACTATGGTCCTGTTTGGGGCACGAACAACATCGGCGAGTTTCTTGCCATTGTACATGGTCTTGCCCTGCTGAAACAGAGAGGGTTGGACACCATGCCCATCTATAGCGATAGCGTGAATGCCCAGCTGTGGGTGAAGCGGAAGAAGTGCAAGACCACGCTGGAGCGCAATGCGAAAAGCGAGGCACTCTATCAGCTCATCGAACGAGCAGAGAACTGGCTGAAAGCCCATCCCTATAAGAACCCCATCATCAAGTGGCCGACAGAGATTTGGGGTGAAGTTCCCGCCGATTTCAATCGCAAAAGGAAGAAAAAGTAGCTTCTCCTCCAAGTTTTTCATGCTTTGATGCGAGAGGATTTTGCGGAACAGAGCCGATAGTGGATGCCGCTTGTGGTCTTTTGTTGCTTAAATCACACACATTTGTACGAACCAGCCAAAGTTGGCTGGTTCTTTTTTTTGTTTCAGCTTTCAAGCATGCTCGGTGAATCCGTATCAAACGTTTTCGTGTCAAATAGTTTCTTAGATTGAATGTTATTTGCTACCTTTGTGCCCGAATGCTCGTAATCGTCATTTCAAAGGCATCGGTGAACGTGTTCTCCATCGTCTGAATAAATGACAGATTGAAGCACGCCGAGTCAATGCCGAGGGGATGCCCTGATGGTTGCGATGGAAGGGTGGGTGACGAGCTTCAAAAGACATAAGGCGTTTGCGAGCGCTTTGTTTGAGACGTACTGTAATCTAGCAAATTATCAATTGTTGTCTTGAACTTAGCAGCGGCAGATGTCCCGGGTGTGATTTTTCACAACCGCCAATGTTTTTGTAAAAGGATTAGTGTGCCCGTACATGATGGCGCATCTAATTTTTGTGCAGCTACGTTGGCAGGGTGGATTCTCATATCGGCGTGGCTTCTGACGTTGTCTGTTCAGCAACAATAGGCAATGCTAGAGCCTCAGTACGTGGAATGGACAACAGCGATTCCACGCTTTCTTTGTCTTTGGGTGGTAACGAAAAGATAAAGCTTCGGTATGAGACTCCAGACATTACCTGTTGGCAACTTTATTTTAGGGGAATGTGTCTATTCCCATGTTGACCTCACTGATGTTCGCGGCATTAGGCGAGAGGGTTTTCTGTCTGTGTCGATGACGCACAAATCGATTCGTGCTGACCCGAACTTTATGTAAAACAGATAACTCATTTCTTAACTATTAAAAACCAAACCACATGATTAAACAACTTGTTAAGGCTATAACATTCATGTTTTTAGCCATTTTCTCGTCCCCTTCCCTGCATGCGCAGGAAGTGTGGGACGGAACGACGGACGTTGAGTGGAGCGGCAAGGGAACCGCAGACTCACCGTATTTGATAGGCACGGCGGCGGAGTTGGCTGGTATGGCTCAACGAACCAATGCTGGCGAAACCTTTGAGGGTCAGTACTTCAAGCTGACCGCTGACCTTTGGCTCAGTGACGAATCCACACCTGCCGATGAGCGTCCGCTGTGGGTTCCAATTGGCGAAACGACGCTAAACAATGATGATGCCGAGACCAATCCTGGCGGATTCTATGGGAAAGACTGCTGGTTCAAGGGAAACTTTGACGGTGCTGGATATACCATACATAATTTGTGGTATAACGGCTCTATGAATCTTGATGATTGGAACGACCCGTTCGGTTCTGGTCAACTTGACTTCACGTCTTGGTATAAGGCTCTTTTCGGATTGCTTGATGGCGCAACAATCACCAACGTGAAGCTTCAGAATGTCAACATAGGCGGCACTGCGCTCATCGGTGGCTTCGCAATTCGTGCCAAGAACACGACCTTTACCGATGTGCATATCAATGGACATATTAGGTCAGGCAATTTTGAAGCAGGAGGTTCGGCGGCAGCATTGGTTGTTGAAGCCTATGACAGTCACTTCTTGCGTTGCACCACCGATGCCGATGTGTTGGGAAAAAGTAACACAGGTGGTTTGATAGGAACTCTATATGGAGAAAGTACGGTGGAAGAATGTGCATCAACGGGAACAGTTGCAGGCAGTGTGTATGTAGGTGGTTTGATAGGTGTGGCAACTCTCGACCAAAATTCAACTTCGACAGCTACTCCGATAGTGACCCGTTCTACGTCTTCGGCACTTGTGACTGTCATAAACGGTCGCAAGCAAGGAAATTATGGCGGCGGATTTATTGGTGGGAATTCGGGTACAATCTCTCGTTGCTCTGCCACAGGAAATGTTCATGTGACATGTGATGTTGGCGCGGGTTTCTGTTGTGATAATACTGGAACTATTGAGTCTTGCTATGCCACAGGCGATGTCTATAATGAAGAATACGGAGTTACCTTGTGTTCGTTTGTGGGTGACAACGGTTACTCTGGTCCATATTCGGAATACGTTCCGGGCACGATTCTCAATTGTTACGGCTCTGGTCGCTTGTATGCTCCCTCGGCTCCTACTGATATTATCGCTATACCGACCCGTATCATGGGATTTTTATGGGCAAATTGGCAAGATGCTGGTTCGCAGATGGCTAATTGCTACTATGATGCCACTAAAAACCCTGTGCTGTATGGTGAAACTGGTGCATCGTTCGTTGGTGGCTCTTACGGTGAGAGTACGGAATATATGCAGTCGCAAGAGTTTGTGGATAGGCTCAACTTTATGGCGGCTGTTATGGGCACTTACTTGTGGAAGTATGTCCCTGGCGGCTACCCTGTGCCCACCGATGTCAAGGCCACGGACGTGACTCCTTTCTTTGCAGGTGGCGACGGAACAGCGGAAAGTCCTTTCTTGATTTCAAATAAAGAGAATCTTGAAAATCTCGCTTTCGCAGCCAACCGTAACTGGAACTTCATTGGACAACACATATTGCAGACGGCGGATATCGCACTGAACGAACCTATGGAGAATTGGGGCGAGAAGATGCCCGAACAATGGACTCCTGTGGCTGTATATCTTGGTACAAGTACGGGGAATCGCCTTACACACCATTTCTGTGGCATCTACGATGGTGGAATGCACACAGTTTCCAATATGTACATTGACAACGAAGAAATGCTTTATGCCGGACTTTTCGGTGTGTTGGGAAAGGGAGCGGAGATACGCAATCTTGGCGTAATTGATGCTTGGGTTTCCGCAAGCGGTTATGTGAGTCCCCTTGCCGGTGCAAACAGGATACACGCTGATTGTGACCAGTTCATGGGCGAGGTGACTATCTCCCATTGTTGGACATCTGGACAAGTCTCAGGATATAATGCTGGCGGCATACTTGGTGAAGCAGCCTACGGAGGCAACACCTATCTCAATGCTTGTTATTCTACCGTTGAATCAAACGGCAATGCTTTTATAGGTACCAGTACAATCGGGGAATCGTTTGTCAACGGCTGTTGGTATGCTCAAAAAGCAAACAGATGGCTTCAGTCCTACGCCTCTTGGTTCGAGACGTTCGTCAACAGCGATTTGAGTCCTCGTTATAAGGATGATGCCGCCATCGGTCGAACCACCGACTATATGCAGAGCCACCGTCTGGTCAACGACTTGAACTATGCCGCTGCCGTCAAAGGTTTTGAAGGCGGTTGGGGCTACAATGAGGGTGGGTATCCTTCGTTTGCAGGAACTCAGCCAACTTTGTGCGTGACAATAGAAGACGGTGTCAATGCTCCCTTCAGTTTCAAAGCCTTTGCAGGCTCTACGCTTTCGCGTCCTGTCGCTCCTCAACGCGAGGGCTATGTACTGTTGGGTTGGTACACAGACAAGGAATGCACCGCAATGTTTGACTTCGGCGTTTCGGAAATCAAGGAGGACGTGACCCTCTATGCCCGTTGGGCTGAGCAGTTGGTTCCTGATTACAGCATATTCCAAAACAAGTTCACAAAAACTTACACCATTACCACTCCTGCCCAACTCTATGCGTTTGCCAACATCGTGAACGGAACTGCCGAGGGAATGGAACGAAACGACTTTTCGGAAAAGACTGTCAAGTTGGGTGCTGATATTCAGTTGAACGATGTTGCCGACTTTGACAAATGGGTGTCGCAAATCACGCCTGTGCCATTCCTCATGATAGGCAACAGCAACTACGCCTATTCTTTCAATGGTACTTTTGATGGGCAGAATCATGTAATCAGCGGCATCTACATGGAGAGTGAAATGAGTGGTTCAAGTCCTGCTTTCTTTCGCCAAGTCGGTTCAGACGCTGTCATCAAGAATCTCATTCTGCGCGACGTGTGCGTGAATGTGAACAGAAAAGATAGTTGGGCTGCACTCTTTGCCATGAACCTGTATGGAACGATAACACAATGCGGTGCAGAAGGTCGTATCGTAGAGACAGTTGGCGGCATAGGTGGAGGTCGTGCAGGTTTTGTGGGGGAAGTCTATGATGGCGGCACTATCAGCGAATGTTATGCAAAGGTCGATATCGAAACAGATGAGACTAAATGTGCCGGCTTGGTGGTAACTAATGCTGGAACCATTGAGAACAGCTTTGCAATGGGCGGTGTCAAGTACAAATCCTACGCCAATTTTGGTGGTGTGGCGGCATCTACGAAGAAGCCCCTCACCAACTGCTATTCGGCAATGTCTGTTCAGATGGGTAGTACTCCCGATGGCAGTAATTCTGTTTTCATCGGTGGTGCCTATGGCTATGCGGAAGGCAATGATACGAAAACCTGTTATTTCAACCGCGACCTTGTGCAAACTGCTTTCGAGAAACTGGTGGCGGATGTCAAGCCTTTTGACAAAGGCATCGGCTTGGTGACGAGCGAGATGAAGAGAATGTCCTCGTTTGTTGACTGGGATTTCGAGAACGTGTGGGGTCGTCGTGCCGACCAAAATGACGGTTATCCCTACCTGCGTTGGACCGCTCCCGAACAGGACAATGACCAAGATGTCGTGGCGGCGATTGAAGCAATCACCCTCGACAAGACTGAGGTGGAAGGTTTTCAGGGCGCGACGGTTCAGTTGAAGGCAATGGTGACACCTGTTGATGCAAGTAATAAGAATGTGGTATGGTCAAGCTCCGACCCGAATGTGGCTGCGGTTGACGAGACAGGTTTGGTCATGCTTGTGGGAGGCGGCACGGCTGTTATCACTGCGACCTCGGAAGAATGTCCCGACATTCAGGCGACTTGTAATGTTAGCGTCATTGTTCTGGCAACAGGCGTGGAACTGATTGAAAAAGAGGTAAAGGGTGCGACAGGGGAAACCCGACAGTTGACAGTGATGATAACGCCTGACGATGCAACCAAGAAGAATGTGGTATGGTCAAGTTCTAACACTAATGTGGTTGTGGTTGACGAGACTGGTTTGGCTACGTTTGTCGGAGAAGGCACGGCAGTCATCACTGTGGCATTGGAAGATTATCCAAGTGTGAAGGCTGCTTGTCAAGTAATGGTTCAAAATCCTGTCATTGCTAATAGGGTGACGCTGAGTAAATCCCGTTATAGGGGTGAGGTGGGGGAAACCTTGCAGTTGACAGCGAATGTAAGACCGTTCGATGCAGTTAATAAGAATGTGTTGTGGTCAAGTTCCGACATGAATGTGGCGATGGTTGACGAGACTGGTTTGGTTACGCTTGTGGGAGGTGGCACGGCTGTCATCACTGCGGCATTGGAAGCCAATCCTGATGTGACGGCAACTTGTGAGGTTACCGTGGAAGATGGGAATACCGCCGTCAGTGGTGTTGCCATCGATTCGGAGTCGGAGGTGGTCGTCGTGTCCCTCCAAGGCTCAGTCCTGTACATGGGCAAGTGGGCTGATGCACATTTGGCACCAGGCATCTATGTTGTACGCCGCAGCGATGGCGTGACGACAAAGATAAGCATCCAATAACGAACGTATAGATTACATTGAGCGGAAGCCGCCGAGAAACTCTTCTCGGCGGCTTTTGTTTGTTATCATATTGCTGCTTGTGATTCTCTCATTTTTTCCCTCCAAAATCGATGTCCCCGACATCGACCAATCGGAGTCCCCGACTCCGACCGACCGATGTCGGGGACTCCGATTTAGGGGCTGTGGAACCGCTCCACATGCAGGACGCATTCTGCGGTGTGTGGCATGCGCTATCGTGGGCTATGGGAAATCGGAATCCGACGGGACTTCGACAAGACTTTGGCGTGAAAAGTGGAAAGTGTGGAGTGAAATGTTTTGCTTTTCACTTCTTTTTCTATACCTTTGTACCCCGATTAGAAACTACACATCGTTAATATTATATGGGAAAGGTGCTTATTATTGGTGCAGGAGGCGTTGCCTCGGTGGCTGCACACAAGGTCGCTCAGAATAGCGACGTGTTTACCGACATCATGATTGCCAGCCGCACGGAGTCGAAGTGCAAGGCATTGGCAAAGGCGATTGAGGACAAGGGGCTGGTGCCCACGGGCAGCATCAAGACGGCTCGCGTGGATGCTGACAATGTGCCAGAACTCGTGGCTCTCTTCAATGCTTACAAGCCCGACATCGTGATGAACCTCGCCCTGCCTTATCAGGACTTGACCATCATGGAGGCTTGCTTGCAGAGCGGTGTGAACTATCTCGACACGGCGAACTATGAGCCTAAGGATGAGGCGCATTTCGAGTACTCGTGGCAGTGGGCGTTCAAGGAGCGTTTTGAGCAGGCTGGCTTGACCGCCATCCTTGGCTGTGGTTTCGACCCGGGCGTGACGAGCATCTATACGGCATACGCTGCCAAGCATCATTTCGACGAGATTCACTATCTGGACATCGTGGATTGCAATGCGGGTGACCACCACAAGGCGTTTGCCACCAACTTTAATCCCGAAATCAATATCCGCGAGATTACCCAGAAGGGTCTCTATTGGGAGAATGGACAGTGGGTGGAGACGGAGCCGCTGGAGATTCACCAGCCGCTGAACTATCCTGAGATTGGGCCGAAGGAGTCTTATCTCCTTCACCACGAGGAGATTGAGTCGCTGGTGAAGAACTATCCGACCATCAAGCGTGCCCGTTTCTGGATGACGTTTGGCGAGCAGTATCTGAAACACCTTGACGTGATTCAGAACATCGGCATGAGCCGCATTGACGAGATTGAATACATGGCTGAGGCGGCTGACGGCAGTGGACCAGTGAAGGTGAAGATTGTGCCGCTGCAGTTCCTGAAAGCTGTGCTGCCTAATCCGCAGGACCTTGGCGAGAATTACGAAGGACAGACCTCCATCGGTTGCCGCATTCGTGGCATCAAGGACGGCAAGGAGCACACTTACTATGTGTATAACAACTGCTCCCATCGTGCTGCTTATGAGGAGACTGGCATGCAGGGCGTGAGCTACACGACTGGCGTTCCTGCCATGATTGGCGCGATGATGTTCATGAAGGGTCTTTGGAAGCGTCCTGGCGTGTGGAACGTGGAAGAGTTTGACCCAGACCCCTTCATGGAGCAGCTGAACAAGCAGGGATTGCCTTGGCATGAGGTGTTCGACGGGGACTTGGAACTTTGATAGAATAGAAGGAATGAAAGAACGGGAAGGTTGACGTTCAGGCAGGTCGCATGGCGGCTTTGATGCTTCCGTTCTTCCATCCATTAACTTTATTAAGACTATGGCAAAAGATAAAAAAGAAGAGGCGAGTTTGTCGCCCCAGCAGCAGAAGTTGAAGGCTCTTCAGGCTGCGATGGAAAAGATAGAAAAGAATTTCGGTAAGGGGGCTATCATGAAGATGGGCGATGAGAGCATCGAGCATATTGATGTGATACCTTCGGGTTCTATCGGACTGAATGCCGCATTGGGCGTGGGTGGTTATCCCAAGGGTCGCATTATCGAGATTTTTGGTCCCGAATCGTCGGGTAAGACGACGTTGGCGATTCATGCGATTGCTGAGTGTCAGAAGTCGGGGGGCATTGCTGCCTTCATCGACGCAGAGCACGCTTTCGACCGTTTCTATGCTGAGAAGTTGGGGGTGGATATTGACAACCTTCTCATCAGCCAGCCCGATGACGGTGAGCAGGCATTGGAGATTGCCGACCAGCTCATCCGTTCCAGTGCAGTCGATATTATTGTAATCGACTCTGTTGCGGCGTTGACACCCAAGGCTGAGATAGAGGGCGACATGGGCGATAACAAGGTGGGTCTTCATGCCCGTCTGATGAGTCAGGCACTGCGCAAGCTCACAGGCACTATTAACAAGACCAACACGACGTGCATCTTTATCAACCAGTTGCGCGAGAAGATTGGTGTCTTGTTTGGCAACCCTGAAACGACGACGGGTGGCAATGCCTTGAAGTTCTATGCCAGCGTGCGCATTGACGTGCGTAAGAGCACGCCCATCAAGAACGGTGACGAGATTCTGGGCAACTTGACGAAGGTGAAGATTGTGAAGAACAAGGTGGCTCCTCCATTCCGCCGCTGTGAGTTCGACATCATGTATGGCGAGGGCATCAGCAAGAGCGGAGAGATTGTAGATATGGGTGTGGATACTGGCATCATTCAGAAGAGTGGCAGCTGGTTTAGCTATGAGGGTACACGCTTGGCACAGGGTCGCGATGCCACGAAGCAGCTCATGATAGACAACCCTGAACTGGCCGAGGAAATCGAACAGAAGATTATGGCGAAGATTGCTGGCAAGGACTATGTGCCCACGTCGGGTGACGATGCCGAAGCGTCACAAGCTGAGTGACTTTGACCTAATAATCCCGTTAAATACATACGACACGCTCCGGGATGCCCTGCGGCATCTCGGAGCGTGTCGGCTATACAAGAAAAACTTACAAAAGAGACATGAGACACATTGATTGGAAAAATGAAGCAGGTGACTACCTCTTCATCACTTTCGGGCTGCTCCTGTATGCTGTGGGGTGGACTGTGTTTTTGTTGCCCTATGAGATTCCATCAGGGGGCTTGACGGGTGTGAGTGCCCTTATCTATTATGTGACAGGTTTGGAGATGCAGGTGAGCTATCTCATTGCCAATGCGTTTTTGCTGTTGATTGCCATGAAGGTATTGGGGCTGAAGTTTTGTATTAAAACTATTTATGCTGTGTTGATGCTCACCTTCTTCTTGTGGGGCATGCAGCGTCTGCTGTTGGCGCAAGAAGGCGAGGGGGCTACGCAGTTGCCTCGCTATTTGGGCGATGACCAAGGTCTCATGGCCGTTCTCTTTGGCTCTTCGCTCTGTGGCATGGGGTTGGCTCAGTGCTTTCTGCATCAGGGAAGTACAGGAGGTGTGGATATTATTGCGGCTATTGTAAACAAGCATCATCATATCAGCCTTGGACGTATGTTGCTGTATCTTGACATCTGCATTGTCAGTGCATCTTATCCGCTCTTTCACGACTGGCAGCGGCTGGCTTTTGGCTTCATCGACATGTTTCTGTGCAACATGGTGCTCGACTATGTGATGAACTATGTACAGCAATCGGTGCAGTTCTTCATCATTACCAAGCATCCGCAGGAGATATATGAGGGTATCAGCAAAGAAATGGATCGTTCTGCCACACTCCTGTCGGGCACAGGCTGTTACAGCCAGCAACCTGTCAGTGTGTTGATGGTGGTGGCTAAGAAGAACCAGTCGGTGGCACTCTTCCGATTGGTGAAAGCGATTGACCCAACTGCCTTTATCTCGCAGACGAAGGCAGAAGGTGTGTATGGAGAGGGGTTCGGACAGTTGAAATAAGTGTGTGGAGGGCGTTCAAGTTCATCTATTATAAAAAAAGGGGAAGGGTCATTAACCCTTCCCCTTTTTAGCGTCCTTTCACGATTCGCTTGATTTCGTTTAGCTTGTTCAGTGCCTCCAAAGGAGTGAGGCTATTGATGTCGAGGTTAAGAAGCTCGTCGCGTATCTGGCAGAGCACAGGGTCGTCCAACTGGAAGAAACTCAGTTGTACTCCGCTCTTGCTTACTGTCTGGATGCTTTCTGTCTTCGGTCGGCTGATGCCATCGCCTGAGTTGTTGGCTTCCAGTTCTTTCAGCACCTGTTCTGCGCGTTTCACTACAGTGGGCGACATGCCCGCAATTTTGGCTACATGGATACCGAACGAGTGTTCGCTGCCGCCTGGCACGAGTTTGCGCATGAAGATGACTTTGCCGTTCACTTCCTTCACGCTGACATTGAAGTTTTTCACCCTCGGGAGCATCTTCTCCATCTCGTTTAGTTCGTGATAATGCGTGGCAAAGAGTGTTCTTGCGTGGGTTTGGGGATTCTCGTGGATGTACTCGACAATCGACCATGCGATGGAGATACCGTCGTATGTGGATGTGCCGCGCCCCAATTCGTCGAAGAGCACTAATGAACGGGCACTCAGGTTGTTCAGAATGCTTGCCGCTTCGTTCATTTCCACCATGAAGGTTGATTCACCCATAGAGATATTGTCCGAGGCTCCCACTCGTGTGAAAATCTTGTCTGTCAAGCCAATCGTGGCACTGTCGGCTGGCACAAAACTGCCTATCTGTGCCATGATGGTGATGAGTGCTGTCTGTCGCAGGAGAGCTGACTTACCAGCCATGTTCGGACCTGTCAGAATGATGATTTGCTGCTTGTCAGCATCAAGGTAGAGATCGTTGGCTACATATTCCTCGCCCACAGGCATCTGCCGCTCAATCACAGGATGGCGACCTTGCTTGATGTCGAGGGTGAGGCTTTCATCCACTACGGGACGGTTGTATCGGTATTCCTTGGCTGCCAAGGCAAAAGACAGGAGGCAGTCGATTTGACCAATCAGCGAAGCGTTTTGCTGAATCTGAGGGATATAGTTAGCAGCATCCACCACCAACTCGTTGAACAGGCGCATTTCCAATGACAGAATCTTCTCCTCTGCGCCTAAGATTTTCTCTTCGTATTCTTTCAGTTCTTGGGTGATGTAGCGTTCTGCTTGGGTCAGTGTCTGTTTGCGAATCCAATCCTGTGGCACTAAGTCCTTGTAGGTGTTGCGTACCTCCATGTAGTAGCCGAACACGTTGTTGAAGCCTATCTTCAGGCTTTGAATGCCTGTGGCTTCGATTTCCTGTTGCTGAATCTGTAGCAGGTAGTCTTTGCCTGAGTAGGCAATGTTCCGTAGTTCATCCAGTTCGGCATTCACGCCATTGGCGATGACGCCTCCCTTGTTCACTTGCAGGGGTGGGGACGGATTCAGCTCTTTCTCAATGCGGTCTCGCAGGGGGATGCAGGCATCCAGACGCTCGCCGAAGTTACGGAGACTTTCGCTGTCGGTTTGCTGGCAGAGTTCCTTGATAGGCTCTATCGCTTTCAGTGCCACCATCAGTTGTACCAATTCGCGTGGATTCACTCGTCCTACAGCCACCTTGCTCGCAATGCGTTCGAGGTCGCCAATTTGGTGCAGCAGTTCCTCAATGCTGTTGCGCAGGTCTGGTTCACGGAAGAAATGCTCCACAACATTCTGTCGCTCCACAATCGTCTTCACGTCCTTGAGGGGGAAAACGACCCAGCGGCGCAGCATTCTTGCGCCCATGGGGCTGACCGTCTTGTCGATGACAGACAAGAGGCTGTTGCCACCCTCGTTCATTGTACCCAGCAGTTCCAAGCTCCTCACAGTGAACTTGTCCATCCTCACATAACGGTTCTCCTCAATCTGGCGGATGCTGCGGATATGTGATATATGTGTGTGTTGTGTCTGTTCCAGATAGAAGAGGATGGCACCAGCGGCAATCACGCCGTTTTTCAAATGCTCTACCCCGTATCCTTTCAGGTTTTTCGTGCCGAAGTGTGTCAGCAGTTTCTTTCTGGCAGCATCGTCGGTGTAAATCCAATCGTCCAGCTCGAACGTGAAGAAGCGGCTTCCGAAGTTACCCTCAAACATGCCTCTTTTCCCACGTTCAAAGAGCACTTCCTTGGGGATGAAGTTCGCCAATAGCTTATCCACATAGTCGGTCGTTCCTTCGGCACACAGGAACTCGCCTGTGGATATGTCCAACAAGGCGATGCCGCACGACGACTTACCCAAATGGACAGAAGCCAAAAAGTTGTTCTCCTTGGTATTGAGCACGTTGTCTGCCATCGCTACGCCTGGTGTCACCAGCTCTGTGATGCCTCGCTTCACCAGCTTCTTGGTCAGTTTGGGGTCTTCCAACTGGTCGCAGATAGCCACTCGTTTTCCAGCTCTGATGAGTTTAGGCAAGTAGGTGTCCAGTGCGTGATAAGGGAATCCTGCCATCGCTGTTCCGCTGGCTGATGTGCCCGCTACGCTGCTGCGTTTGGTCAGTGTGATGCCCAAGATGTCTGCCGCCACCGTTGCATCTTCGTTATAAGTCTCATAGAAATCTCCACAACGAAACAGCAGCAGCGCATCAGGGTGCTTTGCCTTTAGGTCGTAGAACTGTTTCATCATGGGCGTCAACGCCTCTTTCTTTTCCATAGGTTTTCTTGTTGGGCTAAGTGGTCAGCAGGGGGAAGGAATTGTATTGAATATGTGTATCTTAGAATTTGAACTCGATAGCGAAGCGCACACCGTCCTTGTGGAGTTTGTCGCCTCCGTAGATGTCAGGCATGTCGTTGTAGTTCAGACGGCGTACATACTGTACGGTGAGGACCTTGAAGATGTTGCTGATACCTACCGACAGTTCCATGTAAGGTTTATTGCCCATTACGAACGAAGTGGGATGTCCGTCGCGTGTAGGGAAACGCAGCAGTTCGTTGTCGTTCTCCCGAATGTTGGGGTTGTTCTTGTCCGTCAGGTGTCCACAGAGCATCTTGAAGCCTACGTACTCGCGCAGTTTCATCTTCTTCAGCAATGGGATGCGGTTCAGCAGCTTGCCGTCGAAATTCCAGTTGAGGAGCAGGGAAGCGTAGCGGTCGTTGAGGAATTCCATGTTGCGGAGCATGTTGAACGACCAGCTGTCAAACTGCACGAAGTAGGAGAGGTTGGACGATGGGGTGAAGAGCATGGGGAAAGGCACTTTGTTCCATTGCGCTCCACCCTTCAAATAAGTGTCGATGTAGCCGCAAGCACCTGGTAGCCAAAACCGCTTGAAGATAGTCGCTTCCGTGATATTGTAGTTGTATTGTCCGCCCAAGAAGCCGTTGATGCCCATTGTGTGCTCCAAGGTGAAGATGGGGGCATCGTAGTTGATGGGCAGGCGTTGCTGCTTGCTGTTGATGAAAGTCTCGCCTGGGGCATAGCGGAAACCGAACTTGATGTCGCTGGTCTTGATGTTGGGCAGCAAAGTCTCATCTGCATTGCGCATATAAATGAGTTTGCCAGTCGGAGTGAGTTTCGAGTGGTCCAATGCCAACGACCAAGTGGCATTGCCCGTGGTCTCATACTGATAGTGCAGGTTGATGTCGTTCACATACATCATTTGGTCAACCTTGCCCGTCTTGAACGAGCTGTACATGTTGTTCTTATCGGTTCCCGCAAACTTATCCACAGGCGACATGTCATCGTACATGCAGCTGATCGTGATGCTGCGGCGTGGGAACTCGTGTGCCATATACTTCTTTTTGTTGAAGGAGTATTCCACCTCGCCTCTGTATTTCCAGCGGGCATCTTTCGTGCCGTAAGCACCATAACCACGCAAGAAGAGGTGAGGGGAGAGGTTGCCCGTGGTTTGCAGGCTTGCTTGATAGCGCATGCCGTCAATGTCGTTGTACGACACTATCGAGTTCAGCGGTATGAGGTCAACCTTGTTGGGCTTCGGGGTCAGTTCCACCGAGTTCTCCACAACGGCAGTGAGCAGGAACTTCCAGAATCCGCCAAGATTCTCGTTGATGTTATCCACGGCTTGCCCCAAGTGGTTCTCTGAGTTGCTCAGCGGCACAGGACGGATAGATGCCCAATAGGTGGAATCCCTAAACTCGGCATCTTTCACAACAAGGTCCATTTGTGGCGACTTGAAAGCCTTCTTATCTGTGATAGGGTCGAAGTCGTAGTTGCTGTATTCTGTGTAGCGTTGACCTTGGAACTTCAGTGCGCCATACAGACCGCTCAACTCCACAATCATGTTATCGACCTTCACCACGCGCTCTCCTGTCGGGAGGGTCATGAAGTCCTGAATCACCATCAGGTTATCTACAAAGTTCACGCCCGAATGTTTCGGCACGTTCAGTACGGCGCGCTTCACCTGATTCAGGCTGTCGTCCGTGATGTAGAGGTGACCCGCAAAACCGAAGTCCTGCGTGTTGTTGGGCAAGAACACCACATCAATGCAGCGTTCGTCATCCACCATCAGGGTGTCCTGAATGTAGTAGTGGTAGAAGCCGATAGCCTCGGTTGTGGAGATAGGGCTGATGAAGGGGTGCTGTAAGAGGCGCACATTATCTTTATAGATATCTACGTCGGTGAAGATGTCCCTGATTAGGTTGGTAATCATGTCGCCCGAAGAGAGCATCGTCTGGAAACCATCGTTGCGCTTGGCATGGATGGTTGTCTTCGTCGCCTTGGGTGTCTTTCGGTAGTTCTCCTCCGAGACCGTCTCATCCACCAAGATGGGGATAATCAGCTTACCCGTCTCGGGGCAGACCTCGGCAAGCAACGTGTCCTTGGTGTTCTCCAAGTCGTTGCGCGAGAAGACTTTCTTCTCGTACTTGTCAAAGTGGTAGAAATCCTTCTCCTTAATGTCGCTCAGTTTCTTGTTGGCAATCACTTTGCGCATGAGGTCCACAGTGGGATTGTTCTTGCGCTTGTAGTGGTGTTTCGTCTTCTTGACCACCACTTCGCCCAGCATGATGTCGTCGCTGTACATCTTGATGGTGCTGTGGATTTCGGTTCTGCCTCGTTGCACCGTCACCGTCACGGGCTTGTAGCCCAAGAAGGTAATCTCAAACTTGTTGTAATTGTCCAAGATAGGGAGCACGAAGTTGCCGTCCATGTCGGTAGAACGACCTTCTGACGTGCCGACATACTTCACGGCGGCGTAGGGGATGGGTTCGCCCGTGGTGCCATCCAGCACTTGGCCATAGAACTGAGCTTTTGCGACGATGGCACAAACAGCGAACAAAAGAAAGAAGGAAATCTTACGCATGATAAAGAAATGAAGAATTGAAGAGCGCGCTCTTCAATTCTTCAGGGTTAAAGTTAATCGTTGATGAGGCACTTGCCAGTCATCTCTTTGGGCTGTTCCAGTCCCATGATGTGAAGGATGGATGGAGCCACGTCAGCCAGCACGCCATTCTCCACCTTGGCATTCTTGTTCTCGGTCACATAGATGAACGGAACGGGGTTGAGCGAGTGGGCTGTGTTGGGAGTGCCGTCAGCGTTGAGAGCGTTGTCAGCGTTGCCGTGGTCAGCTATGATAATTGTCTCATAATCCATAGCCTTGGCTGTCTCCACCACCTCGTTCACGCATTGGTCAATGGCCTTCACGGCAGCTTCAATGGCAGGATATGCGCCAGTGTGACCCACCATGTCGCCGTTGGCGAAGTTCACCACAATCCAGTCATACTTGTTTGTCTTGAGTGCCTCCACAAGCTTGTCCTTCACCTCGAAGGCCGACATCTCGGGTTTCAGGTCGTAGGTAGCCACTTTGGGTGAGTTCACCAAGATGCGATCCTCGCCCTCGAACGGCTCTTCGCGACCGCCGTTGAAGAAGAAAGTCACATGCGCATACTTCTCCGTCTCGGCAGTGTGCAGCTGCTTCAAGCCCTTGCTGGCGATGTACTCGCCGAGGGTGTTCTCCACGTTCTCCTTTGGGAAGAGGATGTGTACGCCTGTGAACGATGCGTCGTAAGGAGTCATGCAGTAGTATTGGAGTCCTGGGATGGTCTTCATGCCCTGCTCCTCCATGTCCTTCTGTGTCAGCACGACGGTCAGCTCCTTGGCGCGGTCGTTGCGGTAGTTGTAGAAGATGACCACGTCGCCTTCCTTGATGCGACCATCCACGTTGCAGTTGATGAGCGGCTCCATGAACTCGTCGGTGTTCTTGTGCTCCTCCGTGTGGCTGTCGTAGCAAGACTGCACGCCTTCCACCATGTCTGCCACCTCGCGGCCCTTGCCGTGGACGAGCTGGTCATAAGCCACCTTGATGCGGTCCCAACGCTTGTCGCGGTCCATGGCGTAGAAACGTCCAATGATGGAGGCGATGGTGCCCACGCCCACCTCGTCAATGTGCTTCTGCAGGTCGGCAATGAAGCCCTTGCCCGACTTCGGGTCGGTGTCGCGGCCGTCCATGAAACAGTGTACATAGCAGTTCTCAATGCCATACACCTTGGCGATGTCAATGAGCTTCAGGATGTGGTCGAACGACGAGTGTACGCCGCCCGTCGAGGTCAAGCCCATGAGGTGGACGCTCTTGCCGTTCTCCTTCGCATAGCTATAGGCCGACTTGATTTCAGGGTTTTCCAAGATGGAGTTGTCGGCACAGGCGCGGTTAATCTTCACCAAGTCCTGATACACGATGCGACCCGCACCGATGTTGAGGTGTCCCACCTCCGAGTTGCCCATCTGTCCGTCGGGCAGACCCACGTTCTCGCCGCTTGCCTGCAGCTCCGAGTGCGGATAGTTTGCGTTCAGATAGTCCATGTAGGGAGTGGGAGTCTGGTAAATCACGTCGCTCTTGCCCTTGTCGCCGATTCCCCAACCGTCGAGAATCATCAGAAGTGCTTTCTTTGCCATAGTAATTATTATATTATAAATTTAGAATTGTTTGGGGGTTGTATTCAGAGGACACGCTCCTCTTTCAGTTGCAAAGTTACACCAATTTTCACAGAAACACAAAGAAAACACAGCGGTTATTCGTCTTGGGTAACAAAAACGTATTAACTTTGCAGTCATATTCACTCACGCGTATTCCATTTGAAAAAAGAAGCAGGAGCGTGGTGGGTGGATACATAATATATATGAGAGGCGTTTACTTGACGCTTTGGTCTTGACAAACCGGAATCTAGCAAGTTCACAGCATCGTCACGACAAAGCAACGGTAGGATGTCTATTGGGTGTATATAGCATGTCCATATTGTGTCCATTCTTCAATAGACACAATGAGGCACATGGTTATATATATGCGTAGGCTTCTGGCGTTGCTCGTTCAGACGATGAAAGGGCATTGCTAGAGCCACGGTTTGTTGGACGGGTAACAGGTACAGCAGCCCACGCTTTTTATATATATAATGTCAACAATCAGTCGTTTTCACACCGTCTTGTTCGGGGAGCTGCAAGACTAAGTGCCAGAACATGTCACGTTCTGCGTACAGAACTATTAGGTCAAACCATGCACATAGGTCGCATTTTACGGCAGAAACTCGAAGAGGAAGGCAAGACCGTCACTTGGCTGGCTGTAGAGCTTGGGTGTCACCGCACAAACGTCTATCATCTGTTTGCGAAGTACAGCATCGACACCCAAATGCTGCAGCGGCTCTGTCTCATTCTGAACTACAACTTCTTCCTGCTGTACGAGAAAGAGGTGGCTGACAAAATCAAGTGATAGGTCAGCGAGCCTCGCCCATCTTCTTCTCTATCACAAAAGGCAAGGACTTGATGTCCGCACCCTTTGTGTCTGCCATGATGCCCAATGCCTCAGTGCGGGATGAGAGCGTCTCTCTTCTCCTCAGGCGGAGGCATCAGACATGGGTCGCAGGGCGCACAGCGTATGGCGTGGTTTCACAGCCCCAAAATCGATGTCCCCGACTCCGACCGACCGATGTCGGGGACTCCGATTGGTCGATGTCGGGGAC
>CAMWJL010000001.1 GCA_947174565.1 uncultured Prevotellaceae bacterium | reverse complement strand
GGTCGGTCCTTCATGGGGTTATCCCTGAATGGGCTGTCTTTGAAGGGCTTCGACTTGAAGTAGTGGCTCTCGTCGTCCGTCCTGCGGTTGTCGCCCCATTCGCCATCTTCGTTCTTCTTGTGTGGTTTGAAGCGCAGGTTTTGCTGGCGTTCCTCGTCCGACTTGATGTCCAAGCCCTCTTCGCGGCGGTCTTTGAGGCGGCCGTCGAAGATTTGGTACTTGCGGAACTCGCATTCCAACGAACCATTGAACAAGGCGTATTTGGTGGATGGACGGAAGCCGATGCGGTCGAACAGCTCCTCGTGATGGCTGATAATCCACGCGTCGTTGCCCACAAAGTGGTGCTTCAAGTTCTTGCCGATGGTCTCATAGAGGTCGTAGATGTCGTCGGTAGTGATGCGGTCGCCATAAGGAGGGTTGGTGATGATGATGGCTTTTTCGCGTGGCTGCTCAAACTCGTAGAAGTCCCGTTGCTCCACGCTCACCGTGTCCTTCACACCTGCGTTGAGCACATTGTTGGTGGCAATCTGCACGGTCTGACGATTGATGTCATAGCCATATATCTTATGTGTGAACTCTCGTTCTTGGCTGTCGTCGTTGTAGATGCTGTCGAAGAGTTCAGCATCGAAGTCCTTCCACTTCTCGAAAGCGTATTCCTTGCGGAACACGCCAGGATAGACGTTTTGGGCAATCAGGGCCGCCTCAATGAGGATGGTGCCCGAGCCACAGAAGGGGTCGATGAGGTCGCACTCGCCGTTCCAGCCAGTCAGCATGATGAGACCTGCTGCCAACACTTCGTTGATGGGTGCTGGCACTGTGGCTGTCTTGTAGCCACGCTGATGCAGGCTTTCGCCCGACGAGTCGAGCGAGATGGTCACGTCGCTGTCGGCAATGTGTACATTGATGCGGATGTCGGGGTTGCTGATGCCCACATTCGGACGGTCGCCCGTCTTGTCGCGCCAATAGTCGGCAATGGCATCTTTCACGCGGTAGGCCACAAACTTAGAGTGGCGGAAGTTCTCGCTAAAGATGACGGAATCGACCAAGAACGTACTCTTCACGTCCATGTACTGCTCCCAGTCGATGCGCTTCACCGCCTCATACACCTCGTCGGCATCTGTCGCCTTAAATTCCTTGATGGGTTTCAGAATCTTCACGGCTGTGCGCGTACAGAAGTTCGCCTTATAGAGCATCTCCTTGTCGCCCGTGAGCGACACCATGCGGTGGCCGATTTCCACATTGTTGGCACCCAAGTTAATGAGTTCCTTGGCAAGGACTTCCTCCAAACCCTGGAAGGTCTTTGCGATTATCTTAAATTCTGTCATACTATCTTTTCTGTGTGATGTTTGCTCCTGCTGGCACGTCCTGTGTCACCCAGACGTTACCTCCAATCACAGCACCCTTGCCGATGGTGATTCTGCCTAAGATGGAAGCGTTGGAATAGACGATAACGTCGTCCTCCAAAATTGGGTGGCGCGGAATGCCCTTGATGGGGTTGCCCTCCTCGTCAAGCGGAAAACTCTTGGCTCCTAATGTCACGCCCTGATACAGCTTGACGTTGCGGCCAATGATACACGTTTCGCCAATCACCACGCCTGTGCCGTGGTCGATGGTGAAGTATTCGCCAATCGTGGCACCCGGATGGATGTCGATGCCCGTCTCCGAGTGTGCCATTTCGGTCAGCATGCGAGGGATAAGAGGCACGTCCAAATTCCACAGTTCGTGGGCAATGCGATACACCGTCAGCTCCTTGATGACGGGATAGCAACTGATGATTTCGCCATAGTTCTTTGCGGCAGGGTCGCCATTGAACGCTGCCACCACATCCGTAGCCAGCACGCGCCTGAGTTCAGGCAGACGGCTGATGAACTTCTCCCCCCGTTCTTCTGCCATGCGCCGCATTTCTGCGTTGATGGTCATTTGGGTATAGGCCGCAAATGCCGCAGTCCTCTCCTCAAAGTTGGCGAAAGAGAGTCCGGCTTGAATCTGTGAAACGAGAAGTGAATAGAGCTGTTCTGTATCCACCCCCAACTGGTATTTCAGTGTGTTGGGGTCGATGCACGAACGCCCGTAATATCCTGGAAAGATGATTCCCCGTGCGAGGTCAACAATCTTTCCCAGCACGTCGCTCGAAGGGAGTGGCACACCGTCGCTGTGTTCGTGATAGAGGTCTTTGTAAGAGGCTGGTTGCGCCAGCGTCTCGACGGTTCGTATCAAGGTGTCAGCAAGAGTTCTTGCGCTCATGTTGGTTGTTATGAATGGCTTTCGGTTGCAAAGGTAGGTATTTTTTCATTCATAATTCATAATTCACAATTCATAAATGCCGTTAGGGATGCGTTTTTCTGCTGAAAACAAGCTGAGCGGTGAATTATGAATTGTGAATTACGAATTATGAATGGAAAAATCTCTACCTTTGTGCCCACAAAACGTAAATTGTAAATAAGTGAAAGAGTCCATGAAACTACTCCTGCTTGGCAGTGGCGGCCGCGAGCACGCCTTGGCTTGGAAGATTGCCCAAAGCCCGAAGATTGAGAAACTGTATATAGCCCCAGGCAATGCCGGCACGGCTGGTGTGGGGGAGAACGTGCCTTTGAAGGCCGACGACTTCGACGGCATCAAGGCGTTTGTGCTTCAGCATGCCATCGACATGGTGGTAGTCGGTCCTGAAGACCCCCTCGTGAAGGGAGTCTATGATTACTTCAAGCAGGACGCCCAGTTGAAGGACGTTCCAGTCATTGGTCCCTCCAAGGCAGGAGCCGTGCTCGAAGGCAGCAAGGACTTTGCCAAGGCTTTCATGCAGCGACATGGCATCCCTACGGCAGCATACCGCTCCTTCAACGGCACGAACATTGACGAAGGCATCGCCTTCCTCGAGACCCTCCAGCCCCCATACGTGCTCAAGGCGGATGGTCTCTGTGCGGGCAAGGGCGTGCTCATCGTCCCCACCCTCGACGAGGCGAAGAAAGAGTTCCGCGGCATGTTAGAAGGCATGTTTGGCGAAGCCAGTGCCACGGTGGTCATCGAGGAGTTCCTCTCGGGCATCGAGTGCTCCGTGTTCGTGCTCACCGACGGCAAACACTACAAGATACTCCCCGAAGCCAAAGACTACAAGCGCATTGGCGAGGGCGACACAGGCTTGAACACAGGCGGCATGGGCAGCGTTTCTCCCGTTCCGTTTGCTGACAAGGAGTGGATGCAGAAGGTCGAAGAGCGCATCGTCAAGCCCACCATCGAAGGTTTGGCAACCGAAGGCATTGACTACAAAGGCTTCATCTTCCTCGGACTCATCAAGGTGGACCGTGACTACGCCTATGCCAAGGCTGGCGACCCCGTTGTCATCGAATACAACGTCCGCATGGGCGACCCTGAGACAGAGACCGTCATGCTCCGCATCAAGAGCGACCTCGTTGACCTCTTGGAAGGTGTGGCAGAAGGCAACCTCGACACACGCGCCATCGAGTTCGACCCTCGTTCCGCTGTCTGCGTCATGATGGTCAGCGGAGGCTATCCGCAGGCCTATCAGAAAGGCTTCCCCATCACTGGCATCGACCAAGTGAACCCCGAATCAGTCGTGTTCCATGCCGGCACCGCCCTCAAAGACGGTCAGGTCGTCACTGCTGGTGGTCGTGTCATTGCCGTCAGCTCCTACGGCGACACCCAAAACGAAGCCCTTGTCAAGTCCTTCACCGAGGCTGGCAAAATCACGTTTGAAGGCAAGTATTTCCGCCGCGACATCGGACAAGACCTGCTACGCTAAGCGTCCCCCCTTTTCCATACACCCTGCGTCACATATCACGGACACCCTGCGCAAAACAACAAGCGCAGGGTGTCCGTTTTTTGTACTCAAAAGGTTCGTTAATATCCCCGTCTTCTCACCTCCAAAATCGATGTCCCCGACTCCGACCAATCGGAGTCGGGGACATCGGTCGGTCGGAGTCGGGGACTCCGATTTAGAGGCTGTGGAGGCGCACTATATAATAATAATAGAACAGGCTCCGTTCTCTCATGCAGAACGGAGCCTGTTATTCTTCCTTTGCCCTTAGATGGGGCTGCGCTTTCATCGTGCCAATTCCTGACAGAAGCGGTCTTGGTAGTTGCGGGCGGTTTTGGCTTGCAACACGCCGTTGATGAGGATGGAGAAAGCGAGCTGATGGCCGTTGGAGGCGGAAACGTAGCCACAGAGGGTGATGACACCTTCGAGAGTGCCTGTCTTGGCATGCACGTTGCGGTAAGCACCGCCTGAACGCATGCGGTCGCTCAGTGTGCCGTCAACGCCTGCAATGGGCAGGGAGGGGTAGAAATACTGATAGATTTGCTGATGGCGAAAGGCGTAGCGCAGCATGGCAACCTCGGCTTCGGGGCTGACGTAGTTGTAGAGCGACACGCCGCTGCCATCGGCCACTTCCACGCAGGTGGTGGAGACTCCTGCTTTGCGAAGCACATTCTCCACTTGTCGTGCGCCATCTTTCCATGAGCAGTGCTTGCTCTTGCAGGAGTTGGCAAGCTGGAAGAAGATGGCTTCGGCGTGGAGATTGTCGGAGTTCTTGAGCATGCGCTGCATCACTTGGTCGATGGTGCGAGTCTTGGTGTGGAAGTTGCGACCTGTGCCTGTGTAGTCTTTCATGCCGTAGTCGATGAAGGACCGCATGGTGTCGGCTGGGAGGACGTTGAACTCTTGCAGTTCGCGCGAAAGGACGTAGGCGAAGTGGGCGGCAGGATGGAAGGCGGCATCTTTGGAGTAGGAGCCGAAGTTGGGGTAGGTCCTGCCACGTTCCAGCATGAGGGCGCAGAGGTAAGGCTCATACTTGCTGGGCACATCGTCCCAACACCAGCCGTTGCCGTAGAGGTCGCTGTTCTTCATGCTCGCATCGCCATAGATGCTGCCACTGATGCGACGGATGCCGAGGTCGCGGACGGCACGTGCCAGTTCGCGGATGTCACCGTAGGAGTACATGGGGTCGAAGTCGCCCACCACATAGATGTCGCCTGTCAGCGTGCTGTCGGGCGTGATGCTGCCTGTGTAGTAGGCGCGTGTCTTGAACTCATGCTGTGCCCCAAGAATGTCGAGGGCGGCAATGGCGGTGAGTACCTTCTGAGTGGAGGCGGGACGCATCACCTTGTGGCGATTGTAGCCCCACAGCAGGGAATCGGCGGTGAGGTCCCATACGCAGATGCCTGTGTTATAACAGGCGTTGTCTGCCTCACGCGCCAACTGGTCTAAGGAGACCTTGAGCTGCTGTTCCCAGGGGAGTTGGCAGTCGTCTGCCAACAGTGTGTCTCGTTGCTCGGGCACAAGAGATTGTGGCACAAGGTCCTGTGCTGATGCGGAGACGATGAGTGCGAAACAGAAGACGAGAAGTGATGGGACTCTTTTCATTTCTTTCATGTTTCAGTGCTTTATTCTACGGGGCTGGTCATACCGACCTCGATGCAGTTGCCGCTCTTGAAGATGCGACGTGCCAGCTCTTGGATGTCAGCGGCAGTGATGCTGTTGACAGTCTCTATGTATGGGGCGACATTCTCCTCGCCATAGAGCACATAGGAAGCCATTTGGTTCATCCAGTAGGAGTTCTTCTTCAAGCTCTCTTCGTGGCTGCGGAGCAGGTATTCCTTCACCTTCTGAAGGTCTTCCTCCTTAGGACCGTTGTTCACCATGTCTTCCACGCCCTGATAGACGATTTCTGTCATGCGTTCACGTTTCTCGGGAGCGGTGGGCAGCTGAATCTGCACGGTGGCTTCCTGCTGTGGGTAGCGGCTGAGACCTGCGCTGACAGGTACGCCGTAAGCACCGCCTTCATCCTCGCGTACCGTCTCGGTGTAGAGCATATCCATCAACTGATCTAACATACCGACCATGACTCTGTTGCGGAGGTTCATCTCCACAGGGGCGTGATAGAGGAAGAGCACGACAGCGTTAGGCGTTTCCATCTGCTTCTCAAACACGTTCTTCAGCTTTCCGTCAGCCATCTTGAGGTCGATGGTCTTGTAGGTCTCGCTGCCCTTCTTAGTGGGGAGCGCACCCAAATACTTGGCAAGCAGTGGGGCAATGGTGTCAGCATCGCAGTCGCCGACAATGAAGAACTCGAAGTCGTTGGCATCGGCAAAACGCTCCTTGTACAGCTCAATGATGCGGTCGTAGTCGATGCGGTCGAGGTCTTCGGGCTTGGTGCGCATGGCACGGATGTTGTTGTTATAGACGACCTTGGTAATGGTGTCTTTCAGAGCCGTATTGGGCACTAACTCTTGGTTCTTCATCTGACCTTTTGTGCGCTGGATGGCGGAGTTATAGGCTTCGATGTCCTTGCGTGGGGCTGTGAAATGGAGATAGGTGAGTTGGAGCATGGTTTCGAGGTCTTTCTTCACACAAGAGCCTGAAACGGTCTCGCTCTCAGTACCTACGCCTGTGCTGACATTGGCCTGAATGCCAGCCAGACGCTTGCTCAACTCGGTGGTGCTGAAGTTGCCCCAACCGCCGACGCTGACCCATCCGATGTTGGAGGTTTGGTCATACTCGTCAAGACCATAGAGCGACTTGCCGCCCCAGCTATGGGCGTACATACTGATTTGGTTGGGCGAGAAGTCAGTCTTCTTCACATGCACCTTGATGCCGTTCTTGAGCGTGATGAGCTTGGCATCATACATGTCTTTCTCAATCTTCTTCACCTTGCCGGGCTTCGGCATCTTCTCAATGAGGGGGGCGTTGTTTGCCTCTTCCTTCAGCGGCTCTATGTCCTCGGCTTCCACCTCAGCCATCCAGCGGAGGATTTCCTCCTTGGTGGGCAGTACGTTGTCTTCCTTGTCGGCAGCGAACAAGGTGATGACAAGGTTGTTGGAAGGCATCCGCTGGATGAGTTGGTTCACCATGTTCACGTTGGTGTTAGGCACAATCTGCTTCATGGTGTTGTAAGTCCATTCAATGCCCGTCATAGGCTCGTTGTCAAGGAAGTTGCGCACACACTCGTTCACGAAGCTGCGGCTCTGAACCTTGTCACGATGGAGGTAAGCACTCTCGAATTGAGAAAGGAGTTCGGACTTAAAACGCTCATATTCAGCGGCTGTGAAGCCGTACTTCTTGGCACGCAGAATCTCGCGGTAGAGTGCCTTGATGCCCGTCTCATATTTGTTGTCCTCGCAAACCACACTGCCGCTATAGGCCGCCTTGGTCTTCGACACGAAAAAGTCTTCGTAGCCAAAACCTGCGTTCAGGAACGGTGCGTTCTCTTTCTGCAAGATGTCGCTGATGCGCTCGCTGAACATGCTCGACATGGCATTGGTAATCAAGTCTGCCACTAAGTAATTAGTTGTGTTCTTCATCTCGCGTGGGAACGCTTTCGTCTTCCACATGAAGAGGACGTTGTTGGTGTGCTGTTCCTTGTCTTTGTTGATGGAGACGATGGGTTCAGCGTTGTCGGGCACAGGATAGTATTCAAAAGGTGCGGCATCGGCACTTGCGGGCTGAATGTCGGCAAAGACCTTCTGAATCTTCTGCTCCATTTCATCTACGTTGATGTCACCAACGATGACGATAGCCTGCAAATCAGGACGATACCACTTACGGTAGTAGCTGCGCAGTGCTTCGTAGGGGAAGTTCATCACGATGTCCATCGTGCCGATGGGGAGGCGAAGACCATACTTGCTGTCGGGGTAAATCTCAGGCAGTGCTTTTTCGTACATGCGCATCATGGCAGAAGAACGCATGCGCCACTCCTCGTTGATAACGCCACGTTCCTTGTCAATCTCCTTGTCTTCAAGCAAGAGGTCGTGGCTCCAATCGTGGAGGATAAGCAGGCAAGAGTCGAGCGCACCAGCAATCTCTACGTTCACGTTGTCGATGTTATAGACGGTCTCGTCGAAGGAAGTGTAAGCATTCAGGTTCTCACCGAACTTCACACCGATGGTTTCGAGATACTTCTTCAAGCGGTCGCCAGGGAAGTTGGTCGTGCCGTTGAAGCACATGTGCTCCAAGAAGTGGGCGAGACCTCGCTGGTTCTCTTCCTCTTGGATAGAACCCACCTTTTGGGCGATGTAAAAGAAGGCGCGTTTCTCGGGCCATTCGTTGTGACGCAGATAGTAGGTCAATCCGTTGGGCAGCGTGCCTTTTCGCACGGCAGTGTCCATCGGTAAGGTCATGTTTTGTGCAGCAACATGAGTCATCATGCTAAAGAGCATGACCAATGCTAATAGTAACTTTTTCATTGAATGATTGTTGTTTGATTCGTTATGGTCTTTGTTTTATTCCTTGTCCAGTGCGTGCTTTGCGTAATCTACCGTGTAGTGGAGTCCGCGGCTCTCCTTGCGTTCGAGGGCTTGGCGAGTGATGAGATAGCCCACGTTTATCATGTTGCGAAGCTCGCAGATGTCGCGGGTGGGTTTCACACGCTTGAAGAGGTGTTCTGTCTCTTCATAGAGGAGGTCGAGGCGTTCCCAAGCGCGGTGCAGACGCAGGTCGGAACGGACGATGCCCACATAGGTGGACATGATTTGCCCCACCTCTTTCACGTCCTGCGCAATGAGCACCTTCTCCTCGTTGGTCATCGTACCCTCGTCGTTCCATGCTGGCACTTTGTCGTTGATGGTGTAGCTGTCAATCACTTCCAACGAGTGCTTGGCTGCTGCATTGGCATACACCACAGCCTCTATCAATGAGTTGGAAGCCAGTCGGTTGCCGCCGTGCAGACCTGTGCAGGAGCATTCTCCCACGGCATAGAGACGCTTGATGCTCGACTGACCATCCAAATCGACTTGGATGCCGCCGCACATGTAGTGAGCCGAAGGGGCTACGGGAATGTACTCCTTCGTGATGTCGATGCCGATGGACAGGCACTTGGCATAGATGTTGGGGAAGTGGTGTTTGGTCTCTTCTGGGTCTTTGTGGGTCACGTCCAAGCACACATGGTCGAGGGCATGAATCTTCATCTCGTTGTCGATGGCGCGCGCCACAATGTCGCGCGGAGCCAGCGAGAGCCGCTCGTCATACTTCTGCATGAACTCCTCGCCGTTCGGCAGACGGAGAATGCCGCCATAGCCACGCATGGCTTCCGTGATGAGGTAGGCGGGATGCGTCTCGGCAGGGTTGAACAGCACGGTTGGGTGGAACTGCACGAACTCCATGTCCTTCACCTTCCCTTTGGCACGATACACCATGGCAATGCCGTCGCCTGTGGCGATGTTGGGGTTGGAAGTGGTGGCATAGATGGCACCTGTTCCGCCTGTGGCCATCAGCGTCACTTTGGACAGGAATGTGTCTATCTTGCCCGTATTGGGGTTCAGCACGTATGCGCCATAGCACTCAATGTCGGGCGTGCGTCGGGTCACACGGATGCCCAAATGGTGTTGGGTGATAATCTCCACCGCAAAGTGGTTCTCTAATATATCAATGTAGGGGTTGTTCCTCACCGCCTCCATCAAGCCGCGCTGGATTTCTGCGCCTGTGTCGTCGGCATGGTGCAGGATACGGAACTCGGAGTGACCGCCTTCACGGTGCAGGTCGAACGAGCCATCTTCCTTCTTGTCGAAGTTCACGCCCCACCGCAACAGGTCTTTGATGCCAGCAGGCCCACCCATGACCACTTGCTTCACGGCTTCGGGGTCACTAATCCAGTCGCCAGCAATCATGGTGTCCTCGATGTGCTTCTCAAAGTTATCGACCAACAGGTTTGTGACCGATGCGATGCCGCCTTGCGCCTTGGCGGTGTTAGCCTCTTCCAAGGTCGTTTTGCAGACGATGGCAATCTTGCCCTTCTTGGCCTCCGCCACTTTGAGGGCATAACTCATACCGGCTACACCGGAGCCGATGATGAGGAAATCGTAGATTTTCGTCATAATTAGCTAATGTTGACATGCAAAGGTAGGCAAATAAATTAGCAATGGGCAATGGATGATGGACAATTTTGTTATCCAGCCTTTATTACAGCACAAAAACACCTGCGACGGGGTGATTTGTCAAATGTCATTTGTCAATGATGGATGAAAAGTGTGTGTGCTTGGTGAATCAACATCACCGCAGAAAGAGCCTCTAAATCGATGTCCCCGACTCCGACCAATCGGAGTCGGGGACATCGGTCGGTCGGAGTCGGGGACTCCGATTTAGGGGTGCTTTTTGCCCGAAGATGAAAGAGGCGTTTCTGCACCGGACGGAGGCGACCTTCAATATGCAGATGGCAAAAGGCACGATGATTCTCGTTTGGAACGCTTCTTGTGGCATATTTTGCCGTCGTGGCATCAAAAAACTGGCAGAAATCATGCGCAACACAAATAAATTCAGTAACTTTGCCCTCGGTAAGCATGGCGGCAGGATGTCTGTAATGTATGAGTCTCAGCACTCGATGGTTACGGCTCTTCCGCTCATCACCAAGTGTCACTTCGTCCAACTCATGTTGGGAGGACATGTTGGTCGCGAAATTCTAATTGATAAATTAACCTGAAAATACAATGAAAGGGTATTCACGAATGTTGGTGTCGTGGCTGATGGCTGGTGTGGCATTAGGAGCACAAGCGCAGCACACGGCGGTGAAAGCGTTGGCGGATGGACACTATCTGGGCGCAAAACAGCAGTTGGAGCTTTTTTTAGAAGGGGCTGAGAGCGAGAAGGGACGTGAAGATGCACGGTCGCTCCTCTTGGTGTGTGACTATGTGCTGGATGTGCCAGGAACTGCCGACCGAATGGGCGAGTGGGTGGAGAAACATCCGTACTCGCAGTATGCTGGCGCATTGCACGTTTTTCACCGCAACCTGCTGGTGAAGGAGGCGCGTTATGATGAAGCATTGCTGTCGTTCTTTGCCGACGAGGAAACAGACGCTTCGCTGGACTTGCCGTTGGCTTATCCGCTTTCGGGCTTGAGCGATGAGGCTTGTGCCTATAATGAAGTATTGTATAGAATGGCGGGCGAACACTTGTACGACCAAGGTGAATATGCACGGGCGTTGCCTTATCTGGAGGTGGGCGAGAAGACGCGCACATCGCAGTATAAGCAAGGCATGTGCTATTATGCCCTCGGACAATGGGAAAAGGCGTGGAACACGCTGACGGAATCGGCTGGCAGCAGTCGGGACGAAATGGCGCAGAATGCGTGGCTGCATGCAGGCATCGCAGCGTTGCAACGTGGACAGAAGCAGCAGGCACAAACGGCATTCCTGAATGCGTCGGGCATGTCAGCCAAGGCTTCCCTGCGCGAACAGGCACTTTACAACTACTCCTTGACCTTGCACGAACAGAAATCATCGCAGACGGTGCCAGTCATGGAGCAGTTTCTCAGCGAGTTCCCCACTTCAAAGTACGCCACGCCCGTGTCGCAGTGTCTGACCGAGGTCTATATGAGCAAAAAGGATTATTCCAAGGCACTTCAAGCCATCAGCAAGGTACAATCGCCCAATGCCGACACGCAGGTTGACAAGCAGCGCGTGCTCTACAACTTGGCGTTTCAGGAACTGACTCAGAATCGTGTGCAGGAGGCACTGACCTATGCCACACAGGCCATCGGTTTGGGTCGTCAAGACGCGGAGGCTTATGCCGAATCGTTCTATGTGAAAGGCGACTGCAACTATCGGTTGGGCAACTATGCACAAGCGGCTAACGACCTCAACACGGCCTTGAATTTGGGCACGCAGACCTCAGCTGGAACGCTGAAAAACAAAGCGTATGCCATGTACAGCTTGGGATACGCGCAATTCAAATTGCAGAAGTATAACGCGGCTATTGCGCAGTTCCAGAAGGTGGCGGAATTGCCCGAAGGCAGCAATGCGATGCGTGCCGATGCCTACAACCGTATGGGTGACAGCTACCTGAACATGCGCAACTATGATGAAGCGGATGTCTGCTATCAGAAAGCCAAGGAAATCGACCACTCGCAGGGTGACTACTCGATGTTGCAGCAGGCGTATATAGAGGGCTTGCGAGGCAACTATGACAAGAAAGTGGAACTGATTCAGCTGATGAGTGCGGAATATGCTCATTCTTCGTTGGGTGCTAAGGCCTTATACGAGAAGGGTCGAGCCTATGTGTTGCAGGGCAAGACGGACGAGGCTGCTGTCGTGTTTGGTGAGCTGGCTATGCAGTATCCCAACACGGAATACGCACAGAAGGCAAACGAGGAGTTAGCGAACATGGCAGCGAACATAGCCATTCAGGACTCCATCGCAGCGGCTCAGGATTCGATTGCCATGGAACAGGCAAAAGCACCCGTGTTGGCGGCTCAGGCATCGTATGATGCAGGAGAGTATGCACAGGCGGAGAGCCTGCTGAACAAGGCGATTGATGAGGGTATCAGCAAGTCTTATTGGTTGGCTCGTGCGTTCATCTTGCTGAGCGACATCTACAAAGCAGAAGGTCGTGAGGTGGAGGCTCGGCAGACGCTCGAATCGCTGAAAGCGAACTACAAGGATGATGACGATATTAAGGTAATGATAGAAGAAAGGTTGAGGTAAGTATGAAACAAACGATAACAATCGTCGCCATGTTGGTGGCAATGCCGGCAATGGCGCAGTTGAACAACACTGTGGAAGTGACCAACGAGGTGAAGCCCGTGGTGACAGACGCGAAGAAGGTGGAAGTGAAGACGCAAGCGGTTGAAACACAGGTGAAACACTACACGATGCAGTATGCCGTGGAGAGCCAACCCACCAACAATTATGCAGAGGAGCTTGTCGGTGACTATGCCACGGAGGAAGTTGTGAAAGGCAACAAGAAGGGCTATGTACACCTTGGAGGAGGGACGCATGGGCAGTTGGACGGGCAGGCTTCGTATCAGTTTGCCCTGACGGAAGACGATGCGTTGGACATCAGCCTGATGCTGAAAGGCTTCAACGGGCAAGTGCGTGACAATGATTACTTGGACGTGAAGGATTGGCGCAGCCGTGATTACCGCAATCGGGCAGTGGTGAAGTATCGCCACTACATTGAACGTGGGGCTGATGTGTATGCACGGGGTACGTTCGAGAATCATTTGTTCAACTATATGGGGGCAAGCGATGTCACTGACAAGCAGCATCATGTGTTGGGCACGCTGGACTTTGGGTTGATGCCTTATCAGATTGAGAATCTCACGATTGAAGCCAAGGGTGGCGTGGATTTCTTCAGCCAAAACTATCGGACGACCCTGACAGAGAAGCTGGGCGAGACATTGGTACACTTGGATATGGAGGGCACATACAAGTTGGCTGAGCAGCACAGCTTGGGCTTGGGTTTGGGCTTTTTCAATTCGTCTTATGGCAATGCTGAGTTGGAGGGCATCACCAGTCTTCGCCTTTCGCCCCATTACCAGTATGTGGGCGAGCAGTTGAGCGTGCAGGTGGGACTCTTTGCCAGCACCAGTGGAAAGGTTGGTCCTGACGCAGGGGTGGCTTACCGCATCGACAGGCAGAACGAGGTGTATGTGAAGGCACGCAGCTATGAGACTGACAACAATTTCCAGCGGTATGCCCGTGAACATCCCTATTTCGCTTTTGAGAGTGTAGGGACACTGGGCAGCAATGACATTCTCAAGATGGAGGCAGAGTACCATCAGATTGATGTCTGCGTGGGCTATCGCTTCTGTGGCATGAATGGCTTCTGTGGGCAGATAAATGCAGGTCTTGATATGGTCAAGAACAAGTATGACACGGATTGGATGTCTCCCTTGCAGGATGGACGCTATATGCCTCGGATTGGGTTTGCCAAGCGTCGCAATTTCTACATCAACGCTGATTTCTCTTATGCTTACGGCGACATTGTGAAGGTGGAGGCGAAGAACCAAATCAATATGGTGGGTAGCAAGGCTGATGATGAGTGGAGGAGCGGTTCTTTCACGAAGCCCTTCTTCTTAATGGATTGGACAGCTGATGCCAAAGTGGTGAAAGGGCTGTATGTGGGCATGGATTGGGAGTTTGCCATCTATGACGAGCCTTCGTTCGACCAAGGCTCGGTGTTCGCCTACAATCGCCCCAATACCTTAAATTTAGGTGCCAGCATTCGCTATACGTTGCCCGTCAAGTGTCCCTGCACGCTGTTTGTGAGGGGTGACAATTTGCTGAATCGCAATTACGACCGCTATTGGGGCTACCGCAACCTGGGTGTGAATGTGTTAGGTGGTTTAGCTTTAAGCTTTTAGCTGAGTTCCCCTTGGACAGGGGAAACGGGGAGACGGCTTCCCTTGTGACGCATACGCGCAGATGTAAAAAAAGGGATAAATATTTGGTGGGGTAGGCGAAATGCCGTACCTTTGCACACGAAAAGATTGGAAGGGTTCCAGCATCAGATGGTGTTGGGATTCTTTTTCTTTTCGTCTTTCAAAAAAACATCTTTAGTAACACAAGAAAACCAAAACAATCAGAACAGCATTATGGCTTATATGTCACAGGAGGGCTACGACAAGCTTCGTGCCCAAATTAAACAACTGGAGGAAGTGGAGCGTCCTGAAGTGATTCGTCAGATTGCCGAAGCCCGCGAAAAGGGCGACCTTTCGGAGAATGCGGAGTATGACGCAGCCAAGGAATCACAGGGTAAGCTCGAGACGAAGATTGCCGAACTGAAGGCAATGCTCGCCGACACGAAGATTCTCGACCCATCGAAACTGACGAAGACTGACGAAGTGCAGATTCTCTCGAAGGTGGAGCTGAAGAACGTGGAGAACGGCATGAAACTCACCTACACCATCGTCAGCGAAGGTGAGGCAAACCTGCGCGAGAACAAGATTTCCATCAAGACACCCATTGCACAGGGTCTGCTGGGCAAGAAAGTGGGCGACGTGGCCGAAGTAACAGTGCCGCGCGGTGTGATGAAGTTTGAAATCATGAACATCAGCTTCGGATAAGTATGGGCATCTTTGGCAAAATCGCAGCAGGCGAAATCCCCTCCTATAAGTGTGCAGAGAACGAGGAGTTCTACGCATTCCTCGACATCAATCCGATGGTGAAGGGTCACACGCTGGTCATTCCACGCCGTGAAGTCGATTACATCTTCGACATGGAAGACGATGAATTGGCGCGTTTCCAAGTGTTCGCCAAGCAAGTGGCAGTTGCCATCAAGGCAGCTTTCCCCTGCGTGAAGGTTGGTCAGGCCGTCTTGGGTCTTGAAGTGCCCCATGCGCACATCCACCTTATCCCCATGCAGAGCGAGAAGGACATGAACTTCGCCAACCCCAAACTCTGTCTTTCGAGCGAGGAGATGCAGGAGATTGCAGACAAAATCTACAAGCAGTTCACAACGAATCATTAACAATCACCCCACGGCTCGCAAGCGTTGCAGCAGCCTGAATTGTTAATAAGCAAAGATGACCTACCACGACGAAGAGTTAGGTACGGTGACAGTGACCGTCAACCCCAGGGCACGCAGCATCATTATGCGTCCTGAGGTTGACGGTCTTCGTGTTACCACCTTTCGGGGAGCCTCCCTGTCATTCGTCAAAAGCACCATCGACAAGTTCCGCCTCCCTCTCCTGAAAAAGCAAAAGGCACTGCAGAGCCGCCCCCAGCTGACCGCCGCCGACGTGGAAAGGATGCGCCAGCAGGCCAAGGCACTCTTGCCACGGCGGACAGCAGAACTGGCATACATGCACGGCTTTCATTATGAACGCCTCACCATCCGCGACTCCAAAACCCGATGGGGATCGTGTTCCAGCAGAAACACCATTAGCCTTTCGCTCTACCTGATGCAAGTGCCCGAACATCTGCAAGACTACGTCATCCTCCACGAACTTTGCCACACCGTCCATCACGACCATTCACCCCGTTTTTGGGCACTAATGGATGCTGTGACCGACGGACAGGCACACGCCCTGAGAGCGGAACTCCACAAATACCATACCGCTTAATCGTTCCAATCGTTTCATTGATACGCACAACGTGAGTTCATCGAACTCACGTTTTTTGTTATCGGTATGCTTCTCCCTTCATCACCCCTCAAAAATGCCCCCAAAATCGATGTCCCCGACATCGACCAATCGGAGTCGGGGACATCGGTCAGTCGGAGTCGGGGACTCCGATTTAGAGGCTGTGGAAGCACGCTGAATACCGAAGCGTCTCATGCCCAGTGTCCGACCTTCCTGTTTGAGAACAAAAGCGACCTTTCTATCCCGTTTATCCTCAACGGAACATAAGTAAAGAATCTTAATCTCGTCTGCCGAGAGATTGTGATGAGAAGCAGATAAATGTAACGGAGTTGTTTATTCGCATAATTCGTGCCAGCCTTGCGGCACGATGAAGTTAATAGAGGTTGTTTGTATATGAAATGGGCTTTAACGCACTACGAAAATACGTTAAAGCCCACTATGCAGAAAAGATAGTGTAAATATATCTTAACTGGAAATCAATAACACATACCTCCTTCTTGGATTAGTTTAATAGTATGAGTACCATTTGGCAAACTAATAGCTTTGGCTATGTTAAATGTCCCTGAACCAGAATTCAATTGAACAGTAATCCATGCGCGCTGATTAGCCACTTCAACTTGACACCTTACCTCTTTCTTTGATGTGTCATTTACTGAAATTTTGATTATAGCCACACCCGTTATACATTGTACTTTTTCAGATTGTAGGCTAACTTGAACACCATCATACGTGCATGTATTTGCATAAACGCAAATTGAAAGCATGATAGCACTCACCATTAAAAAAATTTTTTTCATACGCATTGCGTGTTTTGTTGGTCTTACAGCCCTATCGACCATTTTTAGATACAGAAACGTGGACTGAATTGCCCGTTTCTATTGAGAAGGTCGTAGGAAACCTATGATGAAGATGAGGGAATAGCAGCCCACGCTTAACGCGGGAACCGCTTTGTTATCCTCTCATCATTGTGAAAATTTCCTACGTTTTCTCAATAAGAGATAAGCAAAACGCTTCTTCGTTTATAAATGATACTCCAAAGAATACCGCTTCAAAGTTATGAAGTATTCTTGAATCTGCAAAATTTTGTAAGAGATTTTTTTGTAAACTCAATCTATATTGGATTTTTCTTGCAATTTAATTCATTTATTGATATTGGGGCTTTGCCATTTGGAAACTATAAAAACACTAATATAGCCTGTAAGAGACTACCCCAAAGTGCGTTTCTTTAATTCCTTTAATGATGCCCTAAATAGAGAAGTTTCACAGCTTTTGGGAAAGTTGTATGTAGCATCATCGGGGCATATTCCAGCATCCTTGGAGATGTCTTTGTGAAAGGTGCGTCTTAAACAGAGGGGCTATAACAACCTTTCACCATATATTTTGCTATCGGGATGTCAAAAAAACTTGTGGAAGTCATTTGCAATACAAGAAATATCAGTAACTTTGCCCTCGGTGGGTGCAGTGATAGTTGTTGACACATAAGTTACCACGCTTGTCACTCATCACCATATTGTCAAACAACTTAAAAACACTGAACTATTATGAAGATTTGTAACCACTGCAATGCGGTTAATGCAGACAACGCTCAGGTCTGCTGCAAATGTGGCAACCAATTAGAAGCATGCCAATGTCACATTGGGGGGGGTAGCATCGGTTTCCGTGATGCTGTACGTATTTGCCTGAAAGAGAAGTATGCGTCCTTTGAAGGGAGGGCGACAAGAAGCGAGTACTGGTACTTTGCGTTGTTTTATTTTTTAGTCCTCATAGCTGGTGCTATCGTAGGTGGAATACTTGGAGCATTGTTCTCTGGTGGGGATAGGGATATTACAATGAGTGTTACATGTGTCGTCTATGGACTTGTGGCTCTTAGCGTGGTATGTCCTGCAATATCTGTTTTCGTAAGAAGGCTGCATGATACAGGCAGAAGCGGATGGTGGTATTGGCTGGCTCTTGTCCCTTATGTCGGAGGCATCGTACTGTTCGTCTTCACATTGTTGGGCAGTCAAGAGCGTGACAATGAATATGGACCTTATCGTCAGTAAGTTGTAAATGATTAAATCGTAAATGGCATTGTGTTGACTCAACAAGAGTGTGATTTCCTCCATTCCCGCATGCAGGGAACGATGATTGAGGCTTTGGGCATTCGCTTCATCCCTACCGATGACGACTTCGCTGTGGCTGAAATGCCTATCTCTCCTTCCACACGTCAGTATCTGGGCATTCTCCACGGAGGTGCCTCGCTCACGTTGGCGGAGACCATTGCAGGGGTCGGTTCGCTTCATCTTACCCACTATGACGAGTCGCTCGCCGTGTGTGGCACCGAGGTGAATGCCAGCCATGTTGCCATGTCTGCCACCGAAGGCAAAGTGTATGGCAAGGCGCGTCTCGTTCATGCTGGCAAGAGCACCCATGTGTGGAACGTGGACATCGTGGGCGAAGACGGCACAGTCATCTCTGCCGAGCGTGTGACCAACCGCATCATTCGGCGCAAGTGACACAATGTTTCCCTTTCCATCAGTTGGTTTGGCGACCCTCTGATAACCACAAAGGGCTGACTCCTGGATAGGAATCAGCCCTTATTTTGTAATCATTCGTCTTTTGGTGGAAGCAAGAATCGTCATGCGTCACATCCGACGGGTCGGAACTGTTTTTGTTGCTCATTATAGATATATCCCTGTTCCAGCAGGCAATTCTTAACCTCCTGCGGGTCTCTGTCGAAAGCGCAACACAACGACTCCAACGTGTCATACTCTTCGTCACGGAGCAACATGTTGACGCTCGACATCAGCATCATTGGGTCTTTAGGTAAGTAATCCATCAGCCTACAACTTCACTTAATTCGCCCGTTTCCGAGTCAATGATAAACCCACGCACCACAATATCCTTCGGGACAAGCGGATGCGTCTTGATGGTCGTGACCGTTTTCTTCACCGATTCCGTCGTGTCCTTGAATCCTTCCAGCCAAGTGTTCAGGTCGATGCCGCACTTGCGAATCGTATCGAGCGTCTCGTCCGTCACGCCACGCGCAATCATCTCATGATGGAAGTGGTCGTAGCTCATGTGGCAAGCCCCACAATGGCTGTGAGCCACCACCATAATCTCCTTCACGCCCAGCTCATAGATGGCAACCACGAGGCTTCGCATGGCAGAATCGAAAGCCGAAATAACCAAGCCCCCAGCATTCTTGATAATCTTCGCATCCCCATTCTTCAAGCCGAGCGCAGCAGGAAGCAACTCCGTCAGTCGGGTGTCCATACACGAAAGCACCGCCAGCCGCTTGTCAGGGTACTTGTCCGTCAGATACTTCTCGTAGCCCTTTTCCGCCACGAACGTCTTGTTGTAAGCAATAATTTGGTCTATCATAATAATTGATTTATAGTTGTTTATTTTGCTCTGATTGAAATCAAGGTACATCTCTTAATTTGGATATGAGTTTAGTGATTGTCAATTGTCTAAAAATTATTTCTACAAAATGATTTATTAGGAATGTGTCTATGTCCACCGATTTTGCTGTGTAATGGTATATCTGTGTCCACCGGTTTGTTTCGTATGCCGTCGGTTTTCACGCAAATGCTCAATATCTTGTGCCGTCATATTTTCTGTGACAAGAATACCAGGCGGAGTGAGGTCACCGAAACGAGTTTCAAAGAAATCACATCCTGCCTCGTTGTTAGTACAAGTGAAAGAACGATATGATATTCCATTGGATGAAGTGCCATCCTTGATGGGGACAATCTTACCTTCAAGACACTTTGGACAAAGACGAGAACCAATTTCTAATTTCAAAAGAAACTCACAAATGAAAGGTGATGGTCGCTGTTGGTCATATAGAATGTACATCCGTTTCTTTGCACGGGTCATTGCTACATAAAAAAGACGGCGTTCTTCTGCAAATGGGTATTGCTCGCTACGACTTAAAACAAAGTCCAATATGGGGTCATCTTCTATCAAAGAGGGAAAACCATATGCACCTTGATTACAGTTGATAAGAATTACATGGTCTGCTTCTATCCCCTTTGCTGAGTGGATGGACAAAAAGAAAATGTCACGTCCTGCAATGTTTACCTTAATGTGGTTGTTACTATAATCAATCTTCCCTTTGAAACCTATTGACATTGCATCATAGTTATAGCGTCCCATGAGAAGAATCGTGTTATTTATAGGCAGGGACATTACAATTTCCTCAACCTTTTTCAATACGCCATCATTTTTTGAGTTACATTTTACAAAGTTAAGGAATGTCTTTTGGAGGTCGCCCTGAGGTGTTTTTATATTTTTCTCTTTTTGGGCGGGATTCTTCATTATGAAAGCTGAAGATTTGTCTATAAGAGGCTGATGAAAGCGATAGGTCGTTTCAATTTTACAAAGTTCTGTAAAGCCAAAATATTGTTCAAAATCATAAAAAAGTGCCATGTCGCTGCCCGCAAAGCGGAAAATAGATTGCCAGTCGTCACCAACACAATAAAGTTTGGTTTTAGGCTTGTTAGAGCGCAATGCTTGTAGTAGTTTGTATCTATCTATAGATATATCCTGAAACTCATCAACCAAAATATAATCATAATGCTTCCATAATCCATCGCGGCAAAGAGCTGTCGCTTGAATGATAGCATCAGTAAAATCAATCTCAAGGTTCTTTTCTAATTCTGTTTGATAAGCCTCGAAAAATGGTTTAACAATCTCTGTCAGTATGTATTTATTGCGTTTCTCATTGGGAGTCATCATGTAACCATCTTGGGGTTTGAACGTTGCAAGCAAACCATCGATAGTTTTTTCATTGGCTTTCATCAAGGTAATAAATGAGAGAAGCAAAGTAAAAACCGTTTTTTCCATCTGGTGGTTACGCTGTATCAACATGTCATAAAGCTCTTTGTCTGTACGTTGCCTGATAGCTACACCATATTTTGATAGCTGGTCGATGAGCTTCTGCTCTACAGACTCATTGTGGAAATCTGCACTGGTTGTTTCTATAAGCACAGTTCCATTCTGCCTATGAGTATTTCGTTTCCAATCAATACCCTCAATGTATTTTTTGTTGGCAACTTTCCACCCACCTTTTGTCCCTTCTCCAAACCAACGAGGGGTTTTTCCATTTTTGTCAATGGCGAAATGTTCTAGATAGATACGCTGCCACTGGCCTTGTCTGTCTTTGAAATAGATTGTAAAGTCAGGCTTGTATTGCCTACGTTCCGGAGTCCGTGTATTGATAGGATAATCACATTCGTATCGAAACATGAGACCCAAACGTGTTAAGATGGAACAAAGTCGCTTTTCTTCTTCACTTCGAGTGAAAATTACCTTTCCGTCAATATCGGGGAATAGTGCCTGTATTCCATATTTTTTTCTGTCTTCAAAATAAGCAAAAGCATCTATGTAGTCGTGTTCCAGTTTCATCAACGACTGACAGTTAATAACGTAATTATTGACAGCATTAAGGAAATGCTCATCTTTCATAATCAATTTACGGAATACATTCAGTGGTACATCTGCGTTACATATTGATGGGGTTTGACCTGTTACCTCCGCAATAATGTGATAAGCAAGGCTGTGAAACGTGCCGCTATTCAATCCTGCTATCTGTATACGAGACGACAATTCGTTAGCTGCTTTTTTTGTGTAGGTTAGAATGAGAATCTTTGTGGGATTGATATGTTGCTTCTCCACTAGATACTTAACTTTGCCTACGATGGTTGATGTTTTACCGCTTCCAGCACTGGCTATCACAAGACAATTATCTTCGAGTTTTACAATAGAGTCTCTTTGCTGTGGGTCGAGCGGATATGTCCCAAGCACATGGTCAAAATATAGTTTATTGGTTTCTATTTCTGATTTAATGAACTTTTTGTTATGTTCTGTACGTTCTATTTCTATACGCAGTATAATGGAAGGAAGTTGTTTGCTGTCGTCATCTGTCACAAACTGGGCATATTGGGGAAATATGAAGTTGATATTGTCTTTAATCTCATTATGTGATTTAATAAAGTCTTCCAGTTCTGAATGAGCAAAGTAATGTGACGGATGGAGTAAAGCTCGGTAGCTATCCATCATTTTTGTTGCATTGTCTTTTAATTCTGCAAGAGCATTATAGACTTTGTTGTTTTCTTCTTTCTTAACCTTGCTGTCTGCAAACGAAACCATGAAAGAGGCAATGCCTGTTTTTTCAAAAATGTCTTCATTATAGTATTTGTGTTTTTTGAGGACTTCTATGTTTGCTAACAAAGATTGGTGTTGAGTCTGGAAATCTTCAATATCCTTGTTTGTAAGCAAATGCGTAGGCATATACATGGTTTCAAGTTCCTGCTGTGCCGTATTGATTTGTTCTACCAATTCTTTTGCCTGCTTTTCAAACTTGTTTTTGCCAATCTTGTAAGTGATAAAGTGGATTAGGTAAATAGCCATTGATATCATCATAACTACAACAAAAGCTATTATTATTGGATTAGAAAGTGATATGGAAAGAATAGTTGATAGCATATATAATAATTCTTAAATAACGTAAGTTCGACGAAATCTAATTGTCTGAAAGTTTTGCAATTAACAAAAATTACTGTACTAAATGACCAATAATAATTGCTATGCTCTCCGATGACAAAGTTACGGATTTATTCTGTATGGCAGATGACTTCTGCAAGCTTTTTGATGTTCGAGTGGTAAAATATATAGTGAAGAGCTGCTTGGGGTCGGCAATGCCATCATGGTTTTGTCAATGTGTCAGAAAAAAGGGGCATCTCGTGGCGAGATGCCCCTTTTTTCGTGCTTGGAGCACGAAGTTGGTTTCAAAGAGAATTGAACCTTGTTCAATCTTTTATTGCCGCAGGGGGGATGCCTCTGGGCGGAAGGCGTTGGGCTTCGCAGCTTGGGCCTGATGGTTTTTGGTTTAGTTAAGCATTGATGTGTTTATATTACATGTAAAAGCAAAATTCCTGATGTTACTGAATCTCGTCTTTGGTGGCGATGCTCAGGATGGAGTCGTTGGTGGTTTTGGTCTCGGCCTGACTCACGTCCTTCACGCGGATGGCTTGCTGCACGTCGCTCGATTTGATGTAGGGGTCTATCGCCACAATGTTGCGGTTCTCCTCGGCTTCTTGTTCACCGATGGCATGCTCGGCGGCACGTCCAATGGTGAGAGCCATTGCCACGACGGCGGCGGCTTTGAAGAAGGGGGCGAAGACTTGGGACGAGATGCCCAAGAACTTGCTTTTGGCGTGACGGGAAGTGGTCATCTCCACGATGTGTCCTGTCGTTGTCTGTTCCTTCTTCTCAGCGTCGATGCGTGCCATCATGCGCTGGTCAAAGTCCTCGCCCAAGGTCTCTTCCTTTGCGATGACCTCGTAGTGGAAGAGGTCGGCATACTGAGCCAGATGACCAGGTACATCCTCCTGTGAGAAGAACGAGCGCAGGATTTGCTCTTCCTGCAAGGTGGTGGTGCAGGCGAAGTAGCTGTCCAGCAGTTGCTCTATGTACTTGTAATCCATCATTGGGTGAGTGCTTGGGATTGGATGAGAGGGGGCTGCCCCTAAGGGTGCTTTTCTTGCCTCCTTCTATTAGTATGACGGGTGAGGAGCGGAAAAGTTACAGGAAAAGTGATTTTTTTTGCAGGATTCTTGTTTTCAATTCGCTCCTCGCTCGGAAGAGGGATACCTTTACGTCTGATTCTGTGATGCTTAACAGGTTGGCAATCTCTTTGTAGTTTTTTCCTTCGATGTCTCTCAGTTGCAGGATGGTGCGCTGCTTTTCGGGCAGGGAGTTGATGATGCTGGTGATGAAGTGGTGGGTTTCTTGCTGCACGATGTGGCTGTCGCTGCCGAGCGAGCTTTCATCGGGACGGTTGTGTGCCTCGTCGTCCAGCGACACGTTGCGGTTCTCCATCCGTTCCTTGCGGTCGATGGCGAGGTTTCGGGCTGAGGAGAGGGCAAAGGCCTCCAGGTTCTTCACCTGTTCCAGTTCGTCGCGACGTTGCCACAGCTTCATCAGTGTGTCCTGCACGATGTCCTCCGCCTCCTCCCTGTTCAGGACGATGCGCAGGGCTGTGCGGAAGATGATGTTCTTCAGGGGCAGTATGTCGCGCTTGAAATCCAGCATGCTTGGTCTTGACTGTTCGCTCTGTTCGCTTGCAGTACTTCCTCTGAGGTACTGCAGTACTTTCGTAGCAGTACTGGAGTACTTCAGAAGAAGTACTGACATGGTTGTGGGTGTCAGTTCTTGGGGGCGCAGGGTGTGTTGTCGATGACAGTCCCCTTGGTGCCATCGATGGCGTCAGCCTTCGTGATGATGACTCTCTCGACACCTGCGTTGACGGCTTCGAGGGCGTTCTCAATCTTCGGAATCATGCCACCGCTCACGATGCCGTCGGCTTTCAGTTGCTCGAAGCTCTCGGCTGTGATATGGGGGATGACCGAGGTCTCATCGTCGGGGTCGGTCAGCACACCTGCGTGCTCGAAGCTGTAGATGAGGGTCACGTCGAAGTAAGGTGCCAAGGCTTTGGCGGTCGTGCCAGCGATGGTGTCGGCATTGGTGTTGAGCAGGTGGCCTTGCTGGTCGTGGGTCAGCGGTGCCATCACAGGCACGATACCCTCGCCAATGAGGGTGGCGAGCATCTGTCCGTCGCACGCATCCACATCGCCTACGAAGCCGAAATCCACTAACTGCTCCGTGCCGTCGTCCATCGTCACCTTCTTCAGGGGACGCTTGTGCGAGCGCATCACGTTCATGTCAGCTCCCGTCAGCCCCAGCGCATTGATGCCACAGGCTTGCAGGCGCGCCACGATGTTCTTGTTGACGAGTCCGCCATACACCATGGTGACCACCTTCAGCATGTCGGCATCAGTCACCCGTCTGCCGCCTATCATGGTGCTCTCAATGCCCAGTTGTGCCGCCACTTTGGTCGCCGACCTGCCGCCGCCATGCACCAGCACTTTCGCGCCGTCGATGGCGGAGAAGTCCTTCAGCAGTTGTTGCAGGGAGTTCTCGTCTTCCACGATTTTGCCCCCCACCTTCACGACTGTCAGTTTTTTCATGTTCTTGCTTTTGGGGTGAGTTTCTACTATCGGGCTGCCACCACCTCAATCTCCACCAGCGCGTTCTTGGGCAGTGTCTTCACTGCCACAGCTGAACGGGCGGGGTAAGGCTCGGTGAAGAAGTCGGCATACACGCTGTTCATGTCGGCAAAGTCGTTCATGTCTGCCATGAACACGGTCGTCTTCACCACGTTAGCCATCGACAGCCCTGCCTCTTCCAGAATCGCCTTCACATTCAGGAGCGACTGACGTGCCTGTTCCTTCACTCCTCCCTCAGGGAATGCACCTGTGGCAGGGTCAAGTCCTAATTGTCCCGAAGTGTAAACCATGTTGCCTACCTCGATTGCTTGGCTGTAAGGGCCTATCGCCCCTGGAGCCTTCTTTGTACTGATTGCTTTCATTGTTGTTAATGAGTTATTGGTTTCTGTTAAATGTTATTTCAGATGGTCGTTAAAGTAGCGTGTGATGACGTTGTGGAGGTGTATGCGGTCGGTGCCCGTCATGTTGTGCCCGTCGCCCGGATAGGTGAAGAGGTCGGGATAGGTGTTGGCATCGATGCAGGCTCGCATGAAGGAGAGGGTGTGTTGGGGCACGCACACGGGGTCGTTGCCGCCATAAATGACCATAAGGCGACCTTTCAGGTTCTTGGCTTTGTTGAGCAGAGAGGTGCTTTCGTAGCCCTCGGGGTTAGATTGTGGGGTGTCCATGTAGCGTTCGCCATACATGACCTCGTAGAAGTGCCAGTCGATGACAGGACCTCCTGCCACGCCGACCTTGAAGACATCGGGATAGGTGGTCATGAGGCTGGTGGTCATGAAGCCACCGAAGCTCCATCCATGCACACCGAGGCGGTCGCCATCCACATAGGGGAGGCTCTTCAAGAACTCCACACCTTTCAGCTGGTCTTTCATCTCTTCCACGCCAAGTTGGCGGAAGGTGGCTTGCTCGAAGTCGAGTCCACGGTGTTCGCTGCCACGGTTGTCGAGGCAGAACATGACGTAGCCCTGTTGGGCCATCCAGATGTCCCATCCACGTGCGCCCCAGTTGCGAGTGGCATCGATGTTGTGGGCATGAGGACCGCCATACACATACACCACGGCTGGGTATTTCTTGTTGGGGTCGAAGTCGGTGGGCAGGATGAGACGATAGTAGAGGTCGGTCACGCCGTCGGCAGCCTTGATGGTGCCAATCTTGATTTCAGGCACTTGGTAAGAAGCCCAAGGGTCGGCTGCGGAGAGAAGATTCGTAGAAGTGCCATCTTCTGTCGATACCACGTCGATGTTTCGTGGGATGAGGGGCGATGAGTATTTGTCAGTGAAGTATTTACCTGACTCGGAGAGCGTTGCGTTGTGCCAGCCCGTGTCGTTGCCAAGCAGGGTACGCTTGCCTTTCATATTGACAGAGAAGACGTTCTTTTGGAGTGGGTTCTGCTCGTTGGAGGTGTAGATGATGGTCTTTGCCTTGGTGTTGAAGCCCAACACGTCCATGACCTCAAACTTGCCGGTGGTGAGTTGCTTGACGAGCTTGCCTGCTACATCATATATATAGATGTGGTTGTAGCCGTCGCGACGGGTCTGATAGATGAACTTTGTGTTGTCCCACGGCAGGAACTGGATGGGGTGTACTGGCTCAAAGTATTTGTCGTTGTCTTCGGTGAAGAGTGTGCGGAGCTTCTCGCCCGTCTGTGCGTCGTATTCGTCGAGCGAGCCGTGGTTTTGGTCACGGTTAAGCTCGATGAGGTAGAGGCGTGTGCCGTCGGGCGACCAAGCGATGTTGGTGAAGTATCGGTCGGTGGGGTCGCCTGTGTTCAGATAGATGGTTTTGTCTGTCTGTGGGTTGAAGATGCCCACATAGACCTTGTGGGAAGTCTCGCCTGCCATGGGGTAGGGGTCTGGAGCAAGCTGGGCGCAACGGGATGCTCCTTCCTGTGCGTCGGAGGGGAAGGTGATGTTGACCTGCGGATACTTCGATACCATGCTTTGGTCCATCTTGTAGAAAGCCAAGAGAGTGCCATCGGGATTCCAGTAAGTGCCTTTGGAAATGCCGAACTCATCGCGGTGGACGCTTTCGCCGTAGGTGAGGTCTGTGCTGCCGTCTGCGGAAACTTGATGTGTTTTGCCATCGGCTGTGAGTACGAAGAGGTTGTGGTCGATGGTGTAGGCCGTGGATTGGGAGTTCTTGTTCCAATCTTCGTTATGCGCCTTGATGGGAAGGTCTGCTTTCCATACGACTTGTTGGTTCACCCAGTCAATGAGCGTCTGTTCCCTGTCTCGGTCGATGAGGATGTAGGGCTTCTCTGCGTAGGGGAAAGAAGCGTTATAGAAGTGGTTGATGGTCTTTCTGCCGTTGGCGGAGAGGATGGTGTTGATGTTCTTCAATGTCAAGGTGTTGAGTGCCGCGACTGCATCACCAGCTCCGATGGGCGTGTTGGTGCTCTGACATTGGTCTATGCCCAGTTCAATGCAGGTGTCACCCCACCATGCAAGATATTTGGTTGCGGGGTAGGAGTGGGCATAGTAAGTCGAACCGCCAGGAATGAGGTCGTTGATGGTGAAAAGCTTTTTCTGTGCCATGACTGGAAGGGAGAGTAGGGTGAGTAAAGTGAGGAACGTGGTTGTTTTCATGTCGTTGTATCGTTGGGGATTAAAATTTCGTGTAGAGGAATGAGCACAAAGTCTCGCTTGTGCATGTGTGGATGTGGAATGGTAAGGCGAGGGGTGGCGATATGAAGGTCGTCGTAGAGGAGAATGTCGATGTCGATGATGCGGTCGTGATATTGTCCATCGGCGGTCTTATGGGTGCGCCCCAAAGTACGCTCTATCTGTTGGGTCTCGTCAAGCAGGGCGATAGGAGAAAGTTCAGTTTCCACACGCACTGCTGCATTGAGGAAAGTGTTTTCGCTCTCGAACCCCCACGGCTCTGTGACGAGGAAGGCAGATTGTGCCTTGATGGGGCCAATCCGCCTTCCGATTTCCGAGATGGCAGACAGGAGATTCTGTTCCTTGTCGCCAAGGTTTGTTCCGAGTGAGAGATATACGAGATGCACTTTGTTAGTCAATGAGGAGCATGGCATCGCCGAAAGTTCCGAACATATAGTCGCCTTTGAGGGCTTCCTTATAGGCGTTCATCACCAGGTCGTAACCACCGAAAGCAGTGACGAGCATGAGCATGGTGGTGAGTGGCATCTGGAAGTTCACCACAAACGCGTCTGCCACCGTGAAATCATAGGGAGGGAAGATGAACTTGTTTGTCCATCCTTCAAACTCCTTGATGAATCCGCCTGGACCTACGGCTGTTTCGAGGGCGCGCAAGGTGGTGTTGCCAACAGCACAGATTTTGTGACCGTTCTTCTTGGCGTTGTTCACGATGTCGCATGCTTCCTTTGTGACGAACATTTGCTCGGAATCTGTCTTGTGTTTGGTTAGGTCTTCCACGTCGATGCTGCGGAAGTTGCCAAGACCTGCGTGCATGGTGATGAAAGCCTGTTCGATACCCATAATCTCCATGCGCTTCATCAGCTCGCGCGAAAAATGGAGTCCTGTAACAGGCACAGTGACAGCACCTTCGTGGCGTGCGTAGATGTTCTGGAAGCGTTCAAGGTCTTCCTCTTCTGTCGGGCGATGCATGCGGATGTCGTCGGGGATGGGTGCTTCGCCTTGTGCATAGAGGGTTTCCTTGAAGGCATCGTGCGGACCATCGTAGAGGAAACGGAGGGTGCGACCACGGGAGGTCGTGTTGTCAATGACCTCTGCCACCAGCGACTCGTCTGATCCGAAGTAAAGTTTGTTGCCAATACGAATCTTTCGGGCAGGATCGACGAGCACGTCCCAAAGGCGTAGTTCCTCGTTGAGTTCGCGCAGGAGGAACACCTCGATGCGTGCGCCTGTCTTTTCCTTGTTGCCATAAAGGCGTGCAGGGAAGACTTTTGTGTCGTTGAACACAAAGGCATCACCTTCTTCAAAGTATTCGATGATGTTTTTGAAGAGACGGTGCTCAATCTCGCCTGTTTGCTTGTGTACAACCATGAGTTTGGCTTCGTCGCGGTTGTAGTACTTCGTTTCAGGATTGTAAGTGCGCGGATAAAGGGCAATCCTCTCTTCGGGAAGTTTGAACTTGAATTGTGAAAGCTTCATCTATTGTTTTGTATTTTAACGGATTCTGTTATTTATTGCTGGTTCCATCGCTCCCGTCTTGTTCAAATGTCTGTTGCTCCAGCCATTGGGGGAACTCGTTGATGTCCATGCAGTTTTGGAGTGTATATTTGCCGATGCGGGTGCGGATGAGGCTGGTGAGATAGCCGCCAGAGCCAAGGGCATGACCGATGTCGCGTGCCAAAGCACGGATGTAAGTGCCCTTGCTGCACACCACGCGGATGGTGAGCGAGAGGTGCGTTCCTTGGAGGTTATCGCTTTGATACTTGATGCGTTCGCGTGAGTCAGTATTCTCGGTGGATGCCTCATTCTCTACTTCGCCAAAGTGAAGAATCTCCAGTTCGTCGATGACCAAAATCTTGGGCTTCAGTTCCACTTCCTCCCCTTGTCGGGCATACTTGAAAGCACGTTTGCCATCGACCTTCACGGCTGAGAATGTGGGCGGAATCTGTTCGATGCGCCCCATGAACGCCTTGAGTTTCTCTTCCACCAGTTCTCGGGTGATGTGTGCGGTGGGGTAGGTCGCATCTTCGGCGGTTTCCATGTCGAAGGAAGGGGTGGTAGCACCGAGTTTGATGGTGGCAACGTATTCCTTCGTATGGGCTTGGAGTTCGTCAATCAGTTTTGTGCTCTTGCCCGTACAGACGATGAGAACGCCTGTGGCAAGTGGGTCGAGCGTACCAGCATGACCCACTTTCAGTTTCTTCACGCCCAATCGGTGCGAGAGTTCGCCTCGCACTTTTGCCACTACGTTGAAGGATGTCCAACGGTAGGGCTTGTTGAAAATGAGTATTTCGCCAGCTAATGGGTTCATGCCAGACAAAGCGTGATGATGCCGATGATGGCACAATAGGCAGCGAAGTATATGAGTTTGGCGCGTTTTACGAGCGCAACCATCCATTTGCATGCAAAGCAGCCACTGACGAAAGCAGCCAAGAAGCCTACCACGAGGGCAATCATCGGAATCTGGGCAGCTTCACCATGTTCGGCAATGTATTCGGCACTGGGGGCTACAATGTGCTTGAAGTCAAGCAGTGCCTCGCCCAAGATGGGTGGAATGACCATGAGAAAAGAGAACTGCGCGAGACTCTTGCGGCTGTTACCTAACAGAAGTCCCGTGGCGATGGTGGAGCCGCTTCGTGAGAGGCCCGGCAGCACAGCACATGCTTGTGCCATACCGACGATGAAGGCATGCAACGGTGATATGTTCTCCCGTTCGGTGGGCTTGTAGAAGTGTGTGAGTGCCAACAGACAAGCGGTCACCAGCAGGCATACGCCAACAATAGTGAGGCTCTCTTGGAAGAGTGCGTCTATGGCATCTTTGAAGAACAAACCGACAATGCCGATAGGAATCATCGAAATGAGGATGTTGAGCGCATATTTCTGCTGGTTGTTCAGCTGCCCATCCCACTTGAAAAGCCCTTTGAATATCCATGTCACCTCTGTCCAAAGAATGACCAATGTGGAGAGCACGGTTGCCACATGTACAACGATGTCGAACGTGAGTCCTCCTGCCTCGTTCACACCTAATAGGTGCTGACCGATTTGCAGGTGTCCGCTGCTGCTGACGGGAAGATACTCTGTGAGGCCCTGAACGATGCCTAAAATCAATGCTTGAATCCAATCCATCGTCTGTGCCTTAGTTGTTTAGATTGTTGTTTTTCTTGGCAGGCCAAAGAATGGCGACCACCTCGAAGAGAAAGCCGAAGAGGCACACCATGGGTGCCACTTTGATGCGTGTATCACTGAAAATGTCAGGGTTAAACCGTTCCTCGGTCGTGCCATCGCCCGACATGAGAATGAAACCAGCGACGATGATGATGAATCCTATCGCCAGCAAGATGTAGTTGATTTTTGTAAACGCAAAGTTCTTCATTATAGTATTGTGATGCTTGAAGTTGATAGTTGACGATTGACCGTTACGAACCGCCCTATGCGTGGGCAGGTCAGATGTAGTAGAGTTCCCTGCTGTTCATCTTCAGATATTTGTTGATAGAGAAGAAGGTGCAGAGGAACGTGATGATGATGCCGAACAGAAATACTGCTGCCGACACCACGATGATGTCTCTGAGTCCGATGACTGCGTGGATGCTGGGTTCAAAGTTGTGCAGCCAATACAAGCCGCCGAGGATGAGTCCATCGGCAACGATAGCCGACACAATGCCCAGTGCGAAGCCGCTGATTAAGAAGGGACGGCGAATGAAGCTCCAGCTGGCTCCAACTAACTTCATTGTGTTGATGATGAATCGCTTAGAGAAGATGGTGAGCCGCACGGTGTTGTTGATGAGGGCAAACGAGATGTAGGTGAACAGAGCTGCGATGATGAGCAGGATGATGCTCACCTTTCGGATGTTGTCATTGACGGACTTGATAAGGTCTTTGGAATAGACGACATCCACCACGTTGCTGTCTCCTTTCAGCTGCTTGACAACCATGTTTACACTGTCGGGGTTGGCATGGTCGGCATTGATTTTGATTTCAAACGATGCAGTGTAAGGGTTCATCCCGATGAACTCCGTGGGGTCAACTCCTTGTGCAGCAATCTCTTCTTGCAGTGCTTGCTCTTTCGATATGTATTCCACGCTTTTGGCATAGGGTGCTCCTTTCAGTGCCTTTTCCATCTGCAAAATGGCAGCATTGTCCATCTCGTCGTTGATGAGCACACTGATTTGGATGTTCTCCTTGACGAAGGTGGAGAGGTTTTGTGCTGTCATGACGAACAGCACGATGATGCCCAAAAGCACCAGTACCAACGTGGTGCTGATGGTGGCTGTGATGAATTGGGTGCTGAGAAACGAATGTCTTTTCCTATTCATTGGTTTCGATGCCTTTAAGGGTTGCTGAACTGGATTCCGTCACCATTATTGTAACGAAGTCGCCAATGTGATGGTTGCCTCGGTCGAACACCACCACCTTGTTTTGAGGTGTGCGCCCGAATAGCTGCTCTTTGCTGCGCTTCGACACGCCTTCTACCAAAATCTCGAACGTCTTGCCGATGTCCTTCTTGTAGCTCTCGGCCGAAAGGGTGTTCTGCAAGGCTATCATCTCGTTCAGACGGCGAATCTTGGTCTCTTCGGGCACATCGTCAGGCAGGTGTTTCGATGCGTAAGTGCCAGGGCGTTCAGAATACTTGAACATGAAAGCGGAGTCATATCCCACTTCTCGCATCAGCGAGAGCGACAGCTGGTGGTCTTCTTCTGTTTCAGAATGATAGCCGACGAAGATGTCGGTGGTGATGCTGCAGTCGGGGATGATGCGTCGGATGGCAGCCACACGCCCAAGATACCATTCGCGGGTGTATTTTCGGTTCATCAGCTTCAGGATGCGGTCTGAGCCGCTCTGTACGGGCAGATGAATGTGGCGGCAGATGTTTGGGTGTGAGGCAATTACCTCCAAGGTCTCGTCGCTCATGTCCTTAGGATGTGAAGTGGTGAAGCGGATGCGCATCGTGGGGAACGTCTCCGCCACGGTGGACAGGAGCTGGGGAAAGCCCACGTTGTCGAAACGGTAGCTGTTCACGTTCTGCCCCAACAGGGTCACTTCCTTGTAGCCTTTGTCTTGCAGGTCCTTCACCTCGTTCAAGATGCTGTGTACCTCGCGGCTGCGTTCACGGCCTCGGGTGTAGGGTACGATGCAGTAGTGGCAGAAGTTGTTGCATCCACGCATGATGCTGACAAAACCGCTGATGTGGCTGCCGCATACACGCTCTGGGATGACATCGCGATAGGTCTCCGTCGTGCTCAGTTCCACGTTGATGGCTTTTTCGCCCATCTCGGCAGCGGCAAACAGCTCTGGCAGCGAGAGGTAGGAGTCGGGACCTGCCACGAGGTTCACATGATGGTGCTCTATCAAGTCTTCCTTCACTCGCTCAGCCATACATCCCACAACACCAACGATGAAAGTCTTCTTCCGCTGCATCGCGTGAAGAGCCTCCAGACGGTTATATATCTTATTCTCTGCATTTTCACGCACGGAACAGGTGTTCAACAGCACAGCATCCGCCTCGTCGATGGACGTGCAGGTCTCGTATCCCGCCATCTTCATCACAGAGGCAATAACTTCACTGTCCGCCACGTTCATTTGGCAGCCATAAGTCTCAATAAAGAGTTTTTTCATCAAGAACCTTTTTGTACAAAAATCGGCTACAAAGGTACGAAAAGAAAGTGAAAAGTGAAAAGTGGAAACCGAAAAAACTAAGTTACTGACAATCTGAATGGCGGGCAGGATTGTTTTTTGACCTTTTGTTCTGCACTTTTCGCCCTAAATACCTAACTTTGCAACCGATTCTGCCACCCCTCCACAGAAAGTCGGGGAGGCAGCGTCGCAAAAGGAACAATCCGTGAAACTGAACATACAAAAGACCATTGCCTGTAGCCAAACGACACTCCCCGTGGTGGGCGTGCTGTCGGTGTTGCTGTGGATTGTATTGCCCCCGACCTCGCGAGAGGCGGTGTTCACGGGCGAAGAATATGGGCTATGGCGTTTTGTTCCACAGGCTTGGCAGGAGGGGCATGACGCTTTGGGCTTGGGTCTGCTGTGTGCCGCCTTGGCGGTTTACATGATGGTGGAGCTGAACAGCAGGAACATCCTGCTGAGGGTCAGTTCGCGTATGCTGAGTTGCATGCTTGCCATCTTGTTGACTATCAGCGTGGCATACCACGGCTTTCGTCCTGGCAGCGTGGTGCTGCTGCTCTCGTTGCTGTCGTTTTTCCCCTTGTTCACAGCCTATCAGCGTCCCGACCCGATATTGTCCTTCGAGGTGTTCCTCTGCCTGTCGTTGGCATCGTTGGCGTTTCCCAAGTTAGTGTGGTTCGTTCCTTTGTATTGGCTGATGCAAGGCTATTTCCAAGCCTTCTCGTTTCGGTGCTTTGTCGCCTCGCTGCTGGCACTGTTCATGACCTATTGGCTTTATGCAGGTGTCTCAGCGATGATGGGTCACTTCTCGATGTTCATAGAGCATGCGAAGACCGCTGTGGGATTCCATGTTGGCGACTATCATTCAGTGGATTATCGGGACGTGGTGACATTCCTCTTCGTGGTGCTGCTGTTCCTCACGGGCACCATTGATTTCTATCTCCACCGCTATTTGGACAGGGTGCGCACACGCATCCATTATGACGCAATCTGCCTGTACGGCGGCGTGGTCATCGTTCTGATTTGCTTGCAGCCACAATATGCCGATGTGCTGATGCCGTTGCTGCTGGTGAGCACGTCGATGGTGTTTGGGCATTTCTTCACATTGACACATACAAAGTTCTCTCACATCTATTGTCTGATTCTCTTGCTGCTTGCCGTCGTGGTGGTGGCTGTACAATACGTGTGTGATGCTCATCTTCATCTAATCTTCTGAGACAAACAGGCACATGGACTCACTCAATCAGTTCTTTATCGAATACGGCTACTGGGGCATGGCGATGGCATCCTTCCTGGCGGGCACGTTTGTGCCTTTCAGCTCCGAGGCGGTGATGGGCGCGCTGCTCGTCACAACGGGCATGGACCCGATGCTGACCGTGATAAGCGGCACCATCGGCAACGTGTTAGGCTCGATGTTCAACTATTTCATAGGGCGCATAGGCAGCATCGAACAGATTTCCCACTGGATGCACGTCAAGGAACGCCGCCTGCGCAAGACGCGTGACTATGTGGAGAAGCGAGGCTCTTGGCTTGCCGCCTTCTCCTTCCTCCCCATCTTCGGCACGGCCATATCCATCTCGTTGGGCATCCTGCGAGCCAACGTGTGGGGTGTCATCTTTTGGTCGTTTGTGGGCAAGTTCACCCGATACCTCATTGTCGCCTATTCAGCGGTCGCCATCCGTTAGCTTATTTCCCCTCTAAATCGGAGTCCCCGACTCCGACCGACCGATGTCCCCGACTCCGACCAATCGGAGTCGGGGACATCGATTTTGGGGTGCTTTCTGAGGGGTTGTGATTCGTCGCTCTGTCGTGTCGCCAATCGGTCGGAAAATCGCCTTGCCCCGAACGGGGTATGGATGGAAAACAAGCACGGCATCCTGGAAGCTTGTTGTCTGCTTCCAGGATGCCGTAGCGTAACGATGTGCGGGACACGTTTGGTCCGCACATCGTCAGGAGTATGTCTGTGTTATTTTCTGCCAAAGGCAACGTTCATGCCAAGGCTCAGGCTGGCTCCCTTAGAGAGTGGTACGCCCTGCTTGGCAAGTTTGCCGATGGGACGGTCCATGCCGATGAAGAAGTTGAAGGCATTGGGATGAAAGTCAAGCACCCATCCGAAGGCACAGCCGAAAGTGCCCACAGAGAAGTTGGCTGTGGCGGATACACTCTTGATGGGGGCAACGTTGGCCGAGAGACGGAAGTCGGTGCAGCTATAAGAGCCTGCCATGCGTGTGCTGTTCATCAATCCGAACGTGAGCTTGTTGTAGAAATCTGGCGTATATTGCACGCCCAAGTTCATGGTGGCGGCAAGTGCCTTGGAACGACTTCCTGTATCGCCTTGGTCCTTCAATTCGTAGAGGGTTGCAAGGTCATCGGTGAGCCTGTCAAGCTCATTGTCAAACGAGTTCTTGGCATCGTCATCCACACTGAAAAGGTACTTGTCCGTGCGAACCTGCTGCAATCCGTTGGTCGCTGCCACGCAGTTGTTGCTCCAGTTGATGAAGCCGAGGTCGAGCAACGCAGCAGAGAAAGACCAATTATTGTCCAACTTGTATTCAGCACCGAGGTCCATGGCTAAACCAAAGCCGTTCATGCCCACTCCGTCGATGTCTATGTCGTTTACGTATTGGTGGACGCTTTGCTCTCCTTCAGGACCGCGTAACTTTTCCTCTGTCTCGTATTTCAGACCTTTGATGCTTGCTTGAATTTTCGCATCGGTCTCGCCAATCCATGCGTCCTCTCTCAAAGTGAGGCGGGCAGTGTTGACCTCTGCATCGACATTGGCAAAACCAAACAAGAATTTGAGTTTGGCACCTACGCGCAACTGGTCGTTAATCTGTCTGCTGTGTCCAAGAGCCATTTCAGCATAAGCGTTGGCATTGACAGACAAACCGCCCATGTCATAGGTCTTGTTCTCCAAACCCTCCTTTGCCATTCGGAAGAGGTCGCCGGGCAGATTTACATCCAACGATTGTCTTGCGTTGATTTCGATAGTGTTGTATCCGCCAAGACCCTTGAAGCCGACACCAAGAATCTGCATCTTGAGAGACTCGGAAATCTTGTTCTTGTCGTTGATGCCCGAGAGGAACTCACCCGTGTTGACATGGGGGTTGAGGAACAGAGCCGTTCTTCCGTTCACATTATAGAAAATGTTATCCATGGGCAAGTTGGTGTTGAAGTGAACATTGACATTGCCCAACGCTGGCATGGAAATATAAGTCTGGTCGTTGCCAAAGGCAGGGTTAAGAGTGTGGCGATAGAGGTGTCCTTCGGTGAAATAGCTCGATTGGAGATTTTGTGCCATTGAGGCTGATGCCACGGCGCATGCAACTGCTGCAAGCGCGAATTTTATATCTCTCATATAATTAGTTTCGTTGTATGTGTGAAAATTTAGAGTTCATCCTCATAGTAGCCAGTGAGCGTGGCTTTGAGGTTCTTTACGTTAAGTTTCATTTGAGGAGCCAGTGCGGTGTCATCGCCCACATTGACCAGCTTTGCTGTGATTTTCACTCCGTCAAGATGCTTGATGTCACCTGTCATCTCAAAGTGTACCTCTGCATTGTTGGCTTTTGCTGGCACTTTTACAGTGTTGCTCTCTACACCCTTGATTACTTTGCCTTCTTTGTCAATAGGCACTACGGTAAGCTCCAGGTCGATGGGCACTTCGGTGGTGGCTGTGAAATCAAGCTTTATCTTGCTGATAGCCATCTTATCTACGTCCTCATCGTTCCACTCGTCGATGGTGTCCTCATATTTGATGGTGGATTGGTCTTTTAGTTGGAGAGGTGCATAGAACAGATAGTCACCGCTCACCCCTTTCAAACTTGTACCTAACTTAAAGTCTTTTATTTCCGTCTCGTTGATGAGAGGGTTGGTGACATTGACCTTGATGGTAGATGGGATACCCTGATCATTCACGTCCAAAATGTTGGACAGTCCCGTGAATTGCACATACTGTGCATCGGTGTAGCCGTCTTGCTTCTTGCTTGGATTGTTGGGTGACAATACATATTGGTTGTCACGATTTGTTGGGTCAGTAGTTAAATCTGAGGTGTAAGTTGCTTTATCCCGATTTCGTTCGGCAACTAACTCAAATCCAGCACTTACAGGCAAATAAGTCAGATAATCCTTCAGCGGATTGCTCATGGAGAGATACAGCTGTGGGTTGGCAAGCTTGATAGAAGTACCCTCTTGGTTGATGAGGTCAGGAAGGTCGTTTAGCTCGATTGGGTCAATGTTAAACTGTTCTACGGCATATTCTATTTTTCCAGTGAATCTGCGCACTTGGATAGCATCCATTGTGGGGCGGACAGAGAAGTTGACATGGGATGGGGGGGTCTCATTGACGTAAACATTGACAAAACCTTCGATTACACCCACCTTGTCCTCAAATGTGAACACGCCTGGGTCTCCTGCCTCAAAAGAGGCATTGCTTTGGTTAAAATCAATGCCTTTGACATCCAATAAGAGTTGGATTTTGCCGTTTTGTGGTGTAAGTGCTTCTTCTACAACAAGCACACCTGTTTCCGAATCGTATGTGCCTTTTACTCCTTGGGGTTCTGCGATAATTCCCTTTGGATATTGTATTTTCAGTCCTTCAACTTTAATGTTCCTCATGATAGAAGATGGGATTGTGTTATCTATCTCTATCATGATTGTTATCGTGGTTGCTACATCCAACGTCTTAATCTGTCTGATAGACTTATCTACATTGTTTGATTGAGTGCTTATGGATGTGAGTTCTTCCGTAATTGGGTAGTGGAAATAGATGTCGGGAATTTCTATGTCGGGCATACCAGGAACATTGGGAATGGATGCTCCTGTGTTTAATTCCAATGTGCTTTCTATAGGATGGATATTTGGCTTTGATGTATTAAAGGCGTTGACTTTGATGTCGTCAGATTTGAAATCTCCCTTTATTCTTACAGCGTAGATGGTGTTCCCGTTTTCGTCTTGTTCTACTTTTACCTCGCTGTCTTCGTTAATGTCGAATACTTGGTCGAACGTGATTACGTCCAAGTTCATGGGAATAGTAAGCTCTTTGACATTGAGCCTTACCGTAGTGTCAATGTCGCTGAGATCATAAGCGTTGTCCATACAAGAGGACGCAGTCACGAGGGCGCATACTACCCCCCCCATCAGCCAATGATGCCGAGAATTAAAATTCATAGTTTTGTAATTTGTAAATAGTTTGGTGTTTTAAACAAGATTTTTTACTTTGTGAATGTCAGAAAGAAGGGGGCGTAATCTTTTGTCCGATGCCTATTCTATCTTCAGGCACCGCCAAGCGCCTTTACCACAAACAAGCAGGGATGCAAGGTCACACCCCATCAAGGGGCATGGGCCTTACACTTGCTTGTTCTCGTGGTTCTGTCTTTGGCGGTTTAGAAGATAGAGAACAAGAGTGAAGACTTAAATGTATGTAAAATAGAACGATGTGAATCCGCTTTCGTGCGCACTAATGAATAAAAAGGTTATTCACTGACTGAAAGGGAAACGCCCGAGGGCGCATCGTTCTGTTTCTTATCAGAAAAGGGCGCTTCTGCATCATTTGTGTTGAAGTGCCCTTTTACCTTTTTCCTTTCTTCAAGGAAAGGTCTATTAGTTGATAGCGTTGTCGAGGTCAGAGCCGGCCTTGAACTTTGCAACCTTCTTGGCTGGGATAGAGATAGGAGCCTTGGTTGCAGGGTTAATGCCCTGACGAGCAGGACGCTCTGAAACAGAGAATGTGCCGAAGCCGACGAGTGAAATCTTGTCACCTGCCTTGAGAGCTTCTGCGATTGCCTCAACACAAGCATCGAGTGCCTTCTTTGAATCAGCCTTGCTCAAACCTGCCTTTTCAGCGATAGAGCTAACGAGTTCTGTCTTGTTCATAAGTTTGATAATTTAGGTATTTTAATAATTTGTTGAAAAATGTTTGCGTCAACATGCGGCTTACGTGCTGATTGCAAGCCTGTTTGGCATGAAACTTGGTTGCAAATATATGGGATATATTCCTATGCACGAACAATTTAGTTGAAAAAATGTTGAAAAAAGTCAAAAAAAAGCTTGTTTTCTGGATTTTTGCCCCATGAACGAAGGAAAATCGCTAATTTTGCAGCGAAAAAGGAAGTGAGTGTATTATTAAATGTAATATTATGAGAATGACTCCTGCCGTTAAGGTTATACTGATTATCAATGTAGTGTTTTATTTGTTGACGTATCTGATTACGCCAGCATTCTCTGTGGGTGGGCATACGGATTGGTTCTTGAATTTCAATGCCCTCCATCCTGTTGGTTATAGCGGCTTCGCTCTTTATCAATATGTTACCTATATGTTTATGCACGGCGGTTGGTGGCATTTGTTCTTTAATATGTGGTCGCTGATGATATTTGGCAATGCCGTGGAGCAACAGTTGGGCACGAAACGTTTTGTGTGGTACTATCTGTTGAGCGGCATTGGTGCAGCATTGGTCAACCAGTTGTGTACGTATATGGGGTTGATTCCGCCTGTCCAGTTGGTGGGAGCTTCAGGTGCAATCTATGGTGTGATGGTGGCGGCTGCTTTCTTCTTCCCCAATGCAAGATTGTTCATCATTCCTATCCCTTTCCCTATCAAATTGAAGTATCTGGTAGGTTTCTACACCTTGGTGGAGATGTACATGGGTATCACGTCCATTGACGGCGTGGCTCACTTTGCCCATTTGGGTGGTATTTTGGTGGGTCTTTCGTTGCTCTTCTTCTGGCGAGCGCAAGCCAAGCGGCATGCTGGCGGTTGGGAGTCTAAGTATGACTCTTCTGCACGAGGAACTCAGTATGACAAGGATGAGGGAATGTGGGAGAAAGTGAAGAAGGGCTTTGGAAGTTCGCATGCTCCTAAGATGCGTGTGACGAATGTGCGTGAAGTCAACCATGCTGACCATGAGTACAACTGGCAGAAAGCGCAGGACAACGAAGAAATAGACCGCATTCTCGACAAGATTCGCAAGAATGGGTATCAGAACTTGTCTGCTCAGGAGAAAGAGACTCTTTTTAATGCCAGCAAGCGAATGAAGGGCGAGGCATGAAGTTGCTGAAAACCATACCACAAACACTCGTCATTGTCATCAACATTATTATGGTGGTGGCAATGCTTGTTTGTGCCTATTCTGTTGTGCTGCCTCCTCAGCATTATGCACGATTGTCTGCATGTGGGATGTTGTTTCCCGTGTTTCTTGTGGTTAATGTGCCCTTCATTGTGTTTTGGCTTGTTTTCAAGAGGAAATTTGTGCTGATTTCTCTTGTGGGGATGTTGTTGTGTGCTGGTAGTATCCGCACCTATATCCCTGTGAATCTGCCACAAGAGCCTCCTGCTGGAGCAATCAAGGTATTATCTTACAACATCATGAACTTTGGGGGCGAGGCGAGTGCGCTGTGGGAAGAAAATGAGATTGTGCAGTATTTGCAGCATAGCAATGCCGACATTGTTTGTCTTCAAGAGGCCACTAATGCTGGAACAAAGAAGGCTTTGGAGGTGTTGGGGGAGCAATACCCTTATAGTCGGTTGCATGAAGCTGAACAGAATTATCTTGTTTGTCTTTCTAAATACCCGATTCTGTCAGAACGGAAGATAGATTATGTCTCATCCTCCAATGCTTCTTACGCATACGAGGTGGCGGTAGGTACTAAGACCGTGCTGGTCGTCAATAATCATTTGGAATCATATCGGCTGACTCAGGAAGACAAGGATGATTATAAGTCCATTATCGCAAATTATCAGCATCCAAAACAGAACAAATCGAAGAGCAAGTCTTTCCAACTCTTAGAGAAACTGGCTTATCGCGATTCGTTGCGTGGCATGCAGGTCGATTCGGTGGCGGCATTTGTTCTGCAAAACAAGGACAGGTATATTGTTGCATGTGGAGATTTTAACGCCTCTCCGATTTCCTATACGCACTACAAACTGACGGAGTTCCTCAACGATGCCTACACACGCAGTGGTAATGGGCCTGGCATCAGTTACTATCGCAGTGGTATGTACTTCCGTTTGGATCATATTCTTATCAGTCCCAACCTGAAAGCCTATGGAGCAGTTGTCGATCGTTCCATCAAAGCCAGTGACCATTATCCGATCTCATGTTTTATTCGTTTCGACGAAGAATGACCGCGGTTGTACATGCAGGTAAGCTCGCTCCTTTGTGCGGTTTAACGCTATTTTGATGTAAAAGCGTCCTCTTGAATACTACGAAACAAATAATTTTATTAGGAAATTCTTCTGTTTTGTAAAAAAAAGCATACCTTTGCATCTTGAATGTCTCACGTCGTATATGCGCGCGTTCTATATTATAAATATGGCATGCGTATTGCGGTGTCCCGTTTCGCCCTTGAGGCGTTTACGGCATTGATTCATCGACAACAAATAACAATCAACAATTTAATAAAATCAACAAAATGCAAAACAAAGGATTTGTAAAGTTTTTAGCAGTGGCGTTGACGCTCATCTGCCTCTTTTACCTCTCCTTCGGCTTTGTTACCAAGTATGTGGAAGACAAGGCTGCGAAGATGGACGAACAGGCCGCTGAGTTGTATTTGGATTCGTTGAATACGACTCCATTCTACCTTGGCAACTACACGCTGAAGGACTGTCGCGAAACCGGCATCGGTCTGGGCTTGGACCTGAAAGGCGGTATGAACGTCATCCTCGAAGTAAGCGTGCCTGAAGTTGTCAAGACGTTGGCAGACCACAAGACTGACGAAGCTTTCCTCCAATCTGTCAGCGAGGCAGCGAAGGAAGCGCAAGAGAGTCAGAGCGATTTCATCACACTTTTTGTCAAGGCTTATAAAAAGAATGCGGCAGGCAAGCCCCTCGCTGCCATCTTTGCCACCCAGCAGTTGAAGGGACAGGTGAACACCAACAGCAGTGACGCAGAAGTGGAGAAGGTGCTTCGCAAGAGTGTGGATGAGGCAGTTGACAACTCGTTCAACGTGCTTCGTACCCGTATCGACCGCTTCGGTGTCGTTCAGCCTAACATTCAGAAGATTGAGGGACAAAGCGGACGCATCATGGTCGAGCTTCCTGGCATCAAAGAGCCAGAACGTGTGCGTAAACTTCTTCAAGGTAGTGCGAACCTTGAGTTCTGGGAGACTTATGACGCTCCTCAGGTCGCACCTTACCTTTCACAGCTCAATGCAGCCCTCCGCAATGGTAGTGTCGTGGCAGAAGCAGTCGATTCAATCGTTGCTGACACGGTGGTTACAGAACTGGTTGCAGAAGTGGCAGACTCTGGCAAGAGTGCAGCCAGCGTACTTGCTCAGGTGAACAAGGTGGAAGAAAAGGCTGCGCAAGCCACTAAGGCTTCTGATGCAGCTAAGAAGGAGAACCCTCTTTTCGCAATGCTCCAACCTACTGGTGCTCAGCGTGGTTGCATGGTCGGTATCGCACAGGCACTTGACACCGCCGAAATCAATGCGCTCCTCAATTCAGAGGTTGCCAAGCAGATTTTCCCTGCCGACCTCTCGCTCAAGTGGGGCGTGAAGTCAATGGATAAGGCTGGTAAGATTTTTGAACTTTATGCTATTCGCACCACAGGTGCTAACGGACGTGCTCCGCTGGAAGGCGATGTGGTGACTGAGGCAAAAGACGACTTCGACCAGTATGGCAATCCTGTGGTCAGCATGAAGATGAACACAGAAGGTGCTCGTAAGTGGGCTGCCCTCACAGAAGCGAATGTCAACCATTGCGTTGCCATTGTGCTGGATAACTTGGTTTATAGCGCACCAAACGTCATGAACAAGATTGACGGTGGTAGCACTCAAATCTCAGGTAGCTTCACTACCAGCGAGACCAAGGACCTTGCTAACGTGCTGCAATCGGGTAAGATGCCTGCTCCTGCCACCATCATTCAGGAGGACATCGTTGGTCCTACCCTCGGCGCACAGTCCATTCAGGCAGGCTTCATTTCTTGTATCGTTGCCTTCATCATCCTGATGCTCTACATGGTTGTCATGTATGGTGTTCGCGAAGGTATGGTTGCTAACTGCGCATTGGTTCTCAACTTCTTCTTCTCGTTCGGTATCCTCACTTCGCTCGGCGCGGCTCTTACAATGTCTGGTATTGCAGGTATGGTGCTCACGTTGGGTATGGCGGTCGATGCCAACGTGCTCATCTACGAGCGCACCAAGGAAGAGATGCGTGCAGGCAAGGGCATCAATGCCGCTGTGGCAGCTGGTTACAGCAACGCATTCTCTGCCATCTTTGACTCTAACGTGACAACCATCCTCACGGGTGTTATCCTCTATAACTTCGGCACAGGTCCTATCAAGGGCTTCGCCACGACCCTCATCATCGGTATTATCTGCTCGTTCTTCACAGCCGTATGGATGACTCGTATCGTTTACGAGCACTTCCTGAACCGTGGCAAGTGGCAAGACCTCAAGTTCACCACGAAGTTCTCGCAGAACATGATGAAAGACACGAAGTTCAATTTCATGGGCAACTACAAGAAGTCGTTCATCGCTTTTGGTGCTTTCTTGCTGGTGGCTTGTGTAAGCTTCGGCATCCGTGGCTTGAGCCAGTCAATCGACTTCACGGGTGGTCGTAACTATAAGGTTGAGTTCTTGGAGCAGGTAGAACCTGAGGCTGTGAAGGCTGCTATCGTGAAGCAGTTTGAGGCCAACAACCAGAACGAAGAGGCTATCAATGTGACGGTTATTGCTATCGGTACAGAGGGTAACAATGTGCGTGTATCGACCAACTTCAACATTCAGGATAACAGTTCTGAGGCTGATGCTCATATTGAATCTTTGCTCTATCAGGCATTTGTTGATGGCGGAATGGTAGATGAGGCTGTTTCGGAAGAGGCATTCCTCGACCGCGACAACCGTGATGGTGGTTCTATCGTGTCTTCTCAGAAGGTAGGTCCTGCCGTTGCGTCCGACATCCTGCGTGGCGCAGTTCTCTCTGTGCTCTTCGCCATTGTGGTCATCTTCGTGTATATCCTCGTTCGTTTCCGCAATGTGGCATACTCGGTTGGCTCTATTGTTGCGCTGACGCTCGACACGGTACTCGTAATCGGCATGTTCTCACTCTGTTACGGTTGGATTGGTTTCTCGCTGGAGGTTGACCAAACGTTCATTGGTGCCATTCTGACGGTGATTGGTTACTCCATCAACGACAAGGTGGTCATCTTCGACCGTATCCGCGAGGTCTTCAATAACTATCCGAAGCGTGACCGTCAACGCGTCTTCAACGATGCCTTGAACGGCACTCTTGCACGTACAATCAACACTTCTGTATCTACGTTCATCGTGCTGCTCGTCATCTTCATCTTGGGCGGCGACAGCATCCGTTCCTTCGCTTTCGCCATGATGCTTGGTGTCATCATCGGAACAAGTTCTTCGCTCTTCATTGCAGCTCCAACGGCATACCTTGTGATGGGTGCCCGCATCAAGGAGTCAGACGAAGAGTCGTCTCAGAAGTAAACATAACTAAGGGCAGCAACGTTCATGTTGCTGCCCTTTTTCTTGTCGTCTTTCTCGCCATCGTTCCTGCAAGGATGATGGGTTCGGATGGGACAGAGGAGACTTATAAGCCCTGAACTCTCAAAAAACAACACAAAATTATGACAAAGATTCGTGCCGCCATCGTTGGTTATGGCAACATCGGAAAGTATGCGCTCGAAGCCATTGAGGCCTCAGAGGACATGGAGTGTGTAGGCGTGGTTCGTCGCAATGGCGATGCCGACAAGCCTGCCGAACTGGTGAACTATCCAGTAGTGAAGAACATCACAGACCTGAAGGATGTGCAGGTGGCAATTCTCGCCACGCCAACCCGTAAGGTGGAAGAATATGCCAAGCAGTGCCTTGCCCTCGGCATCAACACGGTCGATTCTTTCGACATCCACACACAGATTGTTGACCTCCGTCGTTCGCTCGATGCTGCCGCCAAGGCCAACAATGCCGTTTCCATCATCTCCGCAGGTTGGGACCCAGGTTCTGACTCTATCGTGCGTTCGCTCATGGAGAGCCTTGCTCCCAAGGGTGTCAGCTACACCAACTTCGGTCCAGGTCGCTCGATGGGTCACTCTGTGGCTGTGCGCGCCATTGATGGTGTGAAGGACGCGCTTTCCATGACCATTCCTGTGGGTACAGGCATTCACCGCCGCATGGTGTATGTGGAGCTTGAGGAAGGTGCAGACTTCAAGAAGGTGGAGGCTGCCATCAAAGCCGACCCATATTTCGTCAATGACGAGACGCATGTGCAGCAGGTTCCCTGCGTGGATGCGCTCAACGATGTAGGTCATGGTGTCAACCTCGTTCGCAAGGGCGTTAGTGGCAAGACTCACAACCAGCTCTTCGAGTTTGACATGAAGATTAACAACCCTGCGCTTACGGCCCAAGTGCTTGTCAATGTGGCTCGTGCCTCACTCAAGCAGCAGCCCGGTGCTTATACAATGATTGAGATTCCTGTCATCGACATGCTGTGTGGTGACAAGGAGGAACTCATCCGCCATCTTGTCTAAGCGACGAAGGACGAATATTCGGACACCTTTGATTATCTATTGTGCGCACCCTGCGTGAAATAACACGCGCAGGGTGCGCATAATATTTTGTGCAGGGTGCGCGATTAAGCATGCGCAGGGTGTCGGTATGTGGGTGTGGTTTCGCCCCGTTAATGGACGGAAAGGCGGAGTGCAGAATGGAGGGAAAGGTGGAAAGTGAGGTGTGGCGTGAAAAACTTTTCAGAAAAAGTGACGCTGGCGAGAAAATATGTGCTATCTTTGCAACATCAAGTCATAAACTATCACCATGAAGAAAATTTCAATCGCTCTGATAGCGTTCGTTGCGCTTGGTCTCTTTTCCTGCGAGGAGAAGAAGAAGGAGCTGCCCAAACCGCCTGTGGAGATACGCGCATTGGAAGAAATGCCCAGCATCGTGGAGGCGCACGGCACCATTGGCGAAGGCTCCAGCATGAATGTGATGGAATTTGTCAGTGACAGCGGTGACACCATCTACATCAATGTGCCCGTACAGGCCGTGATGGGCGGTGTCCGCGTAGGCGATGAGGTGGAGGTGATATACAACATCTCGGACGACGACATCTTTGCCTCTCTTGCCGTCAACCTCACCTCGCTCCAACACCTTTGGGCGCAACGCGGGGCTGACGGGCGCGAGCAGAGCTTGGAACTGGACTCAGGGGGCAGGGCGACGACCTACAATATGTCGGTCGATTACGACTCGTGGGAGGTGAAAGCAGGGCAGCTGCTCCTCCATGTGCCCAAACGAATCGGCGATGAAGCCCCTGCCGTGGTGGATACGTTTGAAATCATGCAGTTGACATCCGACAGCCTCGTCTTGATGAATGGCGACTTCATGACAGAATTTGAACGGTATAATTGATGATGCCCGTCGGGCAGAACAGCATGACGAAGACAGAATAACCTTATAACAATAACCTATTTATGAAGAAATTAACTTTAACAATGCTCTTGGTGTGCATCAGCATGGGTCTGTTTGCCGCACCGAAAAACAAACAGAAGACCGACCGCGAGGTGTGGGTGGACATCATGTATCAGATGGCAGAGCCAGTGATGCGCAACATGGCAGAAGGAAAGTTGCAGCAGGTGATGGACACGGTCGGTGGTTGCACCAATTTGGAACTTTCTCCCACATGGGACAATCGTGACAAGAAGGTGGCTTACATGGAAGCCTTCGGTCGCTTGTTGGCAGGATTGGCACCTTGGCTCAACCTCCCGGACGACGACACGCCCGAGTGTGCAAAGCGCAAGCAACTGCGTGAATGGACGCGCAAGGCCATCATCAATGCCGTTGACCCCAAGTCGCCCGACCGCCTCGGCTGGGAAAATGGCGGTCAGACCTTGGTGGATGGTGCTTATGTGGTAGAGGGACTCTATCGTGGCTATGACTCACTTTGGGTGCCACTGCCTCAGGAAACGAAGGACCTCTACATCAAGGAAATCAAGGGCTTGCGTCGCTATGACCCACCTTACACCAACTGGTTCCTCTTTGTGGGCATGGAAGAATCTTTCCTGATGTATGTCGGGGCGGATTACGACGCTTTCCGCATCAAGACCGCCATGAGCAAGGTGGAAGAATGGTATATCGGCGATGGCATCTACAGCGATGGTCCCTCATTCGCATTCGACTATTATAACTCGTTTGTCATCCAGCCCATGTACTTGGAGTGCTTGGAGATGATTAGTGCCCGTCAGGGAGGTAACGGCTACCTCATCCGTGCCACCGATGGCAAGCGCAACACCGCCAACAACCGTGTGAAGGAAGTTCGCAAGCGCATGCAGAAGTGGGCTGTCATCTTGGAGCGTTTCATCTCTCCCGAAGGCACTTTCCCCGTGGTGGGACGAAGCATCCCTTACCGCATGGCAGTACTCCAGCCGCTTGCCCAGCTGGCGTGGCGCAAGGAGTTGCCACAGGAACTGCACAATGGTCAAGTGCGTGCCGCCATCACGGCTGTCGCTAACCGTATGTTCTATGGACAGGTGGAGAACCCCTTGCAGAACGCCAAACAAAAGAGCCACAACTACAATGAAGGTGGCTTCTTGACCATTGGCTTTGTGGGTTCACACCCCAATGTAGCCGACTGGTACACCAACAATGGCTCGCTCTACATGACCTCGCTGGCGTTCATGCCCCTCGGCTTGCCAGCCACCGACCCCTTCTGGACCGACCCTGCCGAGAAGTGGACCAGCAAGAAGGCATGGGAGGGCGATGACTTCCCCAAGGACCACAAGTGGAACATTAACCGCGAAATCCTCTATTGGGAATAACCCCTAACATAGCAACAGCCCCCGAACCTTCTTCCGCAGAGGTTCGGGGGCTGTTGTATTAGTCGTGGCGATGACTTGCTTAGAAGGGCAGGTCGCTCGATTCGTCGGGTGCAGCCTCAAAAGCGTTTGGGGCTGGTGCGGCTGGTTGCGCAGGGGGGAATGGCGCAGCCGCAGTTGCTGCTACAGGCTGTGCAGCTGGCGCAGCGGCTGGTTGAGCGGCAACGACGTTCCACACACGCACATCGTTGTACCAACGACCATTAAATTCGCGTGCGTTGATGTCGAAGGAAACGGTCAGCTCCTGACCTTCCTGTATGTTGAAACGATTCAGATTATCCTCGCCAAAGACGTTAAAGACCATTCTTTTGGGGAACTGTCCCATCGTCTCTTCTATCACGAAGTCCTGCATTTTCCATGGATTGCCAGTTCTGGCTGACACACCACCTCTTGGCTCCATCGCCTTGATGATTCTTCCTGTAAATTCCATATTTTGTCGTTTATTATTGTACAATACACTAAAATCAGCCACAAAAGTACGCTTTTTTTTTGTTTTCTCAAAACTTCTCTTTAACTTTGTGTTCAAATAAATATTTTCGACAATGAGATTCAATATTTCAAGTACAAGTCTCAGCAATCGTCTGCAGACAATAAGCAGAGTGCAAAGCTCAAAGAACGCTTTGCCTATCCTCGACTGCATTCTGTTTGAGCTTTCAGGCAACGTGTTGAAGATGACGGCGTCCGATAGCGAAACCACGATGGTGACGACGCTCGATGTGATGGATGCTGATGGGGAAGGAAAGTTTGCCATCGGTGCTAAACAGCTGATTAGTTCAGTCAAGGAAATATCAGAGCAGCCCATCACGTTCAATGTGAATCCTGATACATTCGCCATTGAGATTAACTATCAGAATGGTAAGTATAACCTGATTGGACAGAACGGCTATGAGTTTCCCGAGCCAACAGGCAAAAGCGATGGGTCTCGCCACATTGCGATTGATGCGCAGGTGATGCTGGACGGCATCACGCGATGCCTTTTTGCCGCAGCCGATGACGAGCTTCGTCCGCAAATGAATGGTGTATATTTCGACATGACCCCTGAGAACATCACGTTTGTAGCCAGCGATGGACACAAGTTGGTGCGCAATCGGGTGCTTTCCGTTCATGCTGACGAACCTTCAGCCTTCATTCTGCCCAAGAAGCCGGCTTTGTTGCTGAAGACGGTGCTTCCAAAGGCAGACGGAGACGTGGTGGTGCGCTTTGACGACCGCAACGCAGAACTGCAGATGACGGACTATGTGATTAGCTGCCGCCTGATAGAAGGACGATACCCCAACTATAACTCAGTGATTCCTACGGATAATCCTTTCCGTGTGACAGCTGACCGCATGGCTTTCATCAGTGCTTTGCGTCGTGTCAGTGTCTTCGCCAGTCAAAGCAGTGCGTTGATTAAGATTCATGTGGATCGCGGCACGCTGACCGTATCGGCACAGGACTTGGACTTCTCCACTTCGGCAGAGGAGCACATCATGTGTGAGTATGACGGAATGGCAATGAGCATAGGCTTCAATGGTCCGTTCTTGCTCGATGTGTTGAACAGTATCACAAGTAATGATGTGGTTCTCGAACTTGCTGACCCAAGTAGGGCTGGTGTCATCACGCCAGCAGAGCAAGAGGAGAACGAGGATCTCATCATGCTGTTGATGCCCATGATGCTGAAAGACTGATAATGAAACTGAACTTACAGAACCCACTCATATTCTTCGATTTGGAGACGACGGGCGTTGATGTAGCAAAGGACCGCATTGTGGAACTTTGCTACATCAAAGTTTTTCCGAACGGCAATGAAGAGTCGAAGTCCATGCGCATCAATCCCTGCATGCCTATTCCGCCGAAATCGTCGGAGGTGCATGGCATATATGATGCAGATGTGGTCGATTGCCCGACATTCAAGGACATCGCCTCCGAGCTGTTCAAGACCTTTCAAGGGTGTGACTTGGCTGGCTTCAACTCCAATCGGTTTGACATCCCCTTGCTGTGCGAGGAGTTCTTGCGTCAAGGCATGGACTTCGATGTGTCGAAGCGCAAGTGTATAGATGTGCAGAACATTTATCACAAGTTGGAACGCAGGACGCTGGTAGCTGCCTATAAATATTATTGTGAAAAGGACTTGGAGAACGCCCATTCGGCGTTGGCTGACACGCGTGCGACATTAGAGGTGCTGGAGGCGCAGTTGGATAGATACCCGTCTGATTTGAAGAACGATGTAGGTTTTCTGGCAGAGTACAGCAAGATGAACAACAATGTTGACTTTGCAGGTCGTATCATCCGCGATGAGAAGGGTGTGGCAATCTTTAACTTCGGGAAGCATAAGGGTAAGCCTGTGGTGGATGTGCTTCGCCGTCTTGACCCCAGCTATTATGCGTGGATGATGCAGGGCGACTTTGCCCAAAACACCAAGCAAGTGCTGACTAAGTTGTATTTGGCATCCAAGTCGCGTAAGTAACCATATTGAGCGGAGGTAACTATGTTGAAAGGTAAGAAGATAGTGCTTGGCATCACTGGCAGCATCGCAGCTTACAAGTCGTGCCTGATTATCCGTCAGTTGATAAAGAAGGGGGCGGAAGTGCAGGTGGTCATCACCCCTGCGGGTAAGGAGTTCATCACGCCCATCACGCTATCGGCACTGACCTGCAAGCCCGTCATCAGTGAGTTCTTCTCACAGCGCGATGGAACATGGCACTCGCATGTAAATCTTGGGCTTTGGGCTGATGCCATGTTGATTGCGCCTGCCACGGCATCGACCATCGGCAAGATGGCGAACGGCATCGCCGACAATATGCTCATCACTACCTACCTTTCCATGAAAGCCCCTGTGTTCATCGCCCCTGCGATGGACTTGGATATGTATGCCCATCCCTCGACACAGAAGAATTTGCAGACATTGCAGTCATACGGCAACCACGTCATTGAGCCTGGTACGGGGTTCTTGGCTTCCAAACTGGAAGGAAAGGGGCGCATGGAAGAGCCTGAGAACATTGTGGCTGCGCTGGAGGCGTTCTTTGCCAAGCAGTGCGACCTTGAGGGAGAGTGCATCTTGATAACCGCAGGTCCTACTTATGAGAAAATCGACCCTGTTCGCTTCATCGGCAACTACTCTTCGGGGAAGATGGGCTTTGCCCTTGCAGAGGAGTGTGCCCGTCGGGGGGCAGACGTGACATTGGTGTGTGGTCCTGTGTCGGCAGCCATGCAGACGGAGCATCCCAACATCCATCGTATCAACGTGGAGAGTGCTCAACAGATGTATGAGGTATGCAAGGAGCGTTTCCCGTCGATGACATCAGCGGTGTTGTGTGCTGCCGTCGCTGATTATGCTCCCGAGGCGGTGGCGATGGAGAAGATGAAGCGCACAGCGGATGACTTGGTGATTCGCTTGAAGCCCAATCCTGACATTGCAGCGGCATTGGGCAAGATGAAACAGGCGGGGCAGAAATTAGTGGGTTTTGCCCTTGAAACCAACAACGAAGAGAGCAACGCCCAGTCGAAGCTGAAGAAGAAGAACTTCGACTTCATCGTGCTGAATAGCCTAAAAAATAAAGGCGCTGGTTTCCAAACCGACACCAATCAAATTACCATTATCACCCCACAGGGCAAGACGGAGTATGCGTTGAAGCCCAAGACGGAGGTGGCTAAAGACATTATCGACCGCCTGGTGCAACAGGGATAGGAGAGGCTTTCCATGCCGCAGATGTATCTGTGGGGAAAGCCTTTTTTGTTTAGTTGGTTTCTCCTACGATGATGACTTTCCCATCGTCTGACATGTCGTGCTTGAGGAGGAAATAAGCACTCACGACGACGATGAAGAAGAGGAGTGTAATAATCAGAATCGCAATCTCTATTGTTCGTGTTATCTCCAAGACGCTATCCTGGCTTTTCTCTTGTACACGCATGAAGATGTTGTGGATAGTGAACGGGATGTGTTCTTCTTCCATCTCCCGCAAGTTGGTGTCGATGCTGGATGTGAAGAAGTTCAGATACTTGATATATGTGTTTACGCCTATCAGCTCGGTCAGGAGCTGCGCGCCGTCGTTCGATTCAAGCCCTGCTTGAATCTGTTTGTAGTTAGAGAGAAACTCCTTTAGTTTTGTCGGGTCTTGTTCCTCGTGGATGTAGTCAGGAGAAATGGTGTTGATATTCTCTTCCACTTTGGCTATGCCGTCGTCGATGAATGCGTTGACTTGGCTGGGGATGAACGTGGCGAGGATGAGTAAGGTGCTGAACAGGAGCGTTCCGACGACGGTGGCGATGAAGAGCAGTGTCTTTTCCGACGACTTTGGCATCGGGATGACCAAGTAGCGCAGAATCAGATAGGCGCACGCTAAGATGATGATGGTGAACAGGATGATGATAAAGATACTCATGGTAGGTAGTTTTCGTTCGTGTAGATAATAGTCTTTTGTGGCTTGCACCCTTCTTGCAGGCGTTTCCGCAGGGGCTTCTGCGTCAGGCGTTTCAGCGTCGGATACGCATCGCTGCGTCCAAGGTCAGCCAGCACCACTCGGCTCAGCAGTCGTCCACATGGTGCTTGCATGAACTCCGTGAATGTGTCTGGGCGCAATTCGGTGCGGTTGCGTTCCATCAGCATGTGGTATTTCCGTTTCTTGTCCTCCCACGAGGAGAAGATGCTGTAAGCCCCTTTCAGACAGGGGATTGCTCCCAGTGCCTGCGGAATCAAGAGCCACCAACTGATTCGGTAGAGTGGAATGAAAGCTATGCCTGTTCCCATGGCAAGCAGGAGAAAGGCATAGCTGTTCAGATAAAGGTATCGAGAGAATGTCGAGATGGTTTGTTCCGACATTCTTTATTGATTTTTGCTGATGGCGTTGTAGAACGCATCGACAATCTTCTTGGTCTCAGCTTCGGAAGACACTGGGAGCAACACAGAGGTGCGCTGTGTGAATGAATCGTAGTAGAGGCTGTAGGCCTGGCAGAAGCAGCCAAGGCACGTTCCCTCTTTCGTGTAGCCGACTTCCTTCACACTGCTGGGGAGCACATACTTCACGCCCTTGCCTGTGTTGAACACCCATAATGAGATGTACTGAGTTACCTCGATGACGCGTTTGTCGGTGATGACGATGTAGCCTCGACGCTTGAAGCCGAGCAGCAGGTTGATTAAACGGGTTACGGTGCCAATCAGTTTGGCGATGGGGTTCTGGCTGCTTGCCCACAGTTCCGCTTCCAGTTCGACGACGAGGTTTTCATCTGTGTCTAAGATGACGCCTGATTTTAATTTTGACATAATGCTTTTTTCGGGTTCGTTTGGTTATTATTGGGGTTGGGCGATACGCAGATTGGGCCGAACCCTTTATCCCACCATTGTATCTCTTTAAGTCATTGCGACGGCAAAGGTACGGGTTTAGCCTTTGTTTCTACCCCCCCCATGTTAATCTTTGTTAATTGCCCGTTTTTTTGTCGTTATCGTATGCTAAACAGCCGAAAGTGCCGATGAATCTTTGTCGGTGGAGGGGTATCTCTGCTTGCCTCGGGCGGCAGGTGTCATACAGGCTTGAGACGCTTCTGCGTGCAGGGTGCTTTCACGGCCTCTAAATCGGAGTCCCCGACATCGGTCGGTCGGAGTCGGGGACTCCGATTGGTCGATGTCGGGGACTCCGATTTTTGAGCGTTTTTTGAGGGGTGGGCGGTGAGAGGTCGGAAGCGAGAGAAATGGGGAGGGTATTGGGGACTCATCCCGAATTTGGTGGGAGATTATTTGGCTATGTCGGCAGAAAGCTATACTTTTGTGTCCGAAAAAAAGAAAGTGTGATGTGTAAAATCAGCCGTTTTCTCCTTTGCCTCTTGGGTGGCTTCTTGTGTTCGTTTCGTGTCGTCGATGCGGTGGCGCAGGAGCTGAATTGTACGGTCAAGGTGATTCACTCGCAGGTGCAGGGCACGAACAAGAGCGTGTTTGAGACGCTCGAGAGTGCCATCACGGAGTTTATGAACAACCGTGAGTGGACCGACCTCCAGTTTCAGAAGTCGGAACGGATTGATTGCAGCATGAACATCACGATTAAGAAGTATGACGAGGCGAACAATGCGTTCACGGGGGAACTGCTGTTCCAAGTGTCGCGTCCTGTCTTCAATTCGGCTTACAATACGACCGTCTTTTCGATGAAGGACGCTGACTTTTCCTTCACATACAAGGAGCATGACCCGCTGGAGTTCAACATCAACAATCTGGATGACAACCTGACCGCCATGCTTGCCTATTATGCCTATCTGTTTATCGGCATGGACCTGGACACCTTCTCTCCGCTGGGCGGAACGGAGGTGCTGCATGTAGTGGAGAGCATTGTCAATAACGCGCAAGGCATGGGCAGCACGGGTTGGAAGGCGTTCCAAGACTCGAAGAACAGGCATGCCATCATCAATGACTATATGGAGTCGTCGCTCGAACCCCTGCGGCAGATGCAGTATAAGTACTATCGGCAGGGGTTAGACGAGATGTCGCAGAATGCCGACCGTGGCAGGGTGGCTGTCACCGAGGCGTTGGAGCTGCTGAAGGAGGCACATAGCAACAAGCCGCTGTCGCAGCTGCCTCAGATTTATACGGACTTCAAGCGCGACGAGATTGTCAACATCTATTCAGGGCATGGGACGGAGAAGGAGAAGCAGGAGGTCTATGACATCGTTTCTTCTATCAATGCCAGCCAAAACACTTATTGGAACAGAATTAAGAAATGATTCGTCATCTGCACATAGAGAACTACGCACTGATTGAGCACTTGGACATTGATTTCCATTCGGGCTTCTCCGTCATCACGGGCGAAACGGGTGCGGGAAAGTCCATCATCATCGGTGCCATCGGTCTGCTCTTGGGGCAACGCGCTGACTCGAAAGCGATGAAGGCGGGAGCCAAGCGTTGTGTGATAGAGAGCACGTTCGACGTGTCTTCTTACCAGTTAGAGGCGTTTTTCCGTGAGAATGACTTCGATTTCGACGGCACGGAGTGCATCATCCGACGCGAACTGACGGCATCGGGCAAGTCTCGTGCTTTTATCAATGACACGCCAGCGTCTTTGGCGCAGCTGAAGGAAATCGGCGAGCAGCTCATTGATGTGCATTCACAGCATAAGAATCTCTTGTTGGGCAAAGAGGACTTCCAACTGAACATCTTGGATATTGTTGCCAATCATCAGGCGTTGCTCGATGCGTATAAGGAAGCGTACAAGGCTTATAAGGCATCGGCGCATGAGTTGGAGGCGGCACAGGCGGAGGCTAAGAGCAGTCGGGAGGATGAGGACTACCTGCGCTTTCAGGTGGAACAGCTCGCGGACGCTAACTTGCAGGAGGGAGAACAGGCTGAGTTGGAGGCAGAGCAAGAGACGTTGGAGCATGCCGAGGACATCAAATCTGCGCTTTACACGGTGGCGAATCTGTTGCAGTCATCGACCGACGGAACTGATGCCTTGGGGCTGCTCAAACAGGGGCTTTCCGAGTTGCGCGCCATTGCGTCTGTATATGCTGCGGCTGAGGAACTTGCAGAGCGGATAGACTCTTGCTATATAGAACTGAAAGATGTGGCTGGCGAACTGGAGGGGAATGCGGAGGATGTGGAGTACAATCCGCAACGCTTGGAGCAGGTGAATGAGCGGCTGAATACCATCTATACTTTGCAGAAGAAGCACGGGGTGGAGACCGTGGGGGATTTGCTGGTCTTGCAGGATCAACTGACGGAACGGCTGATGCGTATCACGCATGCTGACGACATGATAGAAACGCTTCGTCAGCAGGTGGAGGCGCAGCGGGAGCAGTGTGTCCAACTGGCGGAGCAGCTGTCTGACGCACGCCGAAAGGTTGCCAAGCAAGTGGAGCAGGAGATGCAGGAGCGGCTGTTGCCGTTGGGCATGCCCAACGTGCAGTTCAAGTGTTCGGTGATGGCGCATCCCTCAGAGTTGACTCCTACGGGGTATGACCAAGTGCAGTTCCTCTTCAATGCCAATAAGAGCGGCGAATTGAAACCTGTCAGCCAAATCGCTTCGGGGGGCGAGATTGCTCGTGTGATGCTGTCTCTCAAGGCGTTGATTGCTGGTGCGGTCAAGCTGCCGACCATTATTTTTGACGAGATAGACACGGGCGTGAGTGGCTCTATCGCTGAGAAGATGGCACGCATCATGCAGGAGATGGGGCGGCGCGAGCGGCAGGTCATCTCTATCACGCATCTGCCACAGATAGCGGCACTGGGCAGCCATCATTATAAAGTATATAAGGAAGACACCGATGATGCGACATTGAGTCACATCGTTCCGCTGACCAAGGAACAGCGTGTGGAGGAAATCGCCCACATGCTGAGTGGCGAGAAGCTCACACAGGCGGCATGGGACAACGCGCGGTCTTTGTTGGACAATCAATAGGTTATGTAAATCGAATCATGAAGAAATCGTTTCTATTCACCCTTTCCCTCTGCTGCATGGCGTGTGTGGTCTTTGCTCAACCCAAGTTTGCGGCGAAGGTCAGAAAGGGCATATTTTCGGTGAATGCGTATGACAAACAAGGTGTGCTCCTCCATCAAGGCATCGGCTTCTATGTGGGCGAGAATGGTGAGGCGTTGGCTGACTTCCGTGTGCTGAAGGGGGCGTATAAGGCTGATGTGGTGGGTGCTGACGGGAAGAAAGTGGCGGTGGATTATGTGTTGGGGGCTGATGATACCTACTCGCTGGTGCGTTTCCATGTCCCCGTGAAGATGAAAGCCCCTTATCCCGTGGTCACGGATGTTCAGCCGCTGAAATCGACTTTGTATGTGCTGCATCCTTCTGATGGAACGGCAGTGCAGAGCAAGCAAGTGGTGGTAGAAGACACGTCTCTCATTCAGGGGAAATATGCTTACTATGGCTTGGATTGTCAGTTGGACGAGAGTTTGATGGGGTCGCCTGTCTTCAATGCTTCGGGCGCATTGGTTGGGATACTGCATTCCACCTTGGGCACTAAGAGCTATGTGCTGGATGCCCGTTTCTGCGAGACGTTGAATATGGTTGCCATTCCGTCCCATTCGGCATCTGCTGCACTGAACAACATCTTCATCCCGAAGGCTTTGCCTGCTACGGCAGAGGAGGCTTTGGTGTATCTCTACATCAAATCGCGGTCGGCTGGGAATGAGGAGTATATGGATATGGTCAATCGTTTCGTGACGGCATTCCCAAAGAATGCGGAAGGCTATTTGCGACGTGCCACACCGCTGATTGACCTCATGCGTTTTGATGAGGCGGCACAGGATTTGGCGCAGTATTTGTCGCTGGTGGAAGATAAAGTGGCAGGTAACTATAATGTGGCGTCGCTGATTTTCGACAAGTTGCGGCTGCAACCAGAACCTGCCTATGAGCCGTGGACGCTCGACGTGGTGCGGCAGTATGTTGAGCAAGCACTTTCGTTGAATGCTGCGAAGCCTGTTAGCGAACAGCAAAAGGAGGAATACGTCAAGTGCCAGACGCTAAAGGCGCAGATTCTGATGGAGGCGAAGGATTATGATGCCACTATCGCTATTTATGACGAGTTGTTGCGAGAGGGTAGCAGTTCTGCTGCGGCCTACTTGTATGCCATCAGCATGGCGCGTGAGGAGCGTGGCGATTCGTTGAGTGCTGTGGTGGCACCGCTGGATTCTGCTTTGGCTTTGATGGGCAATCCCTTGCCACGCGAGGCGGCAAACTATGTCATTCGTCGGGGACAGCTTTATGCCAATGCGGGCAAGTATCGTGAGGCGGTGCTTGACTACACCCAATACGCTTATCTGTTGGAAGGGAAGGTGAGTGCCGTCTTCTTCTACGAACGTTCTCAGATAGAGGTCAATGCGCGCATGTTCCAACAGGCGTTGGACGACATCAACAAGGCGATAGAGATGGCACCGCGCACACCGCTTTATCATGTAGCGCGTGCTGTTATCACTATTCGTGTAGGTTTGTTGGACGAATGTATCGAGTCGTGCCAAATGGCTATTCGGCTGAATCCCGACATCATCGATGCCTACCGCATTCTTGGTTATGCGCAGTTACAAAAAGGCGACCGTGAAAACGCTCGCCTAAACATTCAACGTGCCATTGACATGGGCGATGAGAGTGCCCAAAAGTTGATGGAAACGTATTTCCAATAAAAAAGAAGTTCGGCTTTGACGCTTGGTCAAAGCCGAACTTCTACTTCTACGGGGCAGTGGTCGCTGCCCATAATTTCTGTATGTATTTTGGCGGAGAATAGCTGTGGTTGCAACTGATTGGAACAGAGCCAATAGTCGATGCGCCAGCCAGTGTTCTTCTCGCGAGCGTGGAAACGGTAACTCCACCATGAATAGATGTTCTCCTGTGTAGGGAAGAAGTGGCGGAAGGTGTCGGTGAAGCCGCTTTGGAGCAAGTCGGTGAACTTGGCGCGTTCCTCGTCGGTGAAACCTGCGTTGTGGCGGTTCGATTTGGGGTTCTTGAGGTCGATTTCTTGGTGTGCCACGTTCATGTCGCCACAGGCAAGGACGGGCTTCCTCTGATTCAGTTGCAGCAGATACAGGCGGAAGGCATCGTCCCAAATCATGCGTTGGTCAAGCCGTTTAAGCCCATCCTGTGAGTTGGGGGTATAGACGGTGACGACGTAGAAGGCATCATATTCGAGGGTGATGATACGTCCTTCGGTATTCATCTCCAGCCAGTCGTTGGCTGGCATCTGCTGAATGATGTCCTGCGGAAGCCCGTAGGACACGTTGAGGGGCGTGTGCTTGGTGTAAATGGCTGTGCCAGAATAGCCTTTCTTGTCGGCGTAGTTCCAGTAAGACTGGTAGCCAGGGAAGGCGAGGTCGAGCTGCCCTGCCTGCATCTTGGTTTCTTGCAGGCAAAAGAAATCCGCGTCGAGCACGGCGAAGGTCTCTGAGAAACCCTTGCCGTACACGGCGCGGAGTCCGTTAACGTTCCAAGAAATGAATTTCAATGCTTCAATCTTTTAATCGTTTTGTTCTATTAAGTGAATTTGCTGAAATCTACCTTGTGCATGTCGCCTTCCTTGATGAAAGTGTCGTGGAATGCGTGGGTGGCAGCGAGGTTGTGGCATGACTGACCTTTCTGCGAGATTTTGAGGTAGTCCCAAAGGAGTTGCTTGTAGTCGGGGTGTGCGCAATTCTCAATGATGGTGCGAGCACGCTCGACAGGGCTTTTGCCTCGGAGGTCTGCCACGCCTTGCTCGGTCACGATGATGTTCACGTCGTGCTCTGTGTGGTCAACGTGGCTACAGAAAGGCACGATGGAAGAGATAGCACCGCCCTTTGCTACAGAGGAGCAAGTGAAGATAGAAAGGAAGGCGTTGCGCTCGAAGTCGCCTGAACCACCGATACCGTTCATCATCTTGGTGCCGCAAATCTGCGTCGAGTTAGCGTGTCCATAGAGGTCCACCTCGATGGCGGTGTTGATGGCGATAAGCCCAAGACGGCGAATGACCTCAGCGTTATTGGATATTTCAGAAGGACGGAGCACAAGCTTGTCCTTGAAGAAGTCGATGTTGTCGTAAATGCTCAGCAGTTTGTCGTTGGTGACGGTGAGCGAACAGGTAGAAGCGCACTTCACCTTGCCCTCGAACATGAGGTCCACGATGGCGTTCTGCAACACCTCTGTATAGACTTCCATGGCTGGCATTTCAGGGTTGCTGCCCAAGGCGAAGAGGATGGCATTGGCGGTAGTGCCTACACCGCTTTGGAAAGGAAGGAAACTTGGTGGAATGATGCCACGCTTCTTCTCGTTCATGAGGAAGTTAGCCACGTTCTCACCAATCTTGTCAGTGATGGGGTCTGCGTCCTTGAAGGAACGAGCTTCGTCAGGTAGGTTGCACTCTACCACGCCCACTATCTTCTTGGGGTCGAGCTGGAGGTAGGGTGTACCCACACGGTCAGTCACCTTTTCAATGGGGATGGGCTTGCGGTAAGGAGGGTCAAGTGGCTCATAGACATCGTGAATGCCCTTTGAGTTGGGTGAATGGAAGGCATTCAGTTCCAAAATGATGCCCTTCTTGGCAAGGCGTGCTACTGTAGGGGAAATGCCACCTGCGGCGGTGAGATAGACTTTGCCGTCTTCTTCGATAGCACAAACCTCAAGAATAGCCCAATCAACTTGACCAAGGAAGCCATAGCGGAGGTCCTGAGCCATCATGCCAAGGTGGATGTCGTTGTATGCGATTTCACCGCAATTGACGTGCTTGCGGAATGTAGAGTTCGTTGTATAGGGGGCGCGATAGCGGATAGCCTGCTCGTCAGAGAGTACGCCATCGCACGACTGACCAGTGGATGCACCAGTGAAGATGCCAATCTGATAAGGGCGTCCTGCTTCGTGCTCAGCGTGTGCAATCTTGGCAATCTCTGCCGTCACTGCCTTAGGTGTGCCCGCTGGGGTGAACCCCGACAGACCGATATTATCTCCGTTCTTGATGAGTGCTGCAGCCTCTGCAGCGGTGATTCTTGTAAATGCCATAGTCTTTCTAATACACAGATTGTTAAATTTTATACAAAAGTAGGCGTTTTATTTGTATTAACAAAAAAAAGTGGCACAAAAACTAAGAAATTGTGCCACTTTTACGAGGGTTGTTGTCCCCTTTATATAATAGATGTGTGAAAAAAGCTAAAGAGGGAAGTCACTTCACGGGGTCGAAACCATCGCTGAGTTCGTCTTTGTTCTTGGGTTCGTAGATGACCTTGTTAGCACCGCTGGTGATGCGGATGTATTCGGGGTGTTCCTTGGCAAAGTTATCTACATAGCGGATGCGCTTCTGGTCGTAGATTTCGCTGACGGCAATCAAAATGCCCGTTTCTTCCACGTCGCCAAAGCCGTAGTTGATGGCTGTGCCAAACATCTTCATTGTGGGAGAGAGTCCCATGTAGGCATTGACGAGTGGGGGGATGTTGTATCCTAAGGCACGTACTTCACGGTTGAGAATCTTATAGTCTTCCTTAAAAGATTCTTCGCAGAAGATTTTCTCAAACTCCTTAGGGTCGTGCTCCAGTTCCAATGGTTTGGTCGGAATCACAAGACTTTCTTTATCACCGAAGTGCTTGCGGAGGAAGTAGAGAATCATGTCACGTCCCTTCCTGTTGTAGCTGGGGTACATGGTCATCTTGCCGAAGAAGTACTTGCAGTTAGGCATGATGACAGCCAGTGCTCCAAGTCCGTCCCACAGGTTGTCAAGAGCGAAAATCGACTTGCCGTCAGAACGAGTGGATTGGTATCCGACCGTGACAAACGAGCGTCCCAGCTCAATGGTGTAGGGCATGTAGTCTTTGATGAACTTCTCTGAGAAGTGGAACATGTGACTGGTTGCCAAGATGGGCTGCCCCTTCTCGTCCAGTTGGATATCGGGACCAAGGATGTAGCGGTATCCGCCAATAATCTCTTCCTGCTCTGGATTCCACACAATGAGCTGTTTGTAAGGATTCTCCATGGTGTCGAACTCGTCGAGGTCGCAATCCAAGCCTGTTCCGCCACCTGCAGCACGGAAAGCGATTTCGCGAAGACGCCCAATCTCCCGTACCACGTTTGGCGAGTCTTGCCAAGTGATGACAAACACCTCATTGTTGCTCTTACTGGTCATGCGCAAGCGTTTGTCATCTGTCAGTTCTGATTTTAGCACCTCCTTGGGGATAGGTGCTATGATTTCTGCTTCCATATCTTGTTATGTCCTTATTCTGATGTCTGGGGCATGCGCGGTATCGCCCTATTGCCCTTTATCTAACTGATATACCTTGTCTTTCACCCACTGTGCCCATTCGGAAGGTGTCTTTGACTTGTCAAACGTCTGCCAAGGGATGGGTTCTCCAAAGGTGACGGTGAAGGTCTTGCCTTGATTCTTATACATCTCATCGGCCAAATACAGCATGGCAATGTTGAACTTGATGTGCAGTCGCTTACACCACCGAGCAATGTTGTAGAAACGGTCGGAGTTGTGTCCTGAGAAGTGGACGGGAATCACGTCTCTTTTGTATTGTACGGACTTGGTGATGAAGGTTTTCTTCCATTCAACGTCTCTGATGACACCATCCTCTCCCTTTCGAGAACAAAGCCCAGCAGGGAACATAACCACGTTCTTCGGAGACTGAAACGCTGCTTCTACCATCTTTGGGAAGTTCCGTCCGTTGCGTCCCGTCTTGTTGATGGGCACACATAGTGGTGCTAACCCTTTGAAACTCATCAGCAAGTCGTTGACCAAATAGACCATTTGGCTGTCGTATTTGTGGCAGACGATAGAACCCAATGCAATGCCATCCTGTCCTCCAAGGGGGTGATTGCATACGATGGTGAAATAGCGTCCTCCTTCATTGCTGGGCAGGGCATCTAACCCCTTTTGAATCACGCCCCCAATGTTGGTCTGTACTTTCGTTGTGCAGTTCAGATACTTGAGGCATCCGTCCAGCCATTCCACGCCCACTTGTCCTTTCCCTTCGCCACATAAATGTACGTTCATCCAATCCTGATGGATAATGCCTTTCAGCCACGACACCAAAAAGCGAGGAACAAACTTGAACTTCTTGCCCAGCTTGTCCTTCAGCACTTGGTCTATATCCACCTTGAAATAGTCTGCTTCAATTGCCATACTACTGAAAAGTTATGCAAATGTATTAAATCTTTTTCTAAATACAGCAAAAAAAGTTAAATTTTCCTTATATGAGGAAGGAATGAGCCTTGTGGCAGGTTGTCAGCGCGACACTTCCGTGTTGCGTTGAGATTGTAGCACAAGCACACTTTCAGGTCCCATGTTGAAAATGAGGTCGATGATGCTCAGGTTGGGCAAGAAACCATGTTTCTGCTGAAAGACCTGATAGTAGTTGACTGTTGACAGTTGGCTGTTGACCACGAAGTCAATTCCCATATAATAAGATGTACGCGAAATGTTTGGCTGCACGTCAAGCATCTCGCAACATTTGTTGATAAGGGCTTCGTTGAAGTCGATGAGGAAGTCCCACTTCCGTTCATATAGCGGACGCAAGTCATCTTGCAGATACTCGAAGAAAGGGGAGTTGAAGTAGCTCGTCTCCAAGGCGTACCAATGTTGGTGCTGCCAGTCGTTGTGGTCACTGATGCGTACATCCTTCATCAGACACTTGCCACCTGTGAAAATGCTCCTATCTACGGGAATCGACAGGTTCAGCGGACCATTCGGAGAGTCGATGGTGCATCGGTTGCGTATCGTCTGCTTCTGGTAGTTCTCATGTTGTTCAATCAAGACAGACTCCTCCCTTAATAGGGCAGAGAACCACGAGACAGGGGGCAAGTAGGCACTTGGAAGAATCATCTGTCACTTGATGTTATCCACCCAAGTGAATATCCGTTTCCAGCGCACACCGTGCGATTGTCCGTAGCGGTCGGTGATGAGCGAGAGCCAAATGAACAGCGGTTTGCCCACCACATGGTCCTCGGGCACGAAACCCCAGTAACGGCTATCAGCCGAGTTGTGGCGGTTGTCGCCCATCATCCAGTAATAGTCCATCTTGAAGGTGTATTGGTCGGTCTGCTTGCCATTGATGTAGATAAGACCATCCTTCACCTCCAGTTTGTTGTTCTCATACACACGGATAGGACGCTCGTAAATCGCCAGATTGTCCAGCGTCAGCTTCACGCTCTGTCCCTTGGCTGGAATCCAAATGGGACCATAATTGTCGCGTGTCCAGCCATATTGGTGGTTGATGGGGTAGAGATTGCCCCAGTAGCCATCCTTCACCTCCACGATGCTGTCGCAGAAGCTTTTGTCGGCACGCAACGCCTCCACCGCCATGCGTGTGAGCGGAATGCCCATCTCATGGTCCTGAATCTTGTCGCGGTCCTCATCGCTGATGTTCAGCTCCTCACACATCTCGCTGCTGAGCACCTGATAGTTGTGGGTATAAACCTTGTAGTTGAACTGTGCGAACGTCGGAGTCTCCTCCTTCTTGCCATCCACATAGATAATTTTGTCCTTGATTTGCAGCGTCTGTCCAGGCAACCCCACGCAACGCTTCACATAGTTCTCTCGGCGGTCAACAGGACGGCTGGTCACACTGCCGTAGATATTCTTCTGCGATGCCACCACCTGCTTGCCAATGTTATACAGCTGGTCGAACTGCATCTGCTGCTCCTCGCGTGGCAGGTCCTGCATCAGCGGCACTTCATACCCCTGTTCCATCACCGCCTTGCATCCCAGTTGGTAGCACAAATCGTAGTAGTCGCCATTGTAAGCCACAGCCACCGTGTCGCCAGCAGGGTAGTTAAACACCACGATGTCACCCAGTTCCACCTTGCCGAACCCCTTCACGCGGCGGTACTCCCACTGCGGCCATTCGATGTACGACTTCGTGTTCACCAGCGGCAGCGTATGTTGTGTCAGCGGCATTGTCAGCGGAGTCTGCGGAATGCGTGGACCATAACTCATCTTGCTCACCAGCAGGAAGTCGCCCGTCATCAGCGTCTTCTCCAGCGACGACGATGGAATCTGATAGTTCTGGAAAAAGAAATTGTTGACGAAATACACAGCCACCAGCGCAAACACGATGGCATCCACCCAGCTCATGAGGGTGCGTGCCACGTCGCTCTCCAGCTCCTTCCACCACGTCCACTTGATTTTCTTGCTGATATACACATCGTAGATGAAAGGCACGACAATCAGCCCCCACCAAGACTTCACCCAAATGAGGAAAGCCAAATAGCAAGCCGTAACCACGCCAAACTTCACCCATTTCCAGCCAGCCCACTCAGGCTTGTTCGCCTCGCCCGACCGAGTCTTCTTAAAGTTTTTATAGTCGAATCCCATGGTCTCCTGTTAGAATTTGAAAAGGTCGTCGGTCGAGAGCAGTCCCTCGTGCTGTGCGGTGAACTCTGCTGCGATGACAGCCCCCAGCGCAAAGCCCTGACGCGAGTGTGCATCGTGCGTGATGGTGATTTGGTCAGCCTCGCTGTTCCACGTAATCGAGTGGATGCCAGGCACTTCGTCGCGTCGGATGCTGCTGATGGGCAACAGGTCTTCGGCCACCTCGTCTGAGCCTTCCACCGTGCCGTCAGGCTGCTGCAAGTAGCCCATTGTCCAGTCCTTCTTGCGGTCCAAGCGTTCCACAATCTGCTCAGCCAGCGTGATGCCCGTGCCCGACGGATGGTCGAGCTTGTGGATGTGGTGCGTCTCCACCTCCTTCACGTCATACTGGGGGAACTGATTCATGATGCTCGCCAGATACTTGTTCACGGCACTGAAGATGGCCACACCGATTGAGTAGTTGCTGGCCCAAAAGAGTGTCTTGCCACCCTCCGTGCATGCCTTCTTCACATCGTCGCCATGCTCCTTCAGCCAGCCCGTGCTGCCGCTCACCACCTTCACGCCAGCCTTCCATGCCTTCAGGTAGTTGCCATAGGCAGTCATGGGGGTGGTGAACTCGATGGCCACGTCGGCACTGGCAAACGCCTCGCTCTCAAAATCTTCCTGATTGTCAATGTCGATGATGCTCACGATTTCGTGACCGCGGTTCAAGGCAATCTGCTCAATCATCTTGCCCATCTTGCCATATCCTATCAATGCTATTTTCATCTCTTTTTATTTTTTCAAATTGTTTTTTTATAATGCTATTTTGCTCTCCAAGTTCTGTCAAGCCACTGCCTTTGCTTCAACCAAGCGTCTTTTGCTTGTATCGCATGGCTGCGTAATAAATCGAATTGTACGTCAAGGGCATAGATGCGGTCAACAGGATAGCAACCCGAAAGGTCGTACATGCCGTGCCAACCATTGTCCAAGAACGGACTCTCACCGCCATTTACCATTGTGCGGTATTTGGGTGTACTAAGATAAGTCCCGTCAAGCACGATGGAGATACTCCAAAAGTAAGCACTCATAGCTGTCGAAGAAATTTCCCTGTCGCGCGAAACTCTGTCGCGAATGCTTGTTTTGCATTGTACACATCCAAAGCAATAAGTCTTGTCATCTACATCATTGACCGCATAAAGGTCAAAATTGTCTGTCTTGACTTGCTCCTTTAGCCAACTGATATCCCTCACCTCGTTGGCTAATTCGTTTGCTTTCAATAAGGTGTTCAAATCCTTTTGCAAAATGAAACGAATGGACGTTCCATGAAAAGCAAGCGTAGCCAAATCCTTTGTCATATATTCAAAAGCGTGTCCAGAAGCAGCTTTCCAACTTTGAGCCGCTGCAATTGCATTTGCCACAACTTCGGGGTCGCTTATACCCGACTTGCGGTACAGATGTGCCTTATAGATAGAGTTCCAAAGCAAGGGAATGTCATCAGGGAACAATAATCTCCCATCCGTCATTGTTGTCTTGATAGCTTCGAGCTGGGCAAGATTTTCAATCTCTTTCTTCTTTGAATCAGACAGGATGCTGTTGTGGGGTTTGTCCATTGCTTCGGCTTCCAGCCTTTCCTTTGTCAGCTTGTACACATTGTTGTAGTGAGACAAACTATAATCATAGATTTTCTCTTCGATATTCATAGCGTGTATCTGTTTAGGATGTTGCTGATGTTGCTGCCCCATGCGTATGCCAAAAGTGGAGGGACTGCATCGCCAATCTGTTCGTATTTGTCCTGTACATCCCTATTGTCATGAGAAACTGAATAGGGACCACAGAAATAGTAAGTGTCTGGGAATGACTGCAAACGGGCGCATTCCCTGACGGTGAGTGCTCTGTCCTGAATGGGATGGATGTTTTCATCAAGACAATGGCTCGTTACGGTTAAGGCAGGTCTGTCTTTTTCCAGTCGGATATTCCTCTTTGCAAAAACCTTTTTGGGCAACACCTTCTGTGCTTGAAGCTTTGCTATTTCTTCTGTACTTAGACGTGCAAATAAATGTTTCACTCCCTCTCCTGGGCGAATCAGTGAAAAACGTTTCAGTGTCCCAGCCTTATGGCGCATGGGGAAATGATTGACAATTTTTGAGTCATCGAATGACTCTCTATGCCAAAATTCGAGATTGCGCATTAGGTTAGAATATGCCGATGCCTCTTTGGTGTATTCTGTCCCATATATATCCGTATTAGGGAAAACCTCGGGCAGTCCTGCCAAGGCATCTCCAACGGTGACGGCTTCTGTGTGTGTTGGCGTTGGTGCCGACAACTCCCAATCCTTAAACCGTGTCGCCAATATAAAATACCTCACACGCTTCTGCGGAACGCCAAAATCCACTGCGCTGAGTTTCGCCTCGATGTAATTCTCGTATCCAGCTTCCTTCAACTCTTGTTTCAGCACATTGATGATTAACGTGGGGTCGTCCGCAGCAACAGTCTTGGAAGTAATCCCGGGAACATTCTCAAACAGAATCATCTTCGCATTTGCCAGTTGGGCAATCCTAATGCCCTCGCGGAAAAGAAATTGACGGTCATCATAGAATGAACGCGACGTTGTGCCCGCATTGCTGAATGTCTCGCATGGCATTCCCGATGTCACCAAATCCACGCCTTCTTGAGGTATATACTTTTCGATGTCCTCCTTTCCCACCTTTCGGATGTCAGAGTGTATCACATGCACCTCGGGATGGTTGTATTGGTAAGTTTCACAGCAACTTTTGACATACTCAATCGCCACTAATGTCTCGAAGTCAGCAGCATGAAGACCAGTGCAAATGCCTCCTGGTCCTGCAAAGCAGTCAATATGCGTGAATCGTTTCGCCATCAGCTCTCTTTTGTCTGCAAAATTAGTAATATCTTTGCAAAGAAACGAGAGATTTGAATGGAAAGTAGTAACTTTGTCTCACTTGAAAAGATTTTTTAACGCAAAACATGGAACAACTCTTGCATTACACATGGATGCACAAGCTTTTCCCCCTGCGCGAGCTTCGCACCACCGACGGACGCTTGCTGGAGGTGCTCAGTCCTGGCATTCACAACACTGATGCAGGCCCCGACTTCACGGGGGCGAAGATTAAACTGGACGGTACGGAATGGGTGGGCAACGTGGAGCTGCATCTCAAGAGCAGCGACTGGTTTCGGCATCACCACGACACCAATCCTGCCTACGATAACATCATTCTGCATGTGGCGACTGACATCGACCAGCCGCTCTGCTATCCTAACGGACAGCCCATTCCGCAGTTGCAGCTCTCCGTGCCCGTTTCGGTGCGCGAGAACTACACTGCCCTCAGCCGCAATGATGCCCGTCCCCGTTGTCGCGAGGTGGTAGGGGGGCTGCCTCTCTTTCAGGTACACAACTGGCTGACCTCCCTCACCCTCCAGCGGTTCGAGGAGCGTGCTCGCCAAATCATGCAGCGGCGCGAGAGCCTCGACAAGAACTGGGAGGACACCCTCTTTGTCACCCTTGCCCGCAGTTTCGGCTTTGGCATCAATGGCGACGCTTTCGAGCAGTGGGCGTGTTCCATCCCCATGATGGCGGTGGGCAAGCATCGCGACAACCTGTTTCAGATTGAAGCCATCTTCTTCGGTCAGGCAGGTCTGCTCGAAGACGTGTCTCCGCAGGGAGAACCTCCTGTGTCACAAGGCGTAGGGACGCAGGATGACTACTACTACCGATTGCAGAAGGAGTACCGTTATCTCCGTCACAAATTCTCCCTCACGCCCATCTCTGTTAGTGTTTGGAAGTTCCTGAGGCTTCGTCCTCACAACTTCCCCCACATCCGCATCGCGCAGCTTGCCATGCTCTACTACGAGCAGCGGCTCAACCTCTCTCGGTTGCTCAACGCTGAGAGCCTCGAAGAGGTGAGTGCCTTGTTTCTCACCCATGTGAGCGACTACTGGCGCACCCACTACACCTTTGCCTCTCAGCCCACCAAGCCGATGGAGAAGTCGCTCTCGTCGGCATCCATCCAGCTTCTCGTCATCAACAGCGTGGCTCCCATGCTCTTTGCCTATGGTCGCTACAAGTCCGACCACAGCCTCTGCGACCGCGCTTTCGCCTTGTGGCAGCAACTGCCGCCCGAGAACAATGCCATCATCCGCGACTGGGCGGCTGCTGGCATTCCCTGCGACACTGCTGCCGACTCTCAGGCACTTCTCCAACTTCACCACAACTACTGCCAGCGTCGCGACTGTCTGCGCTGCAGGTTCGGCTTCGAGTACATCCGCCGCACCCCTGACTTCCTGTGCGAGAAAGAGGTCTAAGGGTGCATTGCCACGCTCCATCATTCACTCCCTGTCATGGCGTGCTTTTACAGCCCTAAAAGGGGTCTGAGTCACACCCTGTTTGGGGTGTGACTCAGACCTCAAACAGGGTGTGACTCAGACCCCTTTTGTGGCTTTGTAAGGCACAAAAAAGACCCGCCGCTCATGCCGAGCGGCGGGTGCTTTATTTAAGAATTGTGAATGCTAATGAGGGATTACTTGTTGAGACGCTTTACGCCGTCCTGAATAACGATGCCCTTGTAGCTTGCATCCACCTTCTGACCAGCGAGGTTGTAGATAGCCTTGTCGCCCTTCTTGACAGGAGCGGCAACTTCTTCAACACCTGTGAGCGTTTCCTTGAACGTGTCGCCAGAGAGGTAGAAGAGCTGGAAGTCGTCGAAGATGACCCAGTCGCTACCGATGGCTGCAGTCTTGCGGATACCGATTTCGAGGGTTTCACCATCCTCGATCGTAATCTGCACGCTGTTGGACACAGCCTCTGGAGCCTTCACGCACCACTGGTAGAAGCCCTGCATTGATGAAGGATAGTAGAGGGTCTCTTCACCAACTGTAACCTTGGTGTCGAATGGGTACTCACCTTCTGCTTTGTCTTCCACAGCTGGTTCGCCATAGATTTCTTCAGCAGGAATCTCTGTGCCTGCAATCTTTTGGAACTTGGTGGCGAATCTCAGCATTGACTCGTCATCTTGCTCCTCCTCCTCGAAGGCAGTAGCTACGTATGTGAATGTGTTCTCATTGGTCTTGAGAGACTCGATAGCCTTGATGTAAGAGAACTGGTCGTTGTCGTCAGAAACCTTGGCAAAGAGCTGTGCGTTGTGGTTGCTCCATGCCTCTACGCTGCCAGCATTGTTGTAACCCTCTACAAGCTCAGGTGTAACAGAACCACCATCGCGGTAGATTGCCTTTACACGGAGTTCGTATGTACCAGCTGGGAGACCTGCAATCTTCTGTGAGAGCGTGAATGCGTTCTTGTTCCACAGCTCAGCGTTGCTGCGTCCGTACTCATTGACAGTAGGAGTCTCGCCTGACCAGCCGTCAGATGGGCTGTTGGTGAAGGATGGGTTCACGATGAGGCTTGTGATGTCAAGAGGTTGCTCTGCTGTTGCGTCGGCTGCACCCTTGTCAGCGAACATTTCACGGTTGTATGCTGACTGGAGCGTTTCGATGAACTTCTGCATGGTCTCAGCATTCTTGTGTCCAGCCTTGAGGGCATCAGTCTGTTCTGTAAGAATCTTGCCGATGGTCTCCTTGTATGCAGTAGCGGCGTGATACAGCTCCATGTAAGTGCTATACTTGGCAGCTGCGGCAATGGCAGGTTCAACCATTGTGTAAACGTCATCGTCGTTCTCACCCAAGTTGATGGCATACATCTGCGCTGGCTCGAGCATTGCCACTTCGTCGGCAGTGGTGTATTTGTCCATCAAGTTGGTGTAGGTTTCATGTGCATTGTTCTTCTTAATAGCCGACTTGGCAAAGTTGATATAGTCATTTGCCTCGTTGATAACCACCAATGCAGCATCGTAAGCGGCAGCGTCTGGGATAGGCAGTGCAATCTTTGCAAGGAGGTTGTCAACAGCCTTGATGTCGCCCTTGAAGAGACCTTCCTTATCAGCGTTGATGGCGTCAAGCTCTTTCTGAATCAGGGCGGAGAATGGAGGCTCTGTGCCGTAGAACAGCAGGCGGAAGCCTGTGAAGTTAGCGAGCATGCTACTCTGACCACCGATGAGGAGCTTACCGTCGCTCACCTGGATTGTGCCAGTCTTGTGCTCCTGCCAGATGACAGGATTCCACTCATACCATCCGTTATCGGCAGAAAGCAGTTGCTTGCAATAGTAGCTGTCTGTATGACCAACAATAGATGTCACTCTCACTTCCTCTGAGTTCTCTGCGAAGATGTTGTGGTATGGAGGAAGATTGTCTTCATTCCATGGGTCGGCGTTGTTACCGCGCACCAGTGCCTTCAAGCTGTAGTAACCATTTGGAAGACCAACCAACTGCTGGCAAACACCTTCCCAATCGTCGAAGCCAGAGCACCAGCCTTGGCTGACACCAATCAGACCTGCCTGATAGAACAGGTGGAAGCTGTTGGCTGACCATCCGCCACCGAAGGCTTTCAGTCTCTTGTACCACTGGTTGTTGATAGAAGCGTCAGTGCCCAAGCTTACCTTTGAGCTGATGTCAGTTCTGCTGCCACCATTTGTTGAGTAGTCGCCAGGGTTACCAACGTTGCCCCAGTTCCAAGTCCCTTCCTTCAGCGTCCAAGTGCCGTCCTCGTTCTGAGTTGGAGTGTATTCAGGGTTCACGAACCAAGGATGCTTAATCAGAGCAGAGAAGTCCTTAGCACCATCTGCATCTTTCTCCTGAGAGTCGAGGTAGTTGGCGCGAGCCTCTGCAAGAGTGTTGTACACACCTGCGAAGTATGCACCTGGGTCATCGCCAAGAGCTTCAACGTCGTCGGTCTTTGCGTCGGCCTGAGCCTTCTCTACTGCAGCCTTGAAAGCATCGTAGCCAGGGAACTCGGTTGATGCCAACATGTCCTCAGACATGCTGATGAGGTCGTCCAAGCTATTGACAGAAGCGAGGCTCTTGAGGTAGTTATCAACGGTTGCATTGATGTTTGCAAGGATAGCGTCGAGTGCTTCGGTTGACTCAGCGTCGTCGATTTGCTCCTCAAGGTCAATCAGGATGTCGCTGACAGCACCAGCAAAGCCTTCAAAGCCAGCGTCTTCCAACTGAGTCTTGAAGTCCTCAAGCTCTGAAAGAGCCTGATGGCAGTCTTCGCGAGCAGCGTCGAGCACAGCTTCATCATCGGCTGGACCGTTGTAGATAACCTGGAAGTCGTAGAGTGGCACGTAATCCTCTGGGATAGAGGCTACCTTGCGGATACCCATGCGGACAGCGGCTGGCTCAGAGAGCACAATCTTCATCTCGTTGGGGTAGAAGCCCTGTGAGAGGTGATAGTAGTTACCGATGTTACAGCTTGGGAAATAGACTTCGAGCGGTTCTTCCACACCGTAAGTCACGGTGCGGTGAGCGTCAGATGCCCAGTCCTTGTCTGATGTGTACTGGGAAACGGTGTTAGAAGTCTGAGCCATTGAGCGAATCAGTTTGCTGAAATCGCGCTCCACTTCCGATGCGGCGTTCAAGATAGAGGCATAGAGGTAAGCGTTCTTCTTGACACGACCCTTGTTGTTCCAGTTCGCGAAGGTGTCGTTAGGGTTGCCCTCGCGGTAGTAGGACTGCACCTTGATGGTGTAAGAACCAGCAGGGAGCTGCACTACCTGGTAGATGTCGAACTCCTTTTGGTTGTAGAAAGCAAGAACACCCTTGCCGTCTTCAACTGCTCGGAACTCGTTGGGCATGCTGCCCTTCCAGTAGTTACCAATTGAGGTTACGTCACCGCCATCATAGTCATTGGGTTTCGACTCGCCCGTAAACGTGCCGTCGCAGTCGCCCAGTCCTATCTGTGCAGTAACATCATCACCAGCCTGCCAGTCGGCAGCACTTTGCGCGTGAACTACCCCCCCCATGGAGGCAGCCAGCGTCAGAACAAACATGAATAGTTTTTTCATGAGTTTTTGGTTTTGATTGGTTAGATAAAACTGTTAATAAATATAATAATGTGTAATGAATGATGCACAGGCGTAACGCGCCGTGTCTCATCGTTCTCGGCGGTAAAGTTCGGAAGAATGGCGCATACAGATTTTCAGATATTGACCCGGAACTTTTGAATTTGATACAAAGGCAACGATAAGGGGCTGAACCGATTTGGTTCAGCCCCTCTTGTTATGAGGATTCGTTATGAATCTTCTTGGAACGGTTGCTTACTTCACGAGTACCTTGCGCACAGTGCCGTCAGACATCTTCACGATGTTGATGCCCTTTTGGAGACCCTGCTGCTGAGCACCGCTCAGTGAGAATACGCCAGCCACCTGTGCCTTAGCTGCGGCAGCCTCGTCGATGCCTGTTGGAATCTCTGTGCCGAGGTAGTAGAGCTTGAAGTTGTCGAATACCACCCAGTCGTTGCCAACGAGTGTCTCTTTCTTGACACCGAGACGGAGTGAACCGCCCTCTTCAACCATGCTCAAGACCTCAGTCTTGTAAGCCTCTGGGTTCTTGGTGAGGCGACGAGAGATACCCATCAGAGAAGAAGGATAGTAGTAGAATTCATCTACGTCATCAATCTCCATATCCCACCACCAACCGTCGGTGTTAATCTCAATCTGCTCTTCGGCAAGACCCTCTGGGAGGTCAACAGCGTCGAGGCTCATAGCCTTCCAGTGCTCAACCCATACGTCGTTGCCTTCTTCGTCAGCTTCCTCAGACTTAATCATCTTGTCGCGGAAAGCAGTCATAGAGCGGTCAGTGAACAGCACGGATGCGATAGAGCTGATGATAGTCTCCTGCTTGTTAGCATAGAGCTTAGCGTTCTGATTATCCCAGAACTCCATGTCGGCACCTGCGCCATACCACCAGTTGTTGTATGCGCCCTTGGCATCGCCTGCGTCACGGTAGAGAGCCTGGCACTCAACCTTGTAGCAACCAGCAGGCAGAGAGTAGAGCGTCTGATATACGTCGAAGTTGCAGTTCCACATTTCGGCAGCACCGAGTTCAGCCTGAATAGCCTCACTGCTGGTCAGTGTTGGGTTGCCTGTCCAGCCCTTGTTGCCTTCGTCGAACTTAGGATTAACGAGGAGAGCAGTGATGTCAACAGGATTTGACTCAGAAGCGTCGGCAGTGCCGAGAGAAGCGAGGAGAGCCTTGTTGTATGGCAGAGCCAAAGCAGCCTGCATTTCAGCCAATTCCTTGTCGTTAGCCATCTTCTCCATCAGGCTCTTGTTCTGCTCAGTCACGACAGCGGCAACAGCAGGTGCGTCAATCAGTTCGCCCATAGCTGCGCGGAAGTCGAGGTATGTAACGTAAGCGGCATAGTCCTTGTCGTTCTGAACAGCCAACTCGTAAGTGTCGTTGTCGCCCTCACCAATCATGAGAGACTCCATCATGGCAGTGTTTGCGATTTCGTTCTCAACAGAGCCATCTTCATACTTAGAAGCCAAATTAGTGAAGTTGTCGATGCCCTTCCAGTTGTTCACAGCTGCAGAAGCAGTGGCAACGTACTGGTTAACCTCGGCAATGGTAGCCTGAGCAGCCTGATAGCCGTCGCCGTCAGTGATGTTCTCGAGAACAATAGAGGCGAGGAGGGCATTTGCCTTGGCGATATCACCCTTCCAAATAAGGTTGTCATTGATGTTAGCCTGAGCCTTCTCCACCATTGGCTTCAGGAGAGAAGCGAAGTCAGGAGTTGCACCGTAGTAGTAGAGTTGGAAACCTGTTGTTGCATAGAATGCGTCGGAAGAAACACCGATAGTCGCCTTGCCGTCGCCTACATATACCATGGCAGTGCTCAGCTTCTCCCAAACACCTTCGCGCCATGCTTCGCGGTTGCCACCCCACCATGGGTTGCCCTTCTTGGTGAGCGGAGCAGTTTCTTTCGTGCCGTCAGTTGTCTCGATGTATGCGAACTGGAGGTCTGAGATGTCAGCACCTGCGTTACACATCAGGGCAGACATAGAGTAGTAACCGTCAGGCAGACCTGTGAGTGTCTGATATACCAACTCTGGGTTGCCAGAAGGTTCAGCAGTCCAACCGCCGATGGCTGGGTAAGAGTGCTGCATGGTCACGCCAGCAGGAGCACCACCATGCCAAGTGGTAGATTTGATGCACCACTGGTTCTCAACAGCTTTCTCAGAGAGAGGAGTTACACCGTCGCTGATGCGAACCCATGACTCGTGGCCTTCAGCGTCTCTTGCCTCTTCATAGCCCTGCTCCTGAATCGTAGCCCAAGTGTTCTCAGGCTGGAAAGCATCTTCCACACCCTCGATAGTTGGGAACTGATAAGCGTTAGCCTCTTCGTTCCAAACAGGAGTGTACTCGTTCTTGCAGAAGAAAGGCATGTCGATAGCAGAAGAGAAGTTGTAAGCACCGTTCACCTTCTCCTGAGTCATCAGGTAAGTGACACGGGCAGCGATGAGGTTGTCGTATGCCTTCTTGAAAGAGTCGAAGTTGTCGTCCGCGCTCATTTCATAGTCGGGGTCGAGGCAGTTCTTGGCAGCCTGCACGTATGCCTCAAACTCAGCCTTGCCAGCATAGTCGGTTGTGTTGTACAGCAACTCAATCTTAGGAAGTACAGCAACCAAGTTGTTGTATGCAGCCTCTGCATCCTGCACCTTTGCGATAAGGTCTTGCAGATACTCCTTGGCAGGAGCGCACTGCTCAGCCTCAAGCTCGTCGGGAGTGCCGTAGTCGTCCTCGAAGTCCTGGATAGCGTCGTCGATGAGCGAGTAAATCATGCCCTCGCTGTAGTTAGAGCGAATCTTCATCAGCTGGTCGTAGTACTCCTGTACTTCTTCCTGCAATGCCATCAGCTCAGCCATTTCGGCATCCACTTCGCCTTCATAGTACATCTTGAAGTTTGTAGCCATGAAAGAGTCAGCAGATCTTGGCTCCATCTTAGACACACCAACCTTCACATAGCCATCTTCCTTCAACCAGAAAGTGGTCGTGTTGTACTTAATCTTGGTCTCGTCATAGTCCTCATCCACGTATGGCTGATACAGACCTGCGTTGAACCAAGCCAATGAACCAGGCACAGAGCAAGGACCCCAGCCCTTTACGCCGTAGTCGCCATCGGACATGTCCCAACCTTCTTTCACCTCATCTACATAGATTTGTTCAGGCCATGCGAGGAACAGACGCGGCATCAAAGGAGTCTTGAATGTGCGCGCTGGAGTGAAAGCCTCGTTGTCGATGTCGTATGTACCATTCTGTGCATACAGCAAAGCGTTGTCAGCCCATCTTTCGGAATTGCCGAAAGAGTTTGGGTCGTCGTCCCATGAGTTACCACAACGATAGTAGCCTTGGCACTCTACTCGGTACATACCAGCAGGAAGCTGTATTACCTGATAGAGGTCAACGTTTGCGCCGTCATACACCTCAAAGAGACCACCAGTCTTGGTGAAACTACCCTTAGAGGATTCGAGCGTCCAGCTGTCAAACGAGTCATCGCTGGCAGGCTCTTCAAAGCTGAGATTGCCCCAACCAATTTGGTCGGTAATCTCATCGCCCTTCTGCCACTTCGATGCGTCAGGCATCTGGGCGAAAGTCGTCATGCTCGCAAGGAGCAATGAAGCAGAGAGTAAAATCTTCTTCATACGATTTGGATTTGATAAATAATTAGATAAAACTGTTAATAATATAATGTGTACTAATAGGCGAACAGACGGTTTCCCCACATCGTTTTTCAGACGCACTCTTGGGGAGAGTTAGTCCGAGGACTATTCTGAGCGGCAAATTTAGTGGAAATATAGCGCGTCGGATTTCAGATATTGAACCATAACTTTCGATTTTGATACAAAACCACGCCGTAACAGCCTCTGTCCACCCCGTTGTCAGCCCTATTCCCCCTCCGTCCCTTCGCCACTGCCACTTTTCCAAACATTTTCCTGTTTTGTTTGGTTTTGACGACAGGCAGTTGCTCCCTCGGTTCGGGCAGCGATGAGTCTCTTATGCCCCCGTAGAGGAAGGCATCATTTGTGCTATTCCCCACGGCTTCATCAACTGCGCTTTCACAGCCCCAAAATCGGAGTCCCCGACTCCGCCTGACCGATGTCGGGGACTCCGACCAACCGATGTCCCCGACATCGATTTTGAGGGGCTGAAAGGGGAGGGACAGGAGG